>NZ_JBGLYZ010000055.1:0-23360 GCF_047304345.1 Ralstonia sp. Ralssp135
CGCAGTCCGCGCAACTGTTCGCCGTGATCGCCGACGCCATTGCGGCCGCCGGCGGCTGGCTCCCGTTCGACCGCTACATGGAACTGGCGCTCTACGCGCCGGGCCTGGGCTATTACAGCGGCGGCGCGGCCAAGTTCGGCCGCCGCGTGGAAGACGGCGGCGACTTCATCACCGCCCCCGAACTGACGCCGTTCTTCGGCCGCACCGTGGCGCACCAGATCGCGCAGGTGCTGCAAGCATTACCCGAAGGCCAGCGCCACGTGCTGGAGTTTGGCGCCGGCACCGGCAAGCTGGCTGCCGACATCCTCACCGAACTCGATGCGGTGGGCGTGCGCCCCGACAGCTACGGCATCGTCGAACTCTCCGGCGAGCTGCGCCAGCGCCAACAGGAACGCCTGACCGCGCTCGGCCCCGAGCTGGGCGCCCTCGCGCAGTGGCATGACACGTTGCCCGCGCCGTTCTCCGGCGTGATGATCGGCAATGAAGTGCTCGATGCGATGCCCGTGTCGCTGTGGTCCCGTCGCAGCGGCGTGTGGCACCAGCGCGGCGTGACACTCAACACCGAAAACGGCCTGCAATGGGAAGACCGGCTCGTTGATCCGTCGGAGGTGCCTGCCAAGCTGGCTGCCCTGCCGGGCGCGGATGATCTCATCACCGAATCACACGAAGCCGCCGAGGGCTTCATCCGCAGCGTTGGCACAGCGCTTGAGCGCGGCCTGCTGCTGCTGATCGACTACGGTTTCCCGGCTGCCGAGTACTACCACGCGCACCGCACCAACGGCACGCTCATGTGCCACTACCGCCAGCACGCGCATGACGATCCGTTCTGGCTGCCGGGCCTGCAGGACATCACCGCGCACGTCGATTTTTCGGGGATTGCCCAGGCGGGCCAAGAGGCCGGACTGGACCTGCTCGGCTATACGAGCCAGGCGCGCTTTCTGTTGAGCGCCGGGGTGGGCGAGCTGCTGATGACGCTGGATCCGTCCGACCCGATGCAGTTTCTGCCGGCGGCCAATGCCGTGCAGAAGCTGCTGTCGGAAGCCGAGATGGGCGAGCTGTTCAAGGCCATCGCGCTGGGCAAAGGCATCGATGCGGCGCTGCCGCTGGCCGGCTTTGCCGATGCCGACCGCTCGAACCGCTTGGGTTAGTCAATCAGGCTGACGCGGCTTTGGCCGCCAAGGCGCGTTCGTTCTGCTCGGCCTCGTAGCGGCCGATCGTGCCGCGCATCCACCACAGCAGCACCAGGCCCGGGAAGGCAAACGCCACGGTCATCAGATAAAACGCGGGCCAGCCATAGGCTTCCACGAGGTAGCCCGAGGTTGGCCCGACGTACACGCGACCGATGGAAGCCAGCGCTGACAGCAACGCATACTGCGTCGCCGAGAACGACCGGTTGCACAGCGCCATCAGCAGCGCCACAAAGGCCGCCGTGCCCATGCCGCCGCAGATGTTTTCGATGCCGATGGCCACCGCCATCGTCCACAAATGCTGCGGCGTGACGGCCAGCACCCAGTAGCCGAGGTTCGACACCGCCTGCAGCACGCCAAAAAGCAGCAGCGCGCGCACCAGCCCCAGCCGCACCATCAGCGTGCCGCCATACAGCGCACCCACGATGGTGGCCGCCAACCCGAGCGTCTTGTTGACGATGCCAACCTCGCCAGCGGAAAAACCGACGCCGCGGATCAGGAACGTGGTCGACAGGCTGCCTGCAAACGCGTCGCCCAGCTTGTAGAGCACGATCAGCGCCAGCAGCGCCCAGGCGCCCCGGCGTGAGAAAAAGTCCCGCAGTGGGCCGACCACGGCTTCCTGCAGACTGCGCGGCGGGCGTGCCGACACCTCCGGCTCCGGCGACCACAGCGTCGCGATGATGCCCAGCGCCATCAGCCCGGCCATCAGCAGGTACATGTTGCTCCAGCCCATCACGCGATCGGCCAGGTACAACGCCAGGCCGCCCGACACCAGCATCGCCAGCCGGTAGCCGAGCACCTTCACGGCCGCACCGACGCCCCGCTCGCTCGTATGCAGCACATCGGTGCTGTAGGCATCGAAAACGATGTCCTGCGACGCTGATAAAAACGCCACCAACACTGCCAGCCCAGCCAGCGCCCAGAGCGCTGCATGCGGCGGCGTGAAGGCCATGGCGGCAATCGACGCCACCAGCCCGGCCTGCGTCAGCACGAGCCAGCCGCGCCGCCGGCCCATCAGCGGCGGCGTAAACCGGTCCATCAACGGCGCCCACAGGAACTTGAAGATGTACGCCTGCCCCACCAGCGAGAACAACCCGATGGTGCGGATGTCGAGTCCTTCCACCGTCATCCAGGCCTGCAGCGTGCCCGAGGTGAGCGCCAGCGGCAGGCCGGAGGCAAAGCCCAGCAACAGCATCGCGCCGATGCGGCGGTTGCGAAAGATATCGAGGTAATCGTGGAAGGTCATGCGGCGGGCCAGAGGCGAAGGCGATGCGAATGCGGGTTGCCACGTAGCGTGGCGCGGTGCGTTGGCCGATATTATGTCGCACGGATTCGGCCCCTCGACCATATGCCCCGCGTAACACGCTCCCTGCTGACCGCTATCGGCCTCGCGCTATCTGCGTGGGCAACCGCCATGGACGGCCCGCTGCCGGTGCCCGCCGACGGCGTGAAACTGGAAGCGCCCACCACCACGTCGCCCAACATCCGCCTCGTCATTCCGGCCGAGGAAATCGACAAGCGCGCGCTGGCCGAATACCAGGGCATCATCGACAACGCGGCCCACGAAGGCGCGCTTGCGCCTGACAACGTGCCGGATCTGATCCGCATTCGCGGCATCGTCAGGCGCCTCACACCGCAAGCGCCGCGCTGGAACCCCGACGCCGCGCACTGGCAGTGGGAGGTCAACCTGATCGGCTCGTCGCAGGTGAATGCGTTCTGCATGCCCGGCGGCAAGATCGCCGTGTTCTCGGGGCTGCTCGAACAGTTCAAGCTGACGGACGACGAACTCGCCATGGCACTCGGCCACGAGATCGCCCACGCGTTGCGCGAACACGCCCGCGCCCGCGCCGGCCAGCGCGAGATCACCAACCTGGGCGCCAACGTCATCTCGCAATTGTTCGGCTTCGGCAACCGGGGCGACACTGACCTGGGCGAAGGCGCCAAGATGCACCTGCTGGCGTTCTCGCGTGCGGAGGAAACCGAGGCCGACCTGGTCGGCATGGACATCGCCTCGCGCGCCGGCTACGACCCGCGCGCCGCGCTCACGCTGTGGCAAAAGATGGGTTCGATCGGCGGGACAGAGCAAAAGCAGTTTCTGTCGACACACCCGTCGGGGCGCACGCGCATGGCCGTGCTGTCGCGTCATTTGCCCGAAACGCTCACGCTGTTTGCCGATGCCCGGCATATGACGATGGCGAAGCTGCCGGAATATCGATCGAACATGCAATATCTGGGTGCCGCGCCTGTTGATAATGGCGATGAGGCGCCCATGCGGCCGATGGTGCGGCGGCAATAATCAGCAGTGGATTACCGCGACTCAGCCCAGATAAGCCATCCGATTGCATCGCGATGCGCTCGAAACTCACATTGGTAGCCGTTCTTGCGCGCAGCATGCCCTGCTCATGCGCAAACCCCACCGATTTGCGGCGAGTTTTGCTTTCGCGATCGACGTAATCACCTGCACGCCCACCATTTAGTGGGGAGTCACCCCGCCTTAAGCAAATCCTAAGAAAACAAATTTACCCGGCTTGTACGCTGCGCCCCGCGGCATTTCTGCGCACAGATTTCCACAAAAATCACAGATACAGGGATACGTACAAAAATGAAGGCATGGGGCAAGGGATTTACGGGAATTGCATTGGCTTGCGCATTGAGCGCCTGCGGCGGCGGCGGCGATAGCAGCAGCGGTGGCTTTGCGGATCCGAACAGCTTTTCGGTCAGCGCAACCGTTGGCGGCACCAAGGTGCAATCGTTTAGCGCGGTCAGCGGTCAAAATGCCACGCTGACGGTCAAGTCGGGGCAAGACCTGCGTCTGGACAGCAGCAGCGACGTCAACTGGAAGTCCGGCGATGCGACGAGCAACACCGAGGTGTCCGTCAAAGGCGCGAGCACGCAGAGCTGGACGGCAGGCCTGAAAAGCCCGCCGGGCGGCACGTTCACGGTTACCGTGACGTCTGCCAAGGACGCGAGCAAGTCGGCCAAGGTGACAGTGACGGTGACGCCGCATGAGTACACGGCAGGCACGCCAAAAGTCGGTCGTGTCATCACCCAGACGGAGACAAACTCGCGCCTGAACGGCACGACGGATGTTCATGAGCGTGTCAGCACCACCGTCAACGTCGATACCACCGCAGGCGTGACCTCAACCACTTCGACCCTGGATGGTGCGGCCGATGAGAGCTATACGTCCGACCTTGATGCCAACCGCCTGTCGCGCACCTACCAAAACGGCAACGTCTGCCGCTACACCCCGAAGCGCTCCCTGGTGAACTTCCCGCTGTTCGTGGGCAAGACATGGTCCGCCTCATGGCAATACGGGTGTGTGGCCGGCTACCAGGAACAATCCAGCATCACCTCGACCGTAGAAGCCTATGAACCGTTGGTCACACCAATGGGCACGCTCAATACATTGCGCATCCACCACGTAATTGCGACCACCAACTCCAACGATAGCCAATTGCAAGGCGGCTCGACCGGAACGGCGGCCTATGACTTAGACGAACGTTGCTGGTGGGATGTAGATGGTCAACGTACGGTCAAGTGCGAAATCAACTACGCGTACAAAGGCACGGCGCCGACCACGTACCTGAAGAGCTTCTCGTACATCACGAAGTCGGTCCAGTAAGCACCGCGCATAACCTCAACGTTCAACCAGCCCCGCAGCCTTCCCCGGCCTCGCGGGGCTTGTTGTTTGCGCGGCCGCCTTCGCCCGCCGCGACAACGCCATCCCCGCCACCGTGGCGCCCAGGATCAGCACCGCGCCGCCTGTCTGCATCGGGCTGAACCATTCGCCCAAGACCAGCGCACCGAGCACCGTTGCCGTCAGCGGGCTGAGCAGCGAAAGGAACGTCACGTCCGCGCCGAGCATGCCGATGCCGCGCACCCACAGCCAGTAACCCAGCGCCGTGCCGATGACGATGAGGTACGCAAAGCCGACCGCATTGCGCACGGTGAGTGCGGGCGGGAGCCCCTCGACGAACAACGCCACGGGCAGCAAGACCAGTCCGCCGAGCGCGAGCTGCCATGCCGCAACGGCCAGCGGCGTGCCGATACGGCCCCAGCGTTCGATGAGCACAGTCCCCATCGCCATCGACAACGCCGCGGCCAGCGCCGCCAACACGCCAATTGCATCGAGCTGAGCCGCCGGGCCGAGAATCAGCAACCCCACCCCCACCGACCCGGCCAGCGCGGCCGCCAATTGCGCCGGGCGCGGCTTGCGTGCGAGCAACGGCCACGCCAACAGCGCGACCACCAGCGGCTGTGCAGACATGATCGTCGCCGCCACGCCACCCGGCAGACGCTGCGCTGCCACGAACAACAGCGCGAAAAACACGCCGATGTTGGCCAGGCCAAGCGCCAGCAGGCGCAGCAACTTGTCTCGCGGCGGCAGCCCAGGGCCCAGCAGCATCAGCAGCACGCCTGCCGGCAGCGCACGCAGCGCGCCGACCAGCAACGGGTGGTCGACAGGAAGCGTCTGCGTAAAGACGAGATACGTGGTGCCCCACAGCATGGGCGCCAACGCGGTGGCCAACATCGCAGCCAGACGATTAAACGGCATGAGAAATCTCCACGTGACGTAATTTGATATCGAAGTAATCACCTGAAAAAGAGCTGGGAATACGCAGCCGTACGCAGGCCGATTGCTGGGGGCCCGCAAACCCGGTACGATTTTTAAAATTCGATATCAAGTAATTTGACGTCGAAATACTAGGATGAGGTGTTCGATGGGTCAAGGCAATTCAGCGTCGGCACAAGGCGGGCCGATGGACGGCATTCTCGCGCAGTGGCGTCGGGAGCGTCCGGACATCGACCCAAGTCCGATGGCGGTCTGCGGTGAAATCTGGCGCGCGGGCGAACGTCTGCGGCAGGCGGTCGTCGCCAACGTGGCCGAGGCAGAGCTCGACATGGCCGGCTTTGACGTGCTGCTCACCCTGCGCCGCAATGGCCGCGAAGAGGCACTGTCGCCGTCAGCCCTGGCCAAGGACATGATGTTGTCAACCTCGGCCATGACCAATCGGCTTGACCGGCTGGAAACACGTGGTCTCATTGTCCGCAGGACCGATCCCGAAGACCGGCGCGGCCTGCAGATCGCCCTCACCGATGCAGGCTTTGAGCTGATTGACGGGCTCGTTGCCTCGCATGTCGAGACGGAGGAGCGCATGCTTGCGGCGCTTGGCTCGGCCGAGCGGTCGATGTTGCGTGCGTTGCTCGGGAAGATTGGCGCGGCGGAGTGAAAGGCACATCCGATTGCTGCCTTCAGCCAATCCGCAGCCTGCCGCAACAACCCCGTAAGCAGACGGGTCGCGCAACCGTTCATTCCTCTTTACGATGGCGCCTCACGTACGTGCATGAGGCGCCAACCTGGAGGAACGTGTGAGCCTGACCATCCTGTGTGTGCTGGTGATCGTGGCAGCGGTGTGTGCAGCACGCGGCCGACGTCGGGCTGCGCGCGGGCTGGCGGTATTCACGGGTGTGCTGGTGATGGCGATCGGCTGCGGGCCAGTGCCGGCGTGGCTGCTGGATTCGCTGGAAAAGCCCTTCGAGAACGAGCCGCACATCCAATGGGGGGCGCGCAACGCCATCGTGCTACTGGGCGCGGGCACGTTTCGCGTGGGCGACGCGGTCGAGCCCGGGCTGTTCTCGTATCCGCGCATGGTGGAAGCCGCGCAGTTGTATCAGGCCTGCCGCAAGGCCGACGGCGATTGCAAGATCCTCGTCAGCGGCGGCGATGCCCGCCATCACGGCGAGCCGGAAGCCACGGTATATGGCCGCGAACTCGTTGCCCTCGGCGTCGACCAGGCCGACGTGCTGATGGAGCCCAAGAGCATGAACACGTGGCAGAACGCTCAGTTCTCGCGCACGGTGCTCGCGCAATACGCGGCTGATCGCACGGTGCTCGTCTCGTCGGCTATCCACCTACGACGCAGCCTGCTGTATTTCACGCACTTCGGCATGGCGCCGGTTCCCGTGCGCGCCGACGATCTGCAGGCCGCGGCATCGCCCTTGCCGGTGGCGTACAACTTCGCGCTGACAGATTTTGCGCTGCACGAGTGGATCGGCATCGCGCGCTATCACGTGTACAACGCGCTGGGCTGGAACCCTGCGCGCATCAACCCCAGCGACGCCTGATCCGACTCCGCAACGCCCGCGCATTCGAAGCCACGCTCTAGTGCTTCCGGAGGGGAGCAAAAATCGGGCGCCGGCCTATACTTTGTGCACCGCAACATTCGGGCATCGCAATGCGCCACCTCGGTCGTATTGAAGCTCAGCACCTCATCACCATTGGCAAGCTCGCTTGCCACCACCCGCCCACCGGGCGCGGCCATCCCTGACGGGAATCGCTGACGATTCCTGCGCCAGCAAGTGGGCCATTGCGTAAGCAGCGCGCCCGCCCCGCCAGCCACACCTCAGAAGCAAACCAACAAGCAAGGGGAACCCTTATGCCTCAAGTCACGGCAAGCAAGCTGCCGATCAAACTGCTCGCGCTCGTCTTTGGCGCCATTGCGGCGCTGGCCATCGGGCGGACTTTCCTGCTGAACTGGCAGATCATTCCGCCCGGCTACACGGGCATCAAGATCAACCGACTCGTCGATCGCGGCATCACGCATGAAAACGTCGTGACCGGGTTCGTCTTCTACAACCCCGTGCAGACGGCGATCATCCAGTACCCGACCTACGTGCAGCGCGTGATCTGGACGCAGGATGTGAATGAAGGCCACGCGCTCAACGAAGAGCTGACATTCAACACCAAGGACGCCGTACCTGTGAATGTGGACGTGGCTGTTTCGTACCAGCTCGACCGCGACAAGGTGCCGGCGTTCTACACCAACTTCCGCGCCGATCGCATCGAGACGTTCACGCACGGCTACCTGCGCGACACGGCGCGCAACGTGATCGTCGCAATCGGCTCGGAATACAACTTTGACGACGTGAACGGCGGCAAGAAGGAAGAGTTCGTCGCGCGGCTGACCAACGAGCTGGACGCGCGGCTTGCACCGCTGGGCGTGTCGATCAAGCAGTTCGGCATTGTCGGCTCGCTGCGCCCGCCACGCTCGTTGCTTGATGCGGTGAGCGCCAAGACCAAAGCCATTCAGGATGCGATCCGCACCGAGAACGAAGTGCGTTCCGCTCAGGCCGAAGCCAAGAAGAAGGTGGCGATTGCTGAAGGCGAAGCTGCGGCCAACCGCGCGCTCGCCTCATCGCTGGATGACCGCCTGCTGGCGTGGGAACGCCTGAAGCTCGAACGTGCCGCCATCGAGAAATGGAACGGCGTGACGCCGAGCGTGATGGCGGGCGGCAACGGCGGCGGCATGCTGTTCAACATTCCGGCAGGCGCGCAAAGTAGGTAAGTCGCACCACCAAAGAAAAACGCGCCCGAAGGCGCGTTTTTCGTTTCAGCCCAGGCGGTAATCGATCAGCTCGCAAAACCCGGAGCGGCCTCGCGCACAGCGTGCTCGGCGCCGGCTGCAGGAATCGGCGCTTCCACGTGCAGGCCGGTCGCCTCATCCACGCCCAGATGCACGTTCATGCATTGCACCGCGGCGCCGGCCGCGCCCTTGCCCAGGTTGTCCAGGCGCGCGGTGACGACCATGCGCTCGTCCGAGCCGAAGACGAACAGGTCGGCACGGTTGGTGTCGTTGGCGCCCTGCACGTCGAAGAAGCCGTTGTCGAGTGTCGCAACATTGTCAGCCGGCGCCACGCGGATGAACTGCTCACCCTGGTAGTAATCGGCAAACACCTTGGCGATGTCTGCCGGACTCACCTTGCGTGCCAGATGCTGCGGGTGCAGGCCGATCGTCACGGCCAGGCCCTTGAGGAAGTTGCCGACCACCGGCGTGAAGATCGGCGCGAGCGACAGCTTGCTCTGCACGCGCATCTCCGGCAGGTGCTTGTGTGCCAGTGCCAGCGCGTATGGGCGCGGGCTGTCCAGCTTCGGATTATTGGCGGCGAGGTAGTCGGCGATCATCGCCTTGCCACCGCCGCTGTAACCCGTGAGCGAGAACGCGGTGACCGGGTAGTCGGCCGGCACGATGCCCGCCTCCACCAGCGGGCGCATCAGCAGCACGAAAGCACTGGCGTGGCAGCCCGGCACGGCGATGCGCTTGGTGTTGCGCAGGCGCTCGCGCTGGCCCTTGTTCAACTCGGGCAGGCCGTAGACCCAATCATCCGACGTGCGGAACGCGGTGCTGGCGTCGATGATGCAGGTGTTCGGATTGTTGACCAGCGAGACGGCTTCGCGCGAGGCGACGTCCGGCAGGCACAGGAATGCGACATCGGCGGCATTCAGGAATTTGGCGCGCTCGGCTGAATCCTTGCGCTTGTCTTCGGCGATGCGCAGCAGCTCGATATCGTCGCGCTGCGACAGATAGTCGAGCAAGCGAAGGCCAGTGGTGCCTTCCTGACCGTCGACGAAAACCTTGAATGCCATGGCGATCTCGCTAAAAACAGAGGAGCAAAAAGCACAACGCCGGCCCCATGCCGGCGCGTGAGTTTTGCATTGTAGCGGCTGACGAAGAAATTTCTGCGGCAGCGCAATAAAGTGCCTACCAGTGCACCTTGGTGTCGTAATCGATCGTCAGCGGCGCGTGGTCGCTGAACTTGATGTCCTTGAAGATCGACGTGCGGCGCGCCGTGGCGGCAATGCCCGGCGTGGCGATCTGGTAATCGATCCGCCACCCGACGTTCTTTGCGTAAGCCTGGCCGCGGTTGCTCCACCACGTGTACTGCTCGGGGCGGTCGTCCAGCGTGCGGAAAACATCCACGTAGCCGACTTCGTCAAACAGCTTGGTCAGCCACGCGCGCTCTTCGGGCAGGCAGCCGGAGTTCTTCTGGTTGCCCTTCCAGTTCTTGATGTCGATTTCCTTGTGGACGATGTTGACGTCGCCGCACAACACGACCTCGCGGCCTTTTTCGTGGCGCAGGTCTTTGAGATGCTCCATGAACAGGTCCATGAAGCGGAACTTGGCCTGCTGGCGCTCTTCGCCGCTGGAGCCCGACGGCACGTAGACCGAGATGATCGACAGCTTGCCATAGCGGGCCTCGACATAGCGGCCTTCGGCGTCGAACTCGCCGTTATCGAAACCGACGATGACTTCATCCGGCTTGTGGCGCGTGTACAGGCCTGCGCCGCTGTAGCCTTTCTTCACCGCGTGCTGGAATACGCCGTGGTAGCCGTGCGGCGCCAGGAATTCGGGCGTCATGTCGTCTTGCGCGCATTTCAGTTCCTGCACACAGACGAAATCGGCGTCCTGCTTGCCCATCCATTCGAAAAAGCCTTTGCTGGCAGCGGAGCGAACGCCGTTGAGGTTGGCGGAAATGATGCGTAACATGGCGGGACTTTTTTGCAGACCAGAGAAAAAAGATGAGCCAAAACAGCGAGTTGCGCCAATCCTTCATCCGCTTTGCGGTGGAAGCCGGCGTGCTGTCGTTCGGGGAATTCGTGACCAAGGCGGGGCGGACGTCGCCCTATTTCTTCAACGCCGGCAAGTTCGCAGACGGCGCGCTGCTGGGCCAAGTCGCGCAATTCTATGCGAAAACCCTGCTGGACTCGGGTGTCGAGTTCGACATGCTGTTCGGGCCGGCCTACAAGGGCATCACCCTGGCGTCGGCCACCGCCGTCGCGCTCGCAGGCCTGGGCCGCAATGTGGGCTTTGCGTACAACCGCAAGGAAGCCAAGGACCACGGCGAAGGCGGCAGCCTGGTCGGCGCGAAGCTGCAGGGGCGCGTGGTGATCGTCGATGACGTGATTTCCGCCGGCACCTCGGTGCGCGAGTCGGTTGAGCTGATTCGCGCCGCTGGCGCGACGCCGGCTGCCGTGCTGATCCTGATGGATCGGATGGAGCGCAGCGGCAATGCTGTGGATATCGGCGAGCGCTCTGCGGTGCAGGATGTGCAGGCGCAGTATGGGATGCCGGTGGTGTCGATTGCCAACCTGGACGATCTGCTGGGGTATCTGGATGGGGCTGGCGACCCTGCGCTGGCTGGCTACCGTGAAAAGGCCGCGGCCTACCGGGACAAATACGGCGTTAGCGCGATCTGACGCTTTTCGCTGTGCTGTTCGGAAACCCCGGTTGATGGACTTCGCCGGGGTTTTGTTTTTTGTGGTTCATCAACCCACAACCCAACGCCCTACTCGATCTTCAACCCCGAATACGCCGGATTCCCTGCCGGATACTCCGGCTTCAACCGCTCCATCACCGCCAGCAGAATCTCCGCCACCATCAGGCTGCGGTGCGACTTGGAATTCGCCGGAATAATGTGCCAGGGCGCGTGCGGGGTGGCCGTGGCATTGATGGCGTCTTCGTAGGCGGCCATGTAGTCGTCCCAGAGCTTGCGGTCTTCAAGGTCCGCCATCCCGAGCTTCCAGTGCTTTTGCGGATCGTCGATACGCTCCTGCAGCCGGTCGCGCTGCTCGTCCTTGGAGATATGCAAAAAGCACTTGACGATGGTGGTACCGGTCTCGGCCAGCATCTGCTCGAACGCGTTGATGTGAGCGTAGCGGCGCTTGCACTCGGCGGCGTCGATATCGCCATGCACGCGAGTGACGAGCACATCTTCGTAATGGCTGCGATTGAAGATGGCGATCTCGCCAGCGGCTGGCACCTGTGCGTGTATGCGCCAGAGGAAGTCGTGCGCCAGCTCCAGGGGCGTCGGCACCTTGAAACCCTCCACGCGCAGGCCGAGCGGGTCGAGCGCACGGAACACGGTGCGTACCGTGCCATCCTTGCCTGCGGTATCCATGCCCTGCAGGACGACCAGCAGCTTGCGCCGGTGCTCAGCATAGAAAATGTCCTGGAGTGCCTCTATGCGCGCAGAGAGTTCGGCCAGCCGTGCCTGGTCGCCTGCCTTACTGCCCGTGGTGCACGGCTTGGCGGCAGGATCGAACTTGGCAATCTTGAACTTGCTGCTGCCGTCGAAATACCAGGAGTCAATCGGGTTCTTGCCGCTGGATGCCACGGTATCTCCTTGTTGGCTTGTTGCTCTGACGTAGGCGGCAGGCCGCCGTGCGGTATCCGCGATATCAATGCGCGGCGGCGGTCAGCTTGAGCGCATCCAGGTCCAGCGTGCCTTCAAAGACGGTTGTGGCGGGGCCCGTCATCATGACCGGCTGACCGACGCCCGCCCACGCGATGGTCAGATCGCCGCCATGTGTGGCCACCTTGACGGGCGAATCGATCAGGCCACGACGGATGCCGGCCACCACCGCTGCGCATGCGCCGGTGCCACAGGCGAGCGTCTCGCCCGCCCCGCGCTCATACACGCGCAGGCGCACGGAATGACGATCGACGATCTGCATGAATCCCGCATTCACGCGACGCGGAAACACCGCATGCGATTCGATCAGCGGGCCGTCTTCCAGCACGGGAAAAGCCTCCGTGTCGTCGACGATCTGCACCGCGTGCGGATTGCCCATCGACACGGTCGAGAGCCATTCAGTGCGGCCGTTGATTTGCAGCGCGTGCTGCGTGTCTTCGCCTTCGACGCGGGTGGGCAGACCTTCGGGCAGGAACGGCAGGCGCGCCGCCTCGAATACCGGTGCCCCCATGTCGACGGTCACTTGGCCATCGTCCTGCATTGTCAGCGTGGCGATGCCGTTCATGACTTCCACGCGCACGGTGCGCTTGGTCGTCAAACCCCGGTCGGTGACGAACTTGACGAAGCAGCGGGCGCCATTGCCGCAGTGCTCCACCTCACCGCCGTCGTGGTTGAAGATGCGGTAGCGGAAATCGACATCGGGCCGTGTCGAACGCTCGACCAGCAGGAGTTGATCTGCCCCCACGCCAAAGTGGCGGTCGGCAATGGCAGCCCATTGCTCGGGCGTGAAGTCGATCGGGGTCTGGATGCCGTCGAGCACGACAAAGTCGTTGCCCGCGCCATGCATCTTGGTGAAGTGCAGTTTCATGGCTGGCCGCACAGATGCGGCGATGAGCGTTCGGAAAACGCCCATTCTAAAGCGAGCCGGCCCCGGTTGCCCCGGCCGGCTCCCGGCATCAGTAAATGCCCGGCATGCCCTCGGGGCGGTGCTTGAAGCGCTTGTGCACCCAGTAATACTCGGTGATGCGCGGGCGGATGGCGTCTTCAAAGAAGGCATTCATCCGGCGCGTGTCGGCGGTCAGGTCTCCGGTGGGGTAGTTCTCCCACGCGGGCAGGATGCGCAGCGCATAGCCGTCGTAGTTGGGCAGGATCTCGGTGTACATCGGGATGACCTTGGCGCCAGTCATCGATGCCATGCGCGGAATGGCATTGAGCGTGAGCGCCGGCACGCCAAAGAACGGCACGAACTCCGAGTCGCGCTCGCCGAAATCCATGTCGGAGATGAGCTGCAGCGCCTCGCCCCGCTTGATGGTGCGCATGATCTGGCGGATGTTTTCGTTGCGCGACACCATGGTCGCGCCAAAGCGGCTGCGCAGCGCCTTGATGGCGTCATCGAGCACCGGGTTGGCCATGCGCGTGTACAGCGAGCAGCCCGCGTTGCCGACGTGCGTGCGCAGGTAGTCCGTCAGCGCCAGCGCGCCGATCTCCACGCCTGACAGATGCAGCGTGACGAGAATGTGCGGCTGGCCGTGGAGCGCCGGCAGATTGGCCTGGTCGTCGATCTTCACCACGCGCATCAGGCGCTTTTCTGATGCGAACCACGCAAACGAGCGCTCGGCAAAGCTGCGGAAGACCTTGCGGAAGACGTCATGCGCCATGGCTTCGCGCTCGGCGTCGGACTTCTCGGGAAAGCACGCACGCAGGTTGGCCAGCACCACGCGGCGGCGGCCATTGGGAATGCGGTACAGCAGCCCGCCCAGGCCTTCGCCAAAACGCGCGACAAAACCGTACGGCAAGAAGGACAGCAGCCATAGAAAGCCGAGTCCGAGTTTGGCAGAGAAACGTTCCATAAAGGCAGAGTGTCAGGCAGCGGGCGGAGCGTCCGCGCCCTTGGGATGCTTGTAGCGGTTATAGCCCCAGAGATATTGCGTCGGCGCCACGGCAATCAACTGTTCGATGGCGGCATTGATGAGGGTCGCAGCTTGCGTGGCGTCTTCGGGTAGATCGCCGAGCTCATGCATGTGCAAGCGGTAGCCGGCGCCGCGCGGCAGCCGTTCGGCAAACAGTGCCACGACGGGCGCACCTGTCAGCCGATGCAAACGGTGCACCAGCGTCATCGTATAGGCAGGCTTGCCGAAGAACGGCGCCCATACACCTTCGCCGCCGGTGGGCGTCTGGTCGGGCAGGATGCCAACGGCCTCGCCGCGCTTGAGTGCACGCACCAGCATGCGCACGCCGCGCGGGTCCGCCGGGGCCATGTGCATGTTAGGCCCCTTGCGCATGTTCTCGATCCAGGTGCGCAGGCTCTCCTTGCGCGGCGGCTTGAACAGCGACGTGACCGGATGCTCGCGCGCGTAGGCCTGCGGCAAGACCTCGAAGCAGCCCAGATGCGGCGTGAGGAAGATCAGGCCGCGCCCATCTGCAAGCGCGCGCTCAACAGCTTCTCGGCAAACGTCGAACAGGTGCGGAGCAACGTCCGCCCCGTTCTTGCGCACCCAGAAGTACGGCATCTCGAACACCATCCGGCCGGCAGAGCGCCCCGCCTCTTTGAGCATGGCGGGCGTGACGTCGGGATAGGCGTGGCGGAAGTTGGCGATGAGCCGGTCGCGATAGCGGCCGGGCACCTTGGCGGCCAACGCTCCCAGCCAGCCGCCCAGCGCCTGCAGCACTGGCAGGGGCAGGCGAGAAAACAGCCAGTAGAGGAAGGTCATGCGTGCGTACGCTGCAATGTGTTGGTCGCAGTCGACAGGGGAGCAGGGTCTTGACAGGCCTTGCTGCGGCCCCGAAAAGTGCCGCGTATAATAGCGCGATTCGCCGAGTTAACTGACAACTTGCGGGGCGAATCCTTGCTTGGCCACAAACCTCGGCAAGGTTGCTAAATACCGCTAAAGCGTCGCCGGCCGTGGCTTAACGGATTGGCAACGTGATAGCCAATCTGGAGCTAACAGCCGTGTCCAACGACTTCCTCTTCACCTCGGAGTCGGTCTCCGAGGGCCATCCCGACAAGGTCGCCGACCAGATTTCCGACGCCATCCTGGACGCTATCCTCGCTCAGGACAAATATGCGCGCGTCGCAGCAGAAACGCTGTGCAACACCGGCCTGGTGGTGCTCGCGGGTGAAATCACCACGACGGCCAACGTCGACTACATCCACGTAGCGCGCGAAACCATCAAGCGCATCGGCTACGACAACACCGAATACGGCATCGACTACAAGGGCTGTGCCGTCCTCGTCGCTTACGACAAGCAATCGCCCGACATTGCCCAGGGCGTCGACCGCGCATCGGACGACTACCTGAACCAGGGCGCCGGCGACCAGGGCCTGATGTTCGGCTACGCGTGCGATGAAACGCCCGAGCTGATGCCTTTCCCGATCTACTACGCACACCGTCTGGTCGAGCGCCAGTCGCAACTGCGCCGCGACGGCCGCCTGCCCTGGCTGCGCCCGGACGCCAAGTCCCAAGTGACGGTGCGTTATGTGGATGGCAAGCCGCACAGCGTGGATACCGTGGTGCTGTCTACCCAGCACGCGCCGGAGATGTCGCAAGAGGCCATCCGCGAAGCGGTGATCGAAGAGATCATCAAGCCGGTGCTGCCCTCGCACATGCTGGCTGACACCAAATACCTGGTGAACCCGACCGGC
This sequence comes from Ralstonia sp. Ralssp135, assembly GCF_047304345.1. NCBI lineage: Bacteria > Pseudomonadati > Pseudomonadota > Betaproteobacteria > Burkholderiales > Burkholderiaceae > Ralstonia > Ralstonia sp. Ralssp135. The sequence goes on from NZ_JBGLYZ010000055.1 coordinate 15,865, forward strand.
CGCTTCGTCATCGGCGGCCCGCAAGGCGACTGCGGCCTGACCGGCCGCAAGATCATCGTCGATACGTATGGCGGCGCAGCCCCGCACGGCGGCGGCGCGTTCTCGGGCAAGGACCCGTCGAAGGTCGACCGTTCGGCCGCCTATGCCGCGCGCTACGTCGCCAAGAACGTGGTGGCCGCCGGCTTGGCGCGCCAGTGCCAGGTGCAGGTGAGCTACGCGATTGGCGTGGCACGCCCGATCAACATCACGGTGTACACGGAAGGCACGGGCGTAATCCCGGACGAGCAGATCGCCAAGCTCGTGCAGGAGCATTTCGACCTGCGCCCGAAGGGCATCGTGCAGATGCTGGACCTGCTGCGCCCGGTCTACGAAAAGACCGCCGCGTACGGCCACTTCGGCCGCGAAGAGCCGGAGTTCAGCTGGGAAGCCACCGACAAGGCCCTGCTGCTGCGCGAAGCAGCTGGCCTGGCAGGTGAGCCGGCCAAGGCGTTTGCCTGAAGCCACGCTGGCGCACAGAAGAAACCGCCTCTCGGGGCGGTTTTTTTATGGCATCGAGCAATTGCGATCAGGCACGCGAAGGAGCACACCGCTACCGTGTTGCTACCCAGGAGCCCCATGTTGACCACCGCCACCGACCGCTACCTCGCCCGCTTGCGCGCCGTGCTCGCACACATCGACGCGCATGTGGAAGACACGCTGGACGTGGACGGGCTGGCCGAGGTCGCCGCGTTTTCCAGGTACCACTTTCACCGCCAATTTTCGTTGCTGTTCGGCATGAACGTCGGGCGCTATGTGCAGTTGCTGCGCCTGAAGCGCGCCGCGCATCAACTCGCCTATCGCGACGATGCGCGTATCACCGACATCGCGCTGGCGTGCGGGTACGAAGGGCCGGAAGCATTTGCGCGGGCGTTCCGCAGGCAAACGGGGCAATCGCCGTCAGCATTTCGGGCGGCGCCGCAGTGGGCGCCCTGGGCCACTGATCTACAGGCGCTGCGCGCCCTCAGGAGCCAACACATGCCCGCACGACCGCAATCCCATTCCGTCGAGATCGTCGAGCGCGAAGCCGTGCCCGTCGCGGCCATCGAGCACCGCGGTGACCCAGCGTGTCTGGGTGAGACCATCCGCACGTTCATCGCCTGGCGCCGCGAGCATCGGCTGCACCCAAGCGTTTCGGCCACGTACAACGTCGTCTACGACAACCCCGACGATGTGCCGCCCGAGGCGTTCCGTATGGATATCTGCGCGGCCACGCCCGCACCGGCCGCACCCAACGCTGCGGGCGTGGTGGCCAAGACGCTGGCAGGCGGCCGCTACGCCGTGCTGCGCCACACGGGCTCCGACGATACGCTCGGCCAGAGCGTTGCGTACCTGTATGCCGATTGGCTGCCCGCCAGCGGCGAGGAATTGCGCGACGCGCCGTTGCTGTTCCAGCGCGTGCGCTTCTACCCCGACGTGCCCGAACACGAAGCCGTGACGGACGTGCTGCTGCCGCTCAGGTAAGCGATCAGGCGTCCAGGTGGATCTGGATGCCGGTAGCCGTGTAGATGGCCGTGGCCTTGAAGCCGTCAACGACCACCGACGAGAACTGGCGGTTGCTGCCCGCGCCATCCACCACGGCGATGGTGTCGCCCACCTTGGGCGTGTAACCGTTCACGAACTTCACGCGCAGCGTGCCGCCGGCAATCGTGGTGAGGCCCGCCACGCTCAGCTTGCCCTGACCGTTCGGGCCAATGGCCAGATCCAGCGTGGTGCCCTGCAGTTGCGTGAACTTGCCCGCAATGGCCACCGCCGCCGGCGCGTTGACCGCCAGCGTGCCGGCGCCCACATACACATCGCCCGCGCCGAACGCGTTGGCCGAATCGGCTTCCAGCACACCACCTGCGACCTGCGTGCCGCCGGTGTAGGTGTTGGCGCCAGCCAGACGCAACGTGCCGCTGCCTTGCAGCGTGAGCTTGCCCGCGCCGGAGATGGCGTTGCGCCACGTGTCGGCCGCGTTGAAGCCGCCCTGCGTTGCATCCATCGACACGATCACGTTGCCATTGAACGCGCCGTAGCCGTCCGCCGCAGCGAACAGGTTGAGGCGGCCCCAACCTTCGGCGTCGTCGAGCACCGGGTAGCCGGAAGCCAGCTCCGTGGTCTTGAGCACCACGCGGCGCTGGTCAGCACTCAGATACGGGAAGCGCGTTTCCAGCAGCACCTCGGCGCCCTTGGGCACCACCGGCACCAGCGTCGTGGCGCCGATCTGCGTGAAGCCGAAGGTCATGCGACGCGTGAAGTTGGCCTGGTTGGTGGCGTAGTCGGCAAAGCGGTCGGTGGCGAGCGTGCCGGACTGCGCAAGCGCCGGGAAGCTGGTGGCATCCGTGCCCGTCTGCGCCATCAGGGCGGTGTGCGCTTGCGAGAAGGCCGCCGCCTTGAGCGTGGCGTTGGCCGGGTCCGCCAGGTTGGCCGCGGCCGCAGCAATGCCGATCATGCGGCCGGACATCACGTCCAGCGGCGAATGCATGCCGGCCAGGATGCGGTTCTCGCCCAGTTCCATCCCGCGCGCCACGATCTGCTGGAAGCGTTCAGGCACCAGATACGCCATCGCCACGGTATCGCGCACGGCTTCGGCCGAGTGGCCGCTGATGAAGCCGCCGTCGGTCGTGGGCGTGGGGCTCTCTGCCGGCACCAGCGTCGGCACGACAACCACGCTGTTGCTCCAGCGGTACGGCCGCGCATACTTGTAGAAACGCTTGGACGGCTCGGTGGATGCGTTGTTTCCCACCGTGTTGATCAGGTCGACGACCTTGCCGAAGGCGGTATTGCCGCCCGAGGTGCCCACGCCGGTGTTGTTGCCGCTGTCGTTGTAGAGCACGGTGGTCGCATCGGCCGGCACGGTGGTGATGGACGTGGTCTGCTGCGCCAGCGTGCGCCACGCGGTGGTCAGCGGCCCCATGCCGTCGCTCACGCTGTAGCCCTTGCCACGGCGGTCATCAAAGTACGCTGCGTCGGCCTGGGCCTGCGTGCGGTTGGTGGTCGCATTCACCACGTATTGAACGTTTGCGTTCAAGACCGGCAGGTTGAGCTGCGTGCCGCCGGCCGTGCCGTCATTGGGCAGGCCCGTCCACGTGGACGCAACCACCGCCGGGAACGATCCATTGGCCGGCGCGCTCACCCCCGCATCCACGATTTCCGTGAGCGGCTGCCACAGGTCGAGAAAGCGCGTGAACAGGCGCACACCGGCGTTGGTGCCAAGCGTGGCGTAGCGCGCGTCGCCGCGTTGGTTGGTGGCGATGTTGTCGACGAACGCCGGTACGCCAGTGGCCACCGCCGCCGTGTCGACAAAGCCCGGGTCTGCGGGCGGCGCGGGAATGGCTTGCGTGGTGGCTACCGGCGCCGTGGTGGTGTCGCCGCCGCCGCCGCACGCGGTAAGCGCGAGGGCGCCGAACAGCGCAACGAAACTGGAGCAAAGACGCGGGCGGGAAAATGCAGGGCGAGCAGTGAAGGACATGGTGCGGCGGGCTTGCAACCCGAAGAGAGCGCTGGAAAGCCCAGCAGTCTCGGCACGCGCCGTGAAAAAACGGTGACGTTTCGTTGACAAATCTGCGTGATCCGCGCCCTACATTGGGGCATTCCGCGCCATGACAGCGCTGACAGTTCTTTATGTCACAGAGTGATACAATCGCCGGCTGCGTTTTTTGACTTTGGTGAAGCCTCGTCCGGGCAATCGCCGTCCCGTCGACCATGTCCGCTTCACCTCTGCATCCCGCCCTGCGCCGCTGGCTCCACAGCTTTATTCCTGCACCCGTGACGGTGCGCTGGAGCGAGCGTGTCCGTTCCGCCGTCGGCGCACTCGTCGGCATCCTCTTTACCGGCACGATGATGAAGATGGTGCCGGGCGCTGCCACGCTGATCCCGCTGCTGGTCGCGCCAATGGGCGCCTCGGCCGTGCTGCTGTTTGCGGTGCCGGCCAGCCCGCTCGCGCAACCGTGGTCGATCATCGGCGGCAACCTCGTAGCGGCCACCGTGGGCGTGACCTTCGCGCTGCTGGTGGATGACCCCGTGATTGCGTCTGCGCTGGCTATCTCGGCGGCCATTGCCGGCATGTTTGCGCTGCGCTGCGTGCACCCGCCGTCGGGCGCGGTAGCGCTCACCGCCGTGATTGGCGGGCCGGCCGTGCATGCGCTGGGCTATCGCTTCGTGCTGGAGCCGATCCTGATCCAGTCGGCGCTACTGCTGGTGGGCGCGCTGGTGTACCACGCGGCCACGGGCCACCGGTATCCGCACGCGCAACGCCTGCCCGCGGCTGAACGCCCGCCCACGGCGGCCGGCTTCACCCGCGCCGACATCGTCGCCGCGCTGCGCCGCCAGAGCGAGCTGCTCGACATCGACCCCGAAGACATTGAAGCCGTGCTGCGCGAGATGCAGCTGCAGGCCTACACGCGCACGTTCCACGCGCTCGCCTGCGCCGACATCATGACCACGCCGGTAGTCACGGTCTCGGCCGGCACGTCGATCCCGCGCGCACTGCAACTGCTGCGTCAGCATGGCTTCAAGGCACTGCCGGTGGTGGACGAAGGACGGCGCGTGGTGGGCATCGTCACGCGCGTCGACCTGCTCGGCCTGGCGCCGGCAGACATGCGCCAGACGCTGCGCCGCTGGTTCAGCATCGGCGCGCTCACGCCGCCGCGCGTGGCCGATCACATGAAAACGCGCGTGCAGACCATCGCTGCCACGGCGCCCATGTCGGATCTGGTGCCGATGTTTGCCAGCGCCGGCCACCACCACATTCCGGTGCTGGATGCCGACGGCCGGCTGGCCGGCATCGTCACGGAATCGGACTTGGTGGGCGGGCTGTACCGTCAGGCCAACATTGAGCCGCAAGTGGCCTGACACGCCAGGAGCCCATGCCGGCGGGGTACGCCTATCGCGCAATCACAGCGCATCCCAACGCCAGTCCCGCTGCAGCCGATCCCGTACGTAATCGACAAACACGCGCACGCGCGGCGCAAGGTGCTGGCTGTGCGGATAGATCGCGTGCAGCGGTGCCGCCGACACCGAATGCCCCGGCAGCACACGCACCAGGCGCCCGGCCAGCAGATCATCGCCCACATCCCAGATGGATTTGACGGCAATGCCCGCGCCTTCGGCCGCCAGCGCATGCGCGGCTTCACCGTCGTTGGTGACGATGGATGCGGTAACGCGCACGGTGTGTTCTTCGCCCCCGCCGCTGAAGCGCCAGTCGGCGCGGCGCTGGTCACCGATGAGAATGCACCGATGCCGCACCAGGTCTGCCGGATGCGCCGGCGCGCCATGCTCGGCCAGATAGTCCGGCGAGGCGCATAGCACCCGAAAATTTGGCGCCAGCGGCCGCGCGATCAGCGTCGAATCGGTCAGCGCGCCAAAGCGGATCGCCATGTCGTAACCGCTGTCGATCAGGTCGACCACGGCATCGGTCAACTCAAGCTGCACGCTCAGTTGTGGATGTTCCCGCTGAAACGCCGCCACGATGGGCGCAATGCGTCGACGCCCGAGCTGGCCCGGCGCGGTCACGCGCAGCAGGCCGCTCACAGCCTGGCGACGCTGCATCAACAGCGACTCTGCCTGTTCGATTTCATCGAGGATGCGCACCACGCGGCTATGGAACAGCACGCCCTCTTCGGTCAGCGTCTGACGGCGCGTGGTGCGCTGAATCAGGCGTACGCCCAGAGCGGCTTCAAGTTGCGTCAGGCGCTTGCTGACCACCGACAGCGGCAAATCCATCTCGCGCGCCGCGCCCGACAGGCTGCCAGCCGAGACGATACGGGCAAACGAAATGAGCGCAGGCAGGTTGTCGAGCATGGGGCAATTCTTCGCGCTTTGGAAAGGATGTTTCCTATTGGCAGCGGTATTTCAGCGATTTCGCGAAGGCTAGCATGCCTCGGTCTTTTACGTTCGCGCTTTCGCCATGACCCGACTGCTTGATACCCCGCCCTCCACCGACACCCGCGTCGACACCGCAGCCGCCGTGCCACACACCGGCCGCCGCACCTTTCTCGCCCGTGCGGGAACCGGGGCCGGCGCCCTGGCCGCCGGCGCGCTGCTGGCCGGCAACGCCACCGCGCAGACGCCGCGAGCCAACGGCCCCGTGACTGCGGGCGCCCCAAGTACAGGGCAGTTCTGGCCCGACGGCATTCGCCTCGTCATCTCCATCTCGATGCAGTTCGAGGCCGGCGGCCAGCCGCCTAAGGGCACCGACAGCCCGTTCCCCAAGATCGACTTTCCGGCCAGCATGCCGTCCGACCCGGCCACCAACACGTGGTTTGCCTATGGTTATCGCGAGGGCATTCCGCGCATGCTCGACCTGTGGGACCGGCACGGCGTGAAGGTGACCTCGCACATGATCGGTGAGGCTGCGCAGCGCCACCCTGAACTGGCGCGTGAAATCGTCGCACGCGGCCACGAGGCCGCCGGACACGGCCCGCGCTGGAGCTCGCAATACGCCATGACGCGCGCCCAGGAGCGCGCCTTCCTGAGCGAAGCCATGACGATGGTCGAGGCGGTGACGGGCCAGCGCCCCGTGGGCTACAACTGCAACTGGCTGCGACGCGGCCCTAACACGCTGTCGCTGCTGCAGGAGCTGGGCTACCTGTATCACATCGATGACCTGAGCCGCGACGAGCCCTTCATCGAACAGGTCAACGGCCGCGACTTCGTGGTCGTGCCCTACACGCTGCGCAACAACGACATCCTGCTCGTGGAGGGCCGCAACTATTCGCCCTCAGCGTTCCTTGAGCAGATCAAGCTCGACTTCGACCAGCTTTACGAAGAAGCCGGCTCGCGCCGCCGCATGATGTCGATCAGTGCGCACGACCGCATCAGCGGCACGCCGCAAATGGTGCGCGCATGGGACGCCTTCCTGCGCTACGCGAAGCAGCACCCTGGCGTGGCCTTCCTGCGCAAGGACGAGATCGCCCGCTACACGGCCGCGAGCCCATTGAGCGTGCGGGAGCAGGAAACCATCTGAAGCCAGCACGGCGGCGGCGCTGCATATCCGCCGCCCGGCTACACACCTCTCACGCATCGCCATGCCCCATATCGTGATCGAAGCGACGGCGCCGCTGGCGCGTCGCATGGACTTTCCCGCGCTATTGCGCACGATCCACCATCGCTTGGCCGAAAGTGGCAGCGCACGGCTGACCGATCTCAAGAGCCGCGTGCATATCGCCGAAACGTTCCTGGCCGGGGCTGACGCGCAAGCGCAATTCGTCGTCGCCCGGCTTGTGCTGACCAACCCGCGCCCTGCCGAGATGCAACGCGCCATGGCTGCAGTCATCCACGACGTCCTGCGCGACGCCGTTGCCGCCAGCGCAGATGCCGGTGCCTGGTGGCAATGCTGCGTGCTGGTCGAAACGCTCGACCGCACGCTGTACCAGAAGACCGACTCGCGCGCCCCTGGCTAGCCCGCCTGTCCATTCCATACGCCCACAACAACAACCCAGGAGACCGCATGAACATGCACCCGCACGCCGGTGCGC
>NZ_JBGLYZ010000056.1:0-22260 GCF_047304345.1 Ralstonia sp. Ralssp135
GGGCTGGGCGATGCGCCAGGTGCCGGTGCTGGTGTGGGACTGGGCTTGGACGGCGGCGTGTTGTTGCCGTTGGGTGGCGGCGCGTCGTTGTTGCTCGTCGGCGCGGTTGCGGCCGGTGCGGGGTCTGCGGGATGCGAATTGCTGTGATATCGGCCCAGCGTGCTCGCGCCGCCGTAGGCTGTCCAACGTCCGGCGATTTCCATATCGACGCCAGCGAGCCAGTGGTCGCCCGTGGCTCCGACGCCCACCAGCGCCTTGCTGCTCGCAAAGTCGTAGCCGCCGCCAATGAGTGCCTGCACGCTCGTGCTGCCCACCACCGCCTGCACACGCGGCCGGATGGTGCCTTGCGCGACCATCAGGTTCACTTCCGCGCCGATCACGTTGTTGCTGTCGGAGATGTTGACCGTGCGGCAGCCGACCACCGCGCCCGGATGCCACGCGCCGTCAAATACGACGACGATGCCCGCATAGCAAGATTGCTTGTGATCAGCGTGTGCGATGCGCGGCGTGACCGCGAGCGCCGTGCCGACACCCACGCCAAGCAGCAGCGTGGCCCACGGAATGCTATCCATGAAGCGTTGACGCATGATGACCTCCCCGCGGTGGCCTTGCCGTCTGTGCGCAGGCTGGCCGATGGCGCTCGTTTGCGCCGAATTCGTGAAGCGCGCTCGAGCGGCGGCTTATGCGTGGAGGATAGAAATCGCTACGGCAAAACCCATGCGCCATACGGAGAGCAGCGAGGGTCCCGGATGGCGGACGGCCTGTGCGACGTGTATGCGCGATTCGAACGGCGCGAGCATGCGCCGAATGGCGGAGGAAAACCCGGAAACCGTTGTCAGGACTGGGTTTGCGTCAATGCGGGTTGATTCACCGTTGAAACGGCATGCTGCAAGAATGGAACATGAAAAAGCAAAACGCCGGCGCGAAGCCGGCGTCTGAATATCAAGCGCGTGGCGCTTTAACGATCTGCGTACGGATCGGCAAAACCGAGGTCGCGGAGGATCTCCGTTTCGATGCCTTCCATTTCCTTTGCATCGGCCGCGTCTTCGTGGTCGTAGCCCTGGGCGTGCAGCGCGCCGTGCACGATCAGATGCGCGTAGTGCGCGAGCAGCGGCTTCTTCTGTTCCTTCGCTTCCTTTTCGACCACCGTGCAGCACAACACGATGTCGGCGGAGACCGGGTCTTCCGCGCTCTCTGCGTACGAGAAGGTCAGCACGTTGGTGGCGTAGTCCTTGCCGCGGTAGGTGCGGTTGAGCGTGCGGCCTTCTTCTTCGCCGACAAAGCGCACGTTGAGCTGCGCATCGGCAAACAGCGCGGGCGCAATCCACGCTTCAATGTCGCGTTCCTTCGGCAGCGCCTTGCGAGCGGCAGCCTTGAGTTCATCGCCGTACTGCACCGTCAGGTCGAGCGTGAGCATCTCGGCGCCGGCAGTGTCGTCATCGAAGGCTTCTTCCGTCGAGTCTGCCAACTCAGCGGCCTGGGTTTCGATGCGCAACGTGATGCTGTCGTGGTGCTCGGGGCGCAGCGAGAGCATGGCGTGCATATCGGCGTCGGCGTGCTCGGCAACCAGCGTGATCGGCCCGTCCACGGTATTCGGCAGACCGAGGATCAGGCTGCGACCATCGGCAAATGCGATGCGCAGCGCGCTGGCGTCGACCGTCTTGGGTTTGCCTTGGGCGTCGAACACGTCGACACGTGGGCCGAATGACTCGGCCGCCGTGGGTTGGTTCTTCTTGGGTTTTGCTTTGGTATCGGTCTTTGCTTTAGCCACGTTCAGGCGTCCTTATGCATCTTTATGCTGGGCATGGAATTCGTCATAGGCCTCGACGATGCGGGCCACCAGTGGGTGCCGCACCACGTCGACGCTGGTAAAGCGCGTCATCGCTACGCCGCGCACGTCACGCAGCACATGCTGCGCTTCGATCAGGCCGCTCTTCTGGCCGCGCGGCAGATCGATCTGCGTTGTGTCGCCGGTAATCACTGCCTTGGAGCCGAAGCCGATCCGCGTGAGGAACATCTTCATCTGTTCCGGCGTGGTGTTCTGGGCTTCGTCCAGGATGATGAAGGCGTGATTGAGCGTGCGCCCGCGCATGTATGCCAGCGGCGCGATTTCGATCATCTGGCGCTCGAACATCTTCTGCGTCTTGTCGAAGCCAAGCAGGTCGTACAGCGCGTCGTACAGCGGGCGCAGGTACGGGTCCACCTTTTGTGCGAGATCGCCGGGCAGGAAGCCCAGGCGCTCGCCGGCTTCCACTGCCGGGCGTGTCAGCACGATGCGCTTGATGGCGTCGCGCTCCAGCGCGTCCACCGCGCAGGCCACGGCCAGATACGTCTTGCCCGTACCCGCCGGGCCGATGCCAAACGACAGGTCGTGCGAGAGGATGCTACGCAGGTACTCGCGCTGCATCGGTGTGCGGCCGTGCAGATCGGTGCGCCGCGTATGCAGCACCGGCGACAGATCATTGCCGTCCGGCACGTCGGCGCTCGATTCCGGCAGGTAAGCGCCGTGCGCAGCCACTTGGCGGGTTTCCACCAGGCCAAGCTGGATATCGTCTACCGACAGCGGGTCACGTGCTGCGCTGTTGTAGAACGTTTCCAGCGCGTTGGCCGCGCCTTGCGCGTTGGCGCCGCGCACGGTGAACTTGCTGCCGCGCCGGTTGATGGTCACGTCCAGCGCTTGCTCGATCTGGCGCAGGTTCTCGTCCAGCGGCCCGCACAGGTTCTGCAGGCGCGTGTTGTCGTTCTTCGGCGCTGTGAATTCTGCGGTGGTGGGTTTCATCAAGTCAGGTTGTGTTGATGATCAGTGAGTTGCGCTGGCCGTACGCTGTTCCGCCACTTCGCCACGCAGCGAATGCGGGAAGGCGTGCACGATGCGCACGTCCAGCATCTGGCCGATCAGCTGTTCGCGGCGCGCCTGCGGCAAGTCGGGCAGTGCGAAGTTGACCACGCGGTTGTTCTCGGTGCGGCCGTGCAGTTCGGTCGGATCCTTGCGCGACGGGCCTTCCACCAGAATGCGTTGCACGCTGCCGACCATGCCTTGGCTGATGCGCGCTACGTTTTCTTCGATGGTCGCCTGCAAATGTTTCAGGCGTTCGAGCTTGACGCCCTGCGGCGTATCGTCGTGCAGGTTGGCGGCCGGCGTGCCGGGGCGCGGGCTGTAGATGAAGCTGAACGAGGTGTCGTAGCCGATCTCGTGAATCAGGTCCATCGTCTTTGCAAAGTCCGCATCGGTCTCGCCAGGAAACCCGACGATGAAGTCGGTGGCGATCGAGATGTTCGGCCGGATCGCGCGCAGCTTGCGGATGCTGCTCTTGTATTCGAGCACCGTGTAGCCCCGCTTCATCGCCATCAGGATGCGGTCGGAGCCATGCTGCACCGGCAGGTGCAGGTGGTCGACCAGCTTCGGGTTGGTGGCATAGGCCTCGATCAGGCGCGAGCTGAATTCCTTCGGGTGGCTGGTCGTGTAGCGGATGCGCTCGATGCCCGGAATCTCGGCCACGTACTCGAGCAGCAACGCGAAATCTGCGCGTTCGCTGGTGTCGCCCATCTTGCCGATGTAGGCGTTCACGTTCTGGCCCAGCAGCGTGACTTCGCGCACGCCCTGTTCGGCCAGGCCCGCCACTTCGGCCAGCACGTCGTCGAACGGGCGCGAGACTTCTTCACCGCGCGTGTACGGCACCACGCAGTAGCTGCAGTATTTCGAGCAGCCTTCCATGATCGACACGAAAGCGGTGGCGCCATCAACGCGCGCGGGCGGCAGGTGGTCGAATTTTTCGATTTCGGGGAACGACACATCGACCTGCGACCGGCCCGTGCGGCGGCGCGCTGCGATCAGCTCCGGCAGGCGGTGCAGCGTCTGTGGGCCGAACACCACGTCTACGTACGGTGCGCGCGCCACGATGGACGCGCCTTCCTGACTGGCGACGCAGCCGCCCACGCCGACCACGAGATCCGGCTTGAGCGCCTTGAGCGCCTTCACGCGGCCGAGTTCGGAGAACACTTTCTCCTGCGCTTTCTCGCGCACGGAGCATGTGTTGAAGAGGATCACGTCCGCATCTTCGGGCGTGTCGGTGGGGACGAGGCCTTCAGCCGCGTTGAGCACGTCGGACATCTTGTCCGAGTCGTACTCGTTCATCTGGCAGCCGTAGGTTTTGATGAAGACTTTTTTCATGTGCCGTTCACAGTGGTTGACCTGGGGGCACGTGCTTCGTGGGGTGCTCTGACTACTGAGACTGCGTTTGCGCCTGACTTTGAGCGGCCACCGCAGCCTTGTAATCGTCATCGCTGACAACCCAGGCTGTCAGCAACTGCTGATACAGATCGAGCTGATAGCGCACCTTGAACGTCTGGCCGACCACCGAACCCGGTGGCAGCAGCCGCCCATCCAGCGACAGAATCCGCACGCCCGGGGCGAAGCGGATATCGGCGCTGGTGCTCCCAAAGCCCAATAGCAGGATGCGGACGATCCCGGTGCTGCCGGTACTCAGCGTGCCGGAGTTGGCCGAATTGATGGTCAACTGGGCTGCCGGAGCCGTCGCCGGAATGTTACGCAGCACTTGCGCATGGGACAGCAGCGGCGCCGATGCCGCAGCAACGGCAGCAAAGGCGAGGGCGAGGACTTGGCGTCGGGTGCGCATGGCGTCGTCAGAAGAAAGCCACCGCCGGGTGAGCGACCCGGCACACGAAACACGAGACAACCCGATATTGTAGCGTTCCGGGGCGAAGTCTTATAGCGCTTCGGCAATCTTGGCGGCTAAGGCGACGCCGCTCAGGAACGCGGCTTCCACGCGCGGGCCTTCGCACCAGTCACCGCAGGCACCCAGGCGGGCGGCGGCGTCCCAGTGGCAGGGCATGCCGGCGGACTGCTCCACCAGCGCGTGCGGCCACAGGTGCGCGGCCATCAGATCGGGCTGCGGCGTGCCCGGGAAGGCTTCGGCAAAGCGGGCGTGCATGGCGTGGAGCGCCTGTTCGGGCGTGTCCTGGACATGCGCGGCTGACCAGGCCGGCGACGCATGCACCACCCAGGATTCATCGACCATGACGCGGCCCGGTTTGGTGTTGTCACGGGCGGCCCAGGCGAGCATGTCGTCGTCGATGCGGATGCCGTCATAGGGCAGATCCAGCGGTTGCGCAAAACCCATCATCAGCGCCCAGCACGGGGCGTAGTGCACCGGGGCGATGGCTTCCTGCAGCGACGCCGGCGTGGCGCCATGAAACAGCGCCGGCAGTTCGGGCGCGGGCAGGGCCAGCGCGATGATGTCGGCCTGCGCGGTCTCCGTGCCGTTGCGCTCAATCGTCCAGCGCCGGCCATCGTGCGCCACATGTGTGACGGCGTGGCCGAAGCGCACATCCAGCGGCGCGGCCAGGCTGCGCACCAGCGCGCCCATGCCGGGCAGGCCGACGTAGCGGGCTTCGTCGCGTGAATCGGCTTTCAGGGCGTCGACCGTGCGATGGCCCCAGCGCGCGGGCCACGGCAGCACCGAGCCCTGACGGCCAGCGGCATCTACCGCGCGGCGGAAGGCCTCGCTGCGCACGTTGAATGACTGCGCGCCGTGGTCGAACGCATACGCGGGGGCGGACTCGGGCAGCACCGTGGTGGCCAGCCGGCCCCCCACACCGCCCGCGCGCTCATAGACCGTGGTGGCAATGCCTTCTGCGGCAAGCGCGTTGGCACAGGCAACACCGGCAATGCCGGCTCCGACGATGGCGATGGAAGGCTGGCTCATGGATGTGACGTGGGTGTGGGGCGAGGGATCCGGAAATCGGCGCGCAAATCGGCGCGTAACAGTCCGCCATGATATCGGGTCGCGCCCCAATGAAAAACGCCACCCGGAGGTGGCGTTTTGCGATGGAGCAATTCTGCGGCTTAGAACTTGTAACCCACAGCCAGCCCGAACACGATCGGGTCGACCTTGATGTCGGTCTTGTTGACCGCCAGCACCTGGCCTTGCTGGCTGCGGATCGTGATGGTGGAGGTGGTCTTCAGCGGCAGGTACGACACCGTGCCGATGGCGGTCCAGTTCTTGGCGAACTCATACGACACGCCCACGTTGGCGACCGGCGTCCACGAGCTGGACGTTTCCGCCGTCACCTTGGCCGGGCCCGTCGGAACCTGGCCCATGCCGAGCTGCAGCACCTGACCCAGGTTTTGCAGGCCGTTGACGAAGTTCTGGTTCAGCTTCAGGTTGGTGAAGAAGTTGTAGCTGACGCCTGCGCCGACAAACGGGCGCAGCTTGCTTTCCTTGGTGCCGAAGTAGTACTGCGCGACGATTGCCGGGCTCCATTCACGCACGGTGGCGACCGGGTTGTTTTGCGGCAGGCCCAGGTTGATCAGCGTCAGCGGCCCAACAACCGGCACCGGCGCGATCACATTGCCGCTGCCATACAGGTTGAACTTGGGAGGCACGCCACCGACGAACGTACCGGCAATGTTGTCGGTAAAGAAGTGCGTGAACGTGAGCGACAGCGTATTGGCGTTACTGACTTTCACGTCAGTTCCTGGCGACTGATAGGTGCCCAGGCCCAGTGCGCTGGTGGTGGTGGTCAGGGGCGTGGCCGAATCCATCGGGCGGATGTAGAACCAGCCCAGTGCCATGACGTTGCGGCCCCAGACGTAGTTGTCCATGAAACCGCTGAAGCCGCCACCACTGCTGCTGCTGATGCCACTGCCGCTGCTGGCGCTTGCGGCCACGTTGGCCTCTGCGGTGGATTGGGCGTGAGCCAGGGGGGCAGCAAGGGTGCTGGCGGCAGCGCAGGCAAGGGCTGCAGCAAGGCGGAGGGCGGTGCGGTTCATGTGGTTGTCTCTCTGGATTGGATTGTTATCACGCCTTGGTGTGGCGATTTGTGTTTCCGCAGCATAACGCAGCGCTTTTGTTCGGTTGCGCTGCGATGATCGAAGTTTTCCTCTAGCGTGTACGCACGCAACAAGGGGTTTCCCCTAGTCTCGTTTCATACTCTCCACCGGTCGGCGGAGCCTTGGCCCACAACGGTCTCCGGGCTGCCGTCTAAAATTTGTATTCCGGATTTTTAGGGTTGAAAGTCTGGTCGTTCCACGTCTTGCGCGTCACGCTCTCGATGACGATTTTCTCGAGCTGATTGCCCGATTCATCCCACGCTTCTTCAATGCGCACCCAGGGGTTTTTGAGGTCGAAGTACAGGCGCACGCGTTTGGCGTAGAACGTGGGCGGTCCGCCTGGCGCATCCCAGGTCAGCCGCAGCATGCGCTCACCGTCTTCGGTCACCATCTTGGCTTCGCTGAACTTGCCGCTGCCGCCGGCTGCCAAGTGGGCACGTCCGTCGCGTTCGAACGTATCGACGATGAATTGCAGCCCAAGCTCCCGCGCCGTGTGGTTCGACTGCGATCTGGCCAGCGAGCCATCCAGCGCGCTCCAGATCGCCACGAAACCGACGAGCCCACCCAGGTGACCGTACATCTCGTCCTTGCGCACGGTTTCGTCGTAGATGATCTCCTGACCGGCGTGCGAACCGCCCTTGAACCAGCGCGCGTAGACCTGGCGCGGTGCGTTGCGGTAGCGGATGAGCATGAGCGCCGGCTGGCTTTGCCACTGGTCTTTCACGCGTTCCTGGCGGCGCATGCGGTATTCATATTCGGGCAGCTTGGCCACCTCGCCCTTGAGCCAGCGCACCAGCGTTTCGGGCTTCATGGCTTGCGCCATGGCGATGACGTCTTCGTCAGACCAGCCCGCAAACGCGTTGGCGTGGACCTGGCTGCCGAGCCAAGCCGTCTGCTTGGCGATGTCCATGGCGGCAAAGCCGCCAATGGCGGCCGATTGCGATGTGGCCGCCGGTGCGGCTGCCGCAGGCACGGAAGCATCCGGCGTGGCGGGCTGGGCCCAGGCGTGTGCGGCGCCTGCCAGCACCATGGCCAGGGCGAGAGTACGCAAGCGCATACAAGTCTCCGGTGATGTTGTTATTGCTGCGCCTGCGCGCGGGCGCGCTTGATGTCCGGATCGGCATCGCGCAGTTCGCGGCGCAGGATCTTGCCCACCGTCGACTTGGGCAACTCTTCATGGCGGAATTCGACGATGCGCGGCATCTTGTAGCCGGTCAGATGGGCGCGGCAGTGTTCGAGCAGCGCGGGCTCGGTCAGCGCACCGGTGCGCGGCACCACGATGATCTTCACGCGCTCGCCGGCCACCGGGTCGGGCACGCCAATGGCTGCCACCTCCAGCACTTCGGGGTGCAGCGCCACCACGTCTTCGATCTCGTTCGGGTACACGTTGAAACCCGAGACCAGGATCATGTCCTTCTTGCGGTCGATCAGGCGGATGTAGCCGTTGGCGTCCATCACGCCGATGTCGCCGGTCGAGAACCAGCCTTCAGCGTCGATGGATTTGGCAGTTTCATCCGGGCGCTGCCAGTAGCCGCGCATGACTTGCGGCCCACGCACCTGCAGTTCGCCGGGTTCGCCCAGCGGCGCGATCGTGCCGTCGTCGCGCTTGAAGCGCACTTCGGTGGACGGCGCGGGCAGCCCGATCGTGCCGCTGAACTCTGTCACGTGCGGTGGGTTCATCGACACGACTGGCGAGCATTCCGTCAGCCCGTAGCCTTCGACAATGGTGTGGCCCGTGACCTCTTTCCAGCGCTGCGCGATCGCGCGCTGCACTGCCATGCCGCCACCGATGGTGATCTTCATGGCCGAGAAATCGCGCTTGGCAAAGTCCGGATCTTCCAGCAGCGCATTGAACAGCGTGTTCACGCCCGCAATGCCCGAGAAGCGCTCGTTGCGCAGGATGAAGATCACGCGCTTGGTGTCACGCGGATTGGCGATCAGGATATTGCGCCCGCCCAGCGTCATGAACATCAGCAGGTTCACCGTGAGCGAGAAGATGTGATACAGCGGCAGCAGCGTGACGTTGGTTTCCACGCCGCCGTTGAGCATGCTCTTGGACCACTCTTCGGCCTGCAGCAGGTTGGCGATGATGTTGCGGTGGGTGAGCATCGCGCCCTTGGCCACGCCCGTGGTGCCGCCGGTGTATTGCAGGAAGGCAATGTCTTCCGGCGCCAGTTGCAGCGGCTGCATCGCGCGTGAGCGGCCTATGGCCAGCGCATCGCGCAGCCAGACCGGCGACGGCAGCTTGTGCGGCGGCACCTGCTTCTGCACGTGGCGCATCACGAAGTTCAGCGCGCGGCCCTTGAGGTTGAGCGCGCCGCCCATCAGGTCGCCAATGCCGGTAATGACGATGTTGCGGACCTGGCTGCCGGGCAGCGCCTGCTCCAGCGTGCGGGCGAAATTTTCCAGCACGACGATTGTCTGTGCGCCGGAATCGCGCAGCTGGTGCGCCAGTTCCGGCACCGTGTACAGCGGGTTGACGTTGACGACGATGGCGCCGGCCAGCAGCGTGCCGAACAGGCACACCGGGTATTGCAGGCTGTTGGGCAGCATGATCGCCACGCGGTCGCCTTTCTTCACGCCCCGCGATTGCAGCCATGCCGCAAACTGCTTGGCCTGGCGTTCGCATTCGTCGTAGGTCATCTCGGTGCCGACGCTCACGTAGGCGACGCGGGTGCGGTACTTCTCCACCGATTCGCGAAACACCTCGGCCAGCGAGTGATAGCGATCGGGATTGATCTCGGCGGGTACGCCCTCGGGGTACGACTTCAGCCAGATGCGGTCGGTAAGGCTGTTGCGGTCGGCAACGGTGTTCATGGTGTCTCCGTCCATGAAAAACGCGGCGTGGTTTTGTTATGTGCCGCGCGGGTTCTCGGGTCGGGCCGTTCCCGTATTGGCCCGAAGGTTCAATGCGACATCGTTTCGGGGCGCTCCAGAATGGCCACCACGCCTTGTCCGCCCGCAGCGCAGATCGACACCAGGCCGCGGCCGCTGCCGCGCTGCGCCAGCATCTTGGCCAGCGTGGCGACAATGCGCCCACCCGTGGCGGCAAACGGATGGCCCGTGCCCAGTGAGCTGCCATTCACGTTGAGTTTGCTGCGGTCGATGCTGCCCATGGGTGCATTGCGACCGAGCTTTTCGCGGCAGTATTCGGGCGATTCCCACGCGGCCAGCGTGCTGAGTACCTGGGCGGCAAAGGCTTCGTGGATCTCGTAGTAATCGAAGTCCTGCAGCGTGAGCCCCGCGCGTTGCAGCATGCGCGAGACGGCATAGGCCGGCGCCATCAAGAGCCCTTCGTTTTGCTCCGGCGTGCCGCTGAAGAAATCGACGGCAGCCGTATCCGCGCAGGTCATGTAGGCCAGCACGGGCAGGTTGTGCTCACGCGCCCAGTCAGCGCTTGCGAGCAGCACGCACGATGCGCCGTCGGTGAGCGGCGTGGAGTTGCCGGCGGTCATGGTGCCGGCCGCGCTGCGATCGAACACGGGCTGCAGCTTTGCCAGTTGCTCGATGGTCAGGTTGCTGCGTAGGTTGTTGTCGCGATCCAGCCCCAGGTGGGCGGTCATCAGATCGGTGAAGAAACCGCGCTCGTAAGCGGCCGTGAGGTTGTGGTGGCTGCGCAGGGCCAGCGCGTCCTGATCTTCGCGGCGGATACCCCAGCGCTTGGCCATCAACTCGCAGTGTTCGCCCATTGACAGGCCGGTGCGCGGCTCGCTGTTGCGCGGCAGCAGGGGGCGCACGAACATCGACGGCCGCAGGCCGGCCAGCGCTTTGACGCGCGCGCCGGTGGACTTGGCCCGGTTGGCCTCCAGCAGGATCTTGCGCATCTTTTCGTTCAGCCCGACGGGCGCATCGGACGTGGTATCCGTGCCGCCGGCAATGCCCACGTCGATCTGCCCCAGCGCGATCTTGTTGGCGACGAGGATGGCCGCTTCCAGCCCCGTGCCGCATGCCTGCTGGATGTCGTATGCGGGTGTCTGCTTGGCGAGCGTGGTTGAGAGCACCGTTTCTCGCGTGAGGTTGAAATCGCGCGCGTGCTTGATGACTGCGCCGGCCACGACTTCATCCAGGCGCTGGCCGTGGAGGTTGAAGCGGTCGATCAGGCCCTGCAGCGCGGCGGTCAGCATCTGCTGGTTCGACGCCGTGGCGTAGGCCGTGTTCGAGCGCGCGAACGGAATGCGGTTACCCCCGAGGATGGCGACGCGGCGCACCTGCGCGTTGACGAGCATGGATTCAGTCTCCCGTGTTTTCTTGTTGTGCTTGCGGCAGCGTCAGCATGCCGCGCAGATAGGGTTTGTCGCCCGCAGCGTTGCGCACTTCAAATGCGCGACCGGGAGTCGCTTCGTTGGCTTGCCACAGCGTCGCCGCCCCGGGCAGCGATAGCGGCGTTTTGAACTCGGCCACCACTTCGCCTTGCGTGAGCGGCGCGGCCGGCAGCAGCGCGGCGAGCGCACGGGCCTTCGTCCACATTCCGTGGGCAATGGGTTGCGCAAAGCCAAACAGCTTCGCGCCGATGTTGGATACGTGGATGGGGTTCCAGTCGCCAGACACACCGGCGTAGCGTCGGCCGGTGTCGGCAGGCACATCCCAGTGGCCGACGGGCGACAAGTCCTGCGCATTTGGCAGCGCAATCAACGGCGCACCCTGCGGAGAAGACACGCCCACGCGCAGATACGTGGAAAGCGATTCCCACACCACCGCACTGCCTCTGATGATGGTCGTTTCAATAGCGAACGCCTGCCCGCGTGCATGGTGGAACAATCTGCGTGGGCGCACTTCCACGCGCACGCGCTCGCCAGCCTGCAGATGCTGGTGCTGGCGGATCGTGTTGCACAGGTGAACCAGGCCGATCACCGGATACGGAAACGCCGATTCCGTCATCAGCATCAGTTGCAACGGAAAGCCCAGCAGATGCGGATATGTCATCGGTACGCCATGCGCCGAGGAGAAACCGCACACCGCCGCGTACTGCGCGATGTGTTCGGCCTCAAGCGGCACTTCCCGGCGCACCAGCGTGTGGCGGGGCAGCGGCCCGCCGCGCCTGCCCTTGCGTTGCGACAACAGCGCGCGCCACGCCAGTGCACCCGGCGACGGCGGCTCGGTCACCAGCGTCTGGGTCGCGATCATCGGATAGGGCAGGGCTAGCGAGCGCATGGTCGCCTCAGGCTCCCAGCAGGCTTTGCCCGCACACGCGCACGATGTTGCCTGTCACGCCGTTCGACGCGGGGTTGGCGAACCACGCAATCGTCTCGGCCACGTCGACCGGCTGGCCGCCCTGGCTCATCGCGTTCATGCGGCGGCCGGCTTCACGGATGGCAAACGGCACGGCCGCTGTCATCTGCGTTTCGATAAAGCCCGGCGCCACGGCGTTGATGGTGATGCCGCGTTCGGCCAGCAACGGGGCGGCAGCCTGCACGAGGCCAATCACGCCAGCCTTCGATGTCGCGTAGTTGGTCTGCCCCAGGTTGCCCGCAATGCCGCTGATGGACGACACGCACACGATGGCCCCGCCTGCATGCAGCGCATTGGCCGCAAGCAGCGCGTCGTTGATGCGCAATTGCGCTGTGAGGTTGATGTCGAGCACGCTGCGCCACGCGGGTTCGGTCATGCGGGCGATGGTCTTGTCGCGCGTGATGCCCGCGTTGTGCACGAGGATGTCGACGCCGCCCAATGCAGCAAGTTGCTGCGCGAGCAGGGCGGGCGTCTCGGGCGCGGCAATGTCGTAAGCCATGGCTTCACCGCCGATCTCCTGCGCGACGGCCTTCAGCGCTTCCTGCGCGGCGGGCACATCCAGGCACAGCACGCGCGCCCCATCACGCGCCAACACGTGCGCAATGGCTGCACCGATGCCGCGCGAGGCGCCGGTGACCAGCGCGGTGCGCCCCGCGAGCGGCTTCTGCCAATCCACCGAGACCGCTGCGGCGCGATGCACGCGCACCACCTGCCCCGACACATACGCCGAGCGTGCCGACAGCAGAAAGCGCAGCGTCGACGCGGCCACGTTTTCCGCACCCTCCGCTACGTAGACGAGCTGCGCCGTGCAGCCGCGCCTGACTTCCTTTCCGAGCGAGCGCGTGAGCCCTTCCAGCGCGCGCTGCGCAATCGCCACTTCGGGCGTCTTGCAGCCTTCCGGCGGGCGACCGATTACGACCACGCGGCCACACCGGCCGATGGCGCGCACGCCATCGTGGAACACGTGATACAGCGCGTCGAGGCCATCGATCGACGCAATGCCCGTGGCATCGAAGACGATGCCGCCAATGCGATCGAACGCGTTGCCGTCCTTGCCCGTGGGCGCGACAAAGCGGCCGGTGATCTGCCCGTGCCGGTTGGCAGCGCCGAGCCATTCCGGATCGCTTTCATGAAAGCGCGTGGGTACGCCGGCCTCGGCAAACAGCGCGGCGAGCGTCTCACGCATGGAGCCACCCGGCGCCGCGCCCACCAGAAACGGCCCGACAAATTCCGGTTCCCCCGGCACATAACGGCGCAACGGCACGGGCTGCGGCAGGCCGAGATTGGCCGACAGCCACTTGCCGAAACCGGAACCGACGAAATCGAGGTACTTGTCTTGCATTGTTGTTGTCGTTTGTCAGGCCCCTGGGCCATCAGGCTGCGTGGCGCTCGGCAGCCTGCAGGGCATCGAGCGCATCCTTGCGGCGCTGCAGGTCGGCCATCAGGTTGAAGTCGGGCGGGAAGTCGTCCACGGCGACTGCGTGCTCGCCGTAGCGCGCGTAGTCGCACAGTTGTTTGCGTTCGCCTTCGTCGATGAGGTTTTGTGCGACGGCTTGCGCGGTCCAGGCTTCGAAATCGGGCAGGCTTTGTGGCACCGGCGGCAGCTTGCCTGCGCGGATGGCTGGTTTCAAGCGTTGCTCGATCGCATCCACCGCGGGTTGCAGGCGGAAGGCCGCTTCGCCATAGGCGATGGGGTCGACCTCGGGCGCCGGGCAGTACGAGTCGGCCAGCAGGCGATCGCGCACGGCGCCCGGCGTTTGCATCAGCTCGGCAACCTGCGCAGCCAGCGCATCCGATGGTTTGCGATACGGCGTGCCGAACGGGAAGATCAGCACACGCAGCAGCGCCGCGATGCCCGCGTTCGGGAAGTTGGCCAACACGCCGTCGAGCGCATCGTGCGCCTTCACCAGCGCGTCCTGCACCGACCAATGCACGAGTGGCGCGTCCTCGGCGGGGCGGCCTTCATCTTCAAAGCGCTTGAGCGTGGACGAGATCAGGTACATCTGCGAGAGGATGTCGCCCAGCCGGCCGGTGATGCTCTCGCGGCGCTTGAGTGTGCCGCCCAGCGTGAACATCGACACATCGGACAGCAGCGCCAGCGCGGTCGAGAATCGGTTCACAGCCTGGTAATACCGCTGCATTTCCGGTGCGGCATTGCCCGGTGCGCTTGCCACGCGCCCGCCGGAGAGCGCATGCAGGAACGCACGCACCAGGTTGCCCGCGATGAACGCGCCGTGGCCGAACAGCGCTGCATCGAACGCACGCAGCGTCTCGGGGGAATCGGCGCCTTGCGCGGCCGTCATCTCGCGCAGCACATACGGATGGCAGCGGATCACGCCCTGCCCGAAGATGATCAGGCAGCGCGTCATGATGTTCGCGCCTTCCACCGTGATGGCGATCGGCACTTGCTGATACGCACGCGCCAGGAAGTTGTTCGGCCCCATGCAGATGCCTTTGCCGCCGACGATGTCCATCGCATCGGTCACTACATCGCGCGCACGTTCGGTGACGTGGTACTTGGCAATGGCGGAGATGACCGAGGGCTTCTCGCCCAGGTCTACGGCCAGCGCGGACAGACGCCGCGCGGCATCCATCATGTACAGGTTGCCGCCCATGCGGCCGAGCGCCTCCTGAATGCCCTCGAACTTGCCGATGGGCGTGCGGAACTGGCGGCGCACGGCGGCATACGCACCGGTGCTGCGCACAGCCAGCTTGGCCATGCCCACGTTGGACGACGGCAGCGAGATCGCACGGCCCGCTGCCAGGCACTCCATCAGCATGCGCCAGCCACGGCCGACCTGCGCCTGGCCACCGATGACCCAGTCGATGGGAATGAATACGTCTTTGCCCGAGTTGGGGCCGTTCTGGAACACCGCGTTGAGCGGCCAATGGCGGCGCCCGATGTTCACGCCCGGATGCTTCGTCGGGATGAGCGCGCAGGTGATGCCGGGCTCCTTGTCGCTGGCGAGCAAGCCATCCGGATCAACCGCGCGAAACGCCAGCCCCAGCACCGTCGCGATGGGGCCGAGCGTGATGTAGCGCTTGCTCCATGTCACGCGAAAGCCGAGCGTCTCGCGGCCTTCATGCATGCCGCGGCAGACCACGCCCACATCAGGAATGGCTGCGGCATCAGAGCCGGCATACGCGTTGGTCAGCGCAAAGCAGGGAATTTCTTCGCCGCGTGCGAGGCGCGGCAGGTAGTGGTTTTTCTGCGCTTCGGTGCCGTAGTGCAGAAGCAGTTCGGCCGGGCCGAGTGAGTTGGGCACCATGACCGACACGGCTGCGGCGGAGCAGCGCGTCGACAGCTTCATGATGACCTGCGAATGCGCATACGCCGAGAAGCCTTTGCCGCCGTATTCCTTCGGGATGATCATGCCGAGGAAGCCGGCACGCTTCGCATAAGCCCACGCGTCGGGAGACAGGTCCTGCCAGATCTGCGTGCTTTCCCAATCGTTGGCCAAGTCGCAGAGCTTTTCGGTTTCGACGTCGAGGAAAGATTGCTCTTCCGCCGACAGGCGCGGCGGCGGCGAAGACAGCAATCGCGACCAGTTGGGTCGGCCGGAGAACAGTTCGGCATCCCACCAGACGGTGCCCGCTTCAATGGCGTCGCGCTCCGTTTGCGACATCTCCGGCATGATCTTGCGGAACATCGCCAGCACCGGGCGCGTGATGAGGGCCCGGCGCAGCGGCTTGAGCGCGAGCACCAGCGCCGGCAGCACAAAAACGATGGCGAGTACCGTGGTCATCACCGGGCCGACCAGGCCCAGCCAGGCCCCCGCTACGAGCCACGCAGCGGTCGCGACCAGCCAGGCGAATGCCGAGGCTTCCATGCTGGCGAGCCCGAGCACGCCGATGCAAAGCAGGACGATCCAGATCGTCGTCATGAGGGTCTCCATTCGATGCGTCTATGTGCCGGATGTCTCGAACACGGGCGGCACCTGCCAATTGCCCGAGCGACTCCCGTGCCTGCACACGGGAGATCGTGGCCGGGCCTGGGTTGTCAGGCGTTAGGGCTGCGCCAGGGGCGCATTGGGTTGGCCGGGAAGATTGCGCGAGCTGCATTGCTGCGGCGAACCGCCAATGCCCGGGTGCGCGCGGAGGGCGCGGGGCCGTCGCCATCGCTGTCGTCACCGTGATGATCGTCGTGGTCGTCTGCGGCATCGTCGGCGCTGGCGCGTGCGGCGGGTGTGCGGCCGAACAGGTCACCGGCGAAGGGCGAGGCGGTGGTGGGCGTCGGGCTGCGGTCTGCGCTGCGGCCGTTGCCGTGCCCGGCGTGGCGCCCGGAGCCGCCGTTGCCGCTGTCGTTGCCATTGGCGGCATCGTCCGCTTGCGCAACGGGCGTGGGCACCTGGGCTTCGGCCAGTTCGACCACTTGGTCGAGCGCACCGGCCTCGCCGGGCAGGGGGGCGTTGAGCGTGGCCACCACCAGCGCGGTCAGGCGTGCCAGCAGCGAGGCATCGTTCATCGTCTTACCCTGCGTGAACAGCGGCAGCAGGTTGTTGAGGTCGTCCCCGGCCAGCACGCCGGCAAGTGCCTTGAGCGCAAAGTGCAGGCGCCAGCCCAGTTCTGCGCGCGGCAGGTGCGGCAGCGCACGCGAGAAGGCTTCGAAGAAGCGATCAAACACCAGCGCGTAGTGGCCGAGCAAGTAGTTCTGCACGAACGGCGAGGTGTCGGAATACACGCGCCCCATCAGGCGCAGGAACGCAGGGCCGCCGGTGTCGGGGTTGCGCGCCATCTGCAGCGCCGGCACAAACAGCGCGCCGAGCACGTGGTCGCAAGTCAGTTGTTCCTTGGTCCAGCGCTCTTCGCACGCGGTCAGCAGCGCCAGCCGGCGCGTGTTGAGCGGGTCGAGCCGGCGCCCAAGCACCGACTGCATCAACGCTTCCTTGCTGCCGAAGTGATAGTTGACCGCAGCCAGATTGACCTTGGCGCGCGCCGTGATCTGCCGCAACGACATCGCCTCGTAGCCGAACTCGATGAACAGCAGTTCGGTGGCTTCCAGAATGCGGCCCTTGGTGTCTCCTGCTCCAGGACGTCCCATGTCTCCTACCTCGTTTTTTTAGGCCTGATATCGGGGTCGATTGCTGCAGTGCAGCGCTCGAACGTACGATTCAAACATGTGTATGGGGTTGCCCGGGCATGTTAGGAACAGACGTTTGAAAACGCCAAGCGCCCAATTCGAGCGGGGACTCTAGAGGAGGGAAGGTTGCCAAGCCAACGTATGAAACACGTGGCTTGGAAAGTGAGTGTGCGCAAACATCACAAAAGCTAAAGGGAGGTCTGCGCCCCGGTTGGCGGGTCAGCCGGCCGGCTGATGGAGGGAGGTCAGGCCGCCAAAGAATGCGGCAGCGTTTTGTGCAAGGGTGGGGAGGTGATAGCCGCCTTCCTGGACGACCAGCGTCGGCAGCCCGATCGCGCCAACTGCCTGGCCAAGCCGGCCGAAGCCCTGCGTCGAGACATCCACCTGCGATTGCGGGTCTTCGCGATAGATGTCGAAGCCGAGCGACAGCACCAGCGCATCGGGCTGAAAGCGTTCGAGTGCCGCAATCGCATCTCCGAGCTTGTCGAAGAACACCGATTCCGGCGAGCGATGCGGCATCGGCAGGTTCACGTTCAGGCCCAGGCCGTCGCCCGCACCGCGCTCGTCGTCAAAGCCGGCGACGACCGGGTAGAAGTTGGTCGGATCGCCATGGATGGAGACGTACAGCACGTCGGCGCGGTCGTAAAAGATCTCCTGGATGCCCTGACCGTGATGCATGTCGGTGTCGAGGATGGCCACGCGCTTGAATTTGCCGCGTAGCGCCTGTGCGGCAATAGCGGCGTTGTTCAGATAACAGAAGCCGCCGGCTGCCTCGCGGCGCGCATGATGGCCGGGCGGGCGGCACAGCGCGTAGGCCGTGCGCTCGCCATGGAGGATGGCTTGCGCGCCGGCTGCTGCGCTCTGTGCGGACCAATACGCCGATCGCCATGTGTTCTCGCCGACTGGGCAACTGCCGTCTGCCAGGTAGCGGGCGGCCTGGGCCAGCACGCCGCGCAACGCATTGGGCTCGCGCACGAAGATGTTCGACATGACCTCGTCACCCCAGTCTTCGGGCAGGCGCAGCCAGTCGGCATGAGCGTCTTGCAGGAAGCGCAGATAGGGCTCGCCGTGCACGGCGGTGAGCGGCGCGATGCCGTGATCTTCGGGCCGCGCAATGGTAAAGCCGAGGTCGCGCGCCGCCTGCAGCAGATTCAGCGCGCGCTCCGGCACTTCCTGCGGCGTGCGCATCTTGCCGCGCGAGTAATAGCTCTGCGGATGGTGCAGAAGCTGTTCAGGGTGAAAGAACGTCAGCATGGGTAAAGCAAGGGTGGGGAGACTGTTATGCGCCGACTGCCTCGCCGGCAGTGGCACGGCCGCGCTGGCGCACATCGATGGCGGCAATGCACACCAGCGAGATACCGGCGAGCAGCGTGTAGAACACCGCTAGCGGCCACCATTCACCATGGAAGCGCTGCGCGAGGATGGTGCCGACCAGCGGCGTGAGCCCGCCCGCCACTGCGCCGCACACCTGGTATGACAGCGAGATTGCCGAATACCGCACGCGCGTTTCGAACACGCCCGACACGAAGCCCGCAATGACCGAGTAGAAGCTCGCCATGCACACCACGGCCAGCGCAATGCCCAGCACCATCAGCGGCGCCTGGCGCGTCTGCACCAGCAGGAACATGGGATACGGCGATGCCATTGCCAGCAGTGCCATCAGCTTGAGGAAGCGTGCGCCGCCAAGCCGTTCCGCCAGCCATGCCGCCAACGGTTGGGCGAGGAACTGGATGAACGCGACCACAAACAGGCAATCCAGAATCAGCGTTTTCGACAGCGACAGATACTGCGTCGTGTACGCGATCATGAACGTGTTGGTGAAGTACACACCCGCAATGCCGATGGTGTTAGCGCCAATGCAAAGCAGCACCGGCACACGCGCCGTGCGCCAGACTTCGGCGATTGGCAGCTTGGCCGTCTTGCGCTGCGCCTGCACCTGCGCAAACTCCGGCGACTCATTCACGCCCAGGCGGATCGCCACGCCCACCAGCAGCAGCACCGAGCTGGCGAGGAATGGCAGACGCCAGCCCCAGTCCATGAACGCTTCCTTCTCCATCGACGTGACGAGGCGAAACGCCAGCAGCGAGAGAATCAACCCGGCCGGGCTGCCCAGTTGCGCAAACGATGCGAAGAACGTGCGGCGGCCCTTGGGCGCGTGTTCGCCCGCCATCAGCACCGCGCCTCCCCATTCGCCACCGACCGCGATGCCCTGCACCACGCGCAGCAGCACCAGCAGCACGGGCGCGAGGGCGCCGGCGGTGGCGTACGTCGGCAGCAGCCCGATACCGATGGTCGCCAGGCCCATCATCGTGAGCGTGATCATCAGCGCTTTCTTGCGACCGATGCGGTCGCCCCAATGGCCGAACACGATGCCGCCCAGTGGCCGCGCGAAAAAGCCCACGGCAAACGTGCCGAACGAAGCGAGCGTGCTGAGGAATGGATCGCCGCCCGGAAAGAACAGCGGCCCGAACACGAGCGCAGCGGCGGTAGCGTAGATGTAGAAGTCGTACCACTCGATCATGGTGCCGACAAAGGCGGCGGTGGCCGCGCGCGCAGGCTGGCGCCCGCCGGGTTGGGACGGTTGCATGGTGTAGCTCCTCACAGATTTTTTAGCCCGCCGCTTCAAGGCGACGATGCGTGTTTATTGCTGCTTGACGGGTATTAGTCAAATTCTGAATACTTATTGTTTGTATAAATTCAACTCATATTCGCCGCCATGGATCCGTCCGCTCTTGATCCCGCCCTGGTCAGCGACCGGCTTGACTGGAACCTGCTGCGCACCTTTCTCACCATCGTCCACGAGCGGAGCATCAGTCGCGCGGCGGTGCGGCTGCACATCACGCAGCCGGCGGTCAGCCTCGCGCTGCGTCGCCTCGAAGATCAGCTCGGCCACACGCTGATTGAGCGGCGCGGCTCGCACTTTCGCCTCACGCGCGTTGGCGAAGACGTGTTGCGCATCGCCACCGATGTCTACGGCAATGTGGCGCGGCTCGGCTCAGAGCTTGGTGAACCACAAGACGATGTGAGCGGCGTGCTGCATCTGCTGACGGTCAGCCGCATCCAATCGGGCGTGTACGACGAATGCCTGGCGGCGTTCCATCGCCATCACCCGCGCGTGGATCTGCAGGTGGAAGTGATGCGCAGCACGGACATCCTCGATGCGCTTGCGCAAAAGCGGGCGGGCATTGGGCTGAGCCTGTGCCGCACGCCCGTCGAAAAGCTCGAGCGGCAACTGTTCCTGCGCCAGCGCTACGCCGTGTTCTGCGGGCGGCATCACGGGTTGTTCGGGCGGACGGGCTTGTCGATCAGCGATCTGCTGGGCGAGAACTTCGTTTCGTTCTTGAGCGACCAATTGGGCGATGCGCTATCGCCGCTGGCGGTGTTTCGGGATCAGCAGGGATTTACCGGTCGCATCGTCGCCACGTCTCCGAGCCTGGACGAGATCAAGCGGCTGGTGTTTGCGGGGTATGGGATTGGCTGCCTGCCGGAGCACATCGTGGCGGACGATGTGGCGCAGCAGCGCTTGTGGCGGCTGCCGCCTGAAGAGGGTGTTGCCGACATCGATCTGTACCTGATGTGGCACAAGGAGCGGCGTCTGGCGCCAGCTGAAGACGCGTTCCTCGCGCATTTCCGGCGGTATATGGCGCGGTATTCGTTGGCGGAGCGGCTGGGGGACGTGGTAAATGCGCCGTTGGCGGCATTGCGGGCGCCGGTGGGGTAAACACCATCACCTGTTAAACTAGCGCCCTTCTTGCAGTCCCCGGGGTCCAGTCGCCCCGTCACCTACCCAGGCTTTGTCCACGATTGGCGCACGAACGAATGCGCGGGACACGCCGGTCCAATCGCTTTTCCATGTCGTTTTCCGAACTCGGCTTGTCAGACAAGCTGGTACGCGCCGTGGCCGAACTCGGCTACGCAGAACCCACTCCGATTCAACGCCAGGCCATCCCCGCTATCCTCAAGGGCGGGGACCTGCTCGCCGGTGCCCAGACCGGCACCGGCAAGACCGCCGGTTTTACGCTGCCGCTGCTGCATCGCCTGTCTGCCTCGCAACCGAACAAAGTGCAGACGCCGCAGGGCATGCGCTTCCCGATCCGCGCGCTGGTGCTGACGCCCACGCGTGAGCTTGCCGCGCAGGTGGAAGAAAGCGTGCGCGCCTATGGCAAATACCTGCCGCTGAAGTCGATGGTGATGTTCGGCGGCGTCGGCATCAACCCGCAGATCGATGCACTCAAGCGCGGTATCGATATCGTCGTGGCCACGCCGGGCCGCCTGCTGGACCACGTCGGCCAGCGCACCATCGATCTGTCGCATATTGAACTGCTGGTGCTGGACGAAGCCGATCGCATGCTCGACATGGGCTTCATCCACGATATCCGCAAGATCCTCAACATTCTGCCGCCGAAGCGTCAGAACCTGCTGTTTTCGGCAACGTTCTCTGACGACATTCGCGAATTGGCCGATCGCTTGCTCGACAAGCCGGCGCTGATCGAAGTCGCGCGCCGCAACACGACGGCCGAGACGGTCGAGCAGCGCGTCTACCCGGTCGACCGCGAGCGCAAGCGCGAACTGCTGGCCAAGCTCGTACGCGACAACGACTGGCACCAGGTGCTGGTGTTCACGCGCACCAAGCATGGCGCGAACCGCCTGGCTGAGCAGCTCACGCGCGACGGCATTCCCGCGCTGGCCATCCACGGCAACAAGAGCCAATCGGCACGCACGCGCGCGCTGACGGAATTCAAGGCCGGAACACTGCGCGTGCTGGTTGCCACCGATATCGCCGCGCGCGGTATCGACATCGACCAACTGCCGCACGTGGTCAACTTCGACTTGCCGAACGTGCCCGAGGACTACGTGCACCGTATCGGCCGCACCGGACGCGCGGGCGCGCAGGGCGAGGCGATCTCGCTGGTCTGCGTGGACGAGCATGGTTTGCTGCGTGACATTGAGCGCCTCATCAAGCGTGAACTGCCGCGCACCGTGCAGGAAGGTTTCGAGCCGGACCCGACCATCGCGGCGGAGCCGATTCCGAACGGGCGCAACTCGGCGGGCCGTGGCGGCAACGCGCGCGGCCAGCGCCAAGGCAATGGTCAAAGTC
>NZ_JBGLYZ010000057.1:0-20935 GCF_047304345.1 Ralstonia sp. Ralssp135
GGGTGTCAGCCCAAACGGCCCCGGCGCCCCTAACCCCCCCCCGGGCGGGCGTGTCCAGGGTACCGACGGAATGTTTCGGGAAGTCGCGACGATTGTTCGGCAATCGCAAAAACTGCACTCGCCGATTGAGCGTTGCGCCCGGAACGCGACTTCCTATCATGGATGGGCCGTTGATCGCGCCGCGCCGACGCGGCGTCAGGTCTGCAGCATCCCCCTCGCATCCCCTATCGGAAACTGGATACGGCCATGAATCCCAAGCTGGAAGTCCTCACCCCCCAAAATTGTCAACTGATCTTCATCGACCACCAGCCGCAAATGGCCTTCGGCGTGCAGTCGATCGATCGCCAGGTCCTGAAGAACAACACCGTCGGCCTTGCCAAGGCTGCGAAGATCTTCAACATCCCCACCACCATTACGACCGTCGAGTCGCAGAGCTTCTCGGGCTATACCTACCCGGAACTGCTCGATGTGTTTCCGGATCAGGAACTGCTCGAACGCACGTCGATGAATTCCTGGGACGACCAGAAGGTGCGTGATGCCCTGGCAAAGAACGGCCGCAAGAAGGTGGTCGTCTCGGGCCTGTGGACGGAAGTGTGCAACTGCACCTTCGCGCTGTCGGCCATGCACGATGCCGACTACGAGATCTACATGGTCGCCGACGCCTCGGGCGGCACGTCGAAGGAGGCGCACGACTACGCCATGCAGCGCATGATCCAGGCCGGCGTGGTGCCCGTGACGTGGCAACAGGTGCTGCTGGAATGGCAGCGTGACTGGGCCCACCGCGACACGTATGACGCCGTCATGAAGCTGGTCAAGGAACACTCCGGTGCCTACGGCATGGGCGTGGACTACGCCTACACGATGGTGCACAAGGCACCGCAACGCACGGCCACCCCGCACGAGGCGCTGGCGCCCGTGGCGGCCAACTGATCGCGCTGCCGACCATAAAAGAAGACGCTGCTCCGGCCGGGCGACGCATGTGCAACCGCATGCGTTGCCCTGTCGTCCATTCAATCAGCCACCACCCTCTCTCTCATTCCCATGCAAACGATTACGACCCAAGACGGTACGCGCATCTTTTACAAGGACTGGGGCAGCGGCAAGCCCGTCGTCTTCTCGCACGGCTGGCCGCTCAATGCCGACGCCTGGGACGCGCAGATGCTCTTCCTCGTGCAGAAGGGTTTTCGTGTCATCGCGCATGACCGGCGCGGCCACGGCCGTTCCGACCAGCCGTCGCGGGGCAACGACATGAACACCTATGCCGACGACCTGGCGGCGCTGCTCGACGCGCTCGACATCCAGGGCGCCACGCTGGTCGGCCACTCCACAGGCGGTGGCGAAGTCGCGCACTACATCGGCCGTCATGGCACCAAGCGCGTCGCCCGCGCCGTGCTGATCGGCGCGGTGCCGCCCATCATGCTCAAGACGGCCGCTAACCCGAAGGGCTTGCCGATGGACGTGTTCGACGGCATCCGCAAGGGTGTGGCTGACAACCGCTCGCAGTTCTACCGTGATCTCGCCACGCCGTTCTTCGGCTTCAACCGGCCTGGCGCGAAGGTCTCGCAGGGCGCCATCGATGCCTTCTGGGCGCAGGGCATGACCGGCGGCATTCACGGGCAGTATCTGTGCATCAAGGAGTTCTCGGAGGTCGACTACACCGAAGACCTGAAGAAGATCGACGTGCCGGTGCTGTTCCTGCATGGCGACGACGACCAGATCGTGCCGATCGACGATTCGGCCAAGCTGGGCGTGGAACTGGTGAAGAACGGCACGCTCAAGGTCTATCCGGGCGGCTCGCACGGCATGTGCGTGACCGAAGCGGACAAGGTCAACGCGGACCTGCTGGCGTTTATCACCGGCTGACCTGCGCGGGCGGCGCACCTTGAGCGCGTCGCCCTTCGCATTCTGGATCTGGAGCCCTCGCTTTGAAGCCCTACCTCATCTCCATTGGCGTCGGCATGCTGGTCGGCGTGATTTATGCGCTGCTGCACGTCCGATCGCCCGCGCCACCGGCAATTGCGCTGGTCGGGCTGCTCGGCATGCTGATCGGCGAACAGGTCGTGCCGGCTGCGCAGCGCCTGCTGGCCGGCGAGCCGATCACCATGGCGTGGTTCCGCCACGAGTGCGTGCCGAAGATCACGGGCGCACCGCCCCAAATGCCAACCGAGGCGCCACCAACGGACCTTGCCGCCACCGGCGGCACCACGCCGCGCAACCCGAGCTGACGCCATGACACGCCTTTCGCTCGACCCCTCGCACGCTGCGGCCCCTGCCGATACCGCCCTGCACGTTGGCCTGTTGTTCCTGCGCCTGACTGGCAGCGCCCTGCTGATTGCCGTGCACGGGCTGCCCAAGGTGCTGCACTACAGCCAAGAGCTCACGCGCATTGAAGACCCGTTCCACATGGGCGCCGCCCCCACACTGCTGCTGGCGATCCTGTCGGAAACCCTGTGTCCGCTGCTGGTTGCGCTCGGCGTGCTCACGCGCCTGGCGTGTCTGCCCATCGTCGCCACGTTGCTGGTGGCCATGCTGGTGGTGCATCCGGACTGGTCGCTTGCCGAGGGCCAGTTCGGATGGATGCTGTTGATCATCTTCACCACGGTCCTGATTGCCGGACCCGGACGTTTTTCGATCTATCCCAAATACTGACGCAATGACCGCCGACCTCATCCTGCACAACGGCCGCATCCACACGGTCGACCGCGAACGCCCCACCGCCAGTGCCGTTGCCGTGCGTGACGGCCGCTTTGTTGCCGTGGGCGACGACGCCGCCGTGATGGCGCAGCGCGGCGCCGCCACCCAGGTCATCGACCTGCGCGGGCGCACCGTCATCCCCGGCCTGAACGATTCGCACCTGCACCTGATCCGGGGCGGGCTGAACTACAACCTCGAGCTGCGCTGGGAAGGCGTGCCCTCCCTGGCCGACGCGATGCGCATGCTCAAGGAGCAGGCTGCGCGCACGCCGTCGCCGCAATGGGTGCGCGTGGTGGGCGGCTGGACGGAATTCCAGTTTGCCGAGCGCCGCATGCCCACGCTGGAAGAGCTGAACCAGGCCGCGCCCGACACGCCCGTGTTCGTGCTGCACCTGTACGACCGCGCGTTGCTCAACCGCGCGGCGCTGCGCCAGGTCGGCTACACCAAGGACACACCGAACCCGCCGGGCGGCGAGATCCAGCGCGATGCATCGGGCGAGCCCACCGGCATGCTGATCGCCAAGCCCAACGCGATGATCCTGTACGCGACGCTGGCCAAGGGGCCGAAGCTGCCGCCGGAATACCAGGTCAACTCCACGCGCCAGTTCATGCGCGAGCTGAACCGCCTGGGCGTGACAAGCGCCATCGACGCAGGCGGCGGCTTCCAGAACTATCCGGAAGACTACGAAATCATCCGCGAGCTATCCGCGCAGAACCAGCTCACCATCCGCATCGCTTACAACCTCTTCACGCAGAAGCCGAAAGAGGAGCTGGCCGACTTCAAGAACTGGACCGGCAGCGTGCAATACCGCCAGGGCGATGATTTCTTCCGCCACAACGGCGCGGGCGAAATGCTCGTCTTCTCGGCGGCCGACTTTGAAGACTTCCTGCAGCCGCGCCCCGACCTGCCCGAGACGATGGAGCAGGAGCTGGAAACCGTGGTGCGCCACCTTGTCGCGCAACGCTGGCCGTTCCGGCTGCACGCAACCTACGACGAATCGATCTCGCGCATGCTCAACGTGTTCGAGCGCGTGAACCGCGACATTCCGTTCAACGGCCTGCCGTGGTTCTTCGACCATGCGGAGACGATTTCGCCGAAGAACATCGAGCGCGTGCGCGCACTGGGCGGCGGCATCGCCATCCAGGATCGCATGGCCTTCCAGGGCGAATACTTTGTCGACCGCTACGGCGCCGCCGCCGCAGAACAAACGCCGCCCATCAAGCGCATGCTGGCCGAAGGCGTGCCGGTGGGCGCAGGCACCGACGCCACGCGCGTGTCGAGCTACAACCCGTGGACGTCGCTGTATTGGCTGGCGAGCGGGCGTACCGTGGGCGGCATGGCGCTGTATCCGGAGGGGCTGCCGCGCGAGGTGGCGCTGGAGCTGTACACGCACGGCAGCGCGTGGTTCTCGGCAGACCAGGGCAACAAGGGGCAGATCAAGGTCGGGCAACTCGCCGACCTGGCAGCGTTGTCGGCGGATTTCTTTAGCGTGCCCGAGCCCGACATCAAGACCATCGAATCGGTGCTGACGGTGGTGGGTGGACGCATCGTCTACGGGGCAGCGGAGTTCTCCGAGTTCGGGCCACCGCCGATTCCGGTGCTGCCCGAGTGGTCACCCGTGGCGCGCGTGCCTGGGCACTGGCGGCCGGCGGCGCCGTTGCAGCAGCAGGTGCACCAGTGCGTTGGCTCGTGTTCCGTGCACGGCCATGCGCACCAGAAGGCCCGCACGGCCAACGTGCCTACAACCGATTTCCGCGGCTTCTGGGGCGCCTTCGGGTGTTCGTGCTTTGCCTTCTGAAACTGTGGCAGCCGCAACGGCTACACCAGCGTCAGCGCGTTTCCTGATCGCCCAGGGAACGCTGCTGGCGTTCGTCGCCGGCTATGTGGATGTGGTCGGCTTTGCGGCGTTGTTTGGGCTGTTCACCGCACACGTGACTGGCAACTTCGTGATGATCGGCCTGGAGCTGGCGGGCTCCGGACAAGGCGTGCTGGCCAAACTGCTGGCCCTGCCGATGTTCGTGCTGGCCGTGGCGGCGACCAAGCTGGCCGTGACATCGCTCACGCAGCGCGGTGTGGCGCCACTGCGGCCACTACTCCTTGCGCAGGCCGTTCTGCTGCTGGCGTTCATGGTGGCGGGGTTGCTGGCCCTGCCAATTCAATCGGCCGATGCACCGGCCACAATTGTTGTCGGGCTGATCGGCGTCGCGGCGATGGGCGTACAGAACGCCAAGGCGCGCATCGTGCTGTCGGAGCATGCGCCCACGACGATCATGACCGGCAACACGACGCAGATCGTGATCGACGTAGTGGAACTGCTGTCGCCAAGTGGTACGCAGAAAGATGTTGCTCGCACGCGATTGCGCAAGATGGTGCCGCCGCTTGCCGGCTTTGCCGTCGGGGCGGTGCTGGGCGCGCTGGCGTTTGCAACGCTATCGTTCTGGTGTGTGTTGCCGCCCGCGGGCATCCTCGTGGCCCTGGCCGTCATGCAGCGCTAGGCCGGCGCCCGGTCAGACCTTGACGCGGCGAAACAGCTTGGAGAAATCGATCGTCTCCACCTGCCGGGGCTCAAGTTCCAGCGCAGCGATGTACTCGCCCAGGTGTTCGCCCATCAGCCGCGCGGCGCGCTCGCCGTCGCGGCGCTCCACCGCATCGAGAATGGCCAGGTGTTCGTCGTGGCCGCAACTCGGCCGCGCGGGGGATTCATAGAGCCCGATCAGCAGCGAGGTGCGTGCCACCAGCGTGCGCAGCATCGCCGTGATGATGGGGTTGCCGTTCGCCTCGGCCAGTTGGATATGGAAATCGCCCGAGAGGCGGATCCAATCGCGCCAATTGCCGGATTCACGGCTGGCGTGTTCGGCAGCCGCCAGTGCACGCAGCTCGGTGAGTTGCTCCGCCGTCGCGTGCTGCGCCAGTTCGCGTACCGAGCCAGTTTCCAGAATCAGCCGCGCACCAAAGACCTGGCGCGCTTCCGTCGCGTCATGCACGGCGATCGTCGCGCCGCGGTTGGGCTGCAGCTCGACCACCCCCTCATGTGCCAGTTTCACCAGCACCCGGCGCAATGTCCCCCGTGTAATCCCAAACGCCTTGCATAGCTGCGCCTCGACCAGGCGGGTGCCGGGCGGCAGCTTCTGTTCGAGGATGGCGTCGTACACCGCGTCCGAAATGCGGGCGTCGACTTCGGCGTTGTTGCGGCGTGGCTGGGAGGTCGGAGGGGTCGTGGGCTCTGGCATCTCGCCATTCTAATCGAGCAAACACCGCTTGGATTGTGCACAAAACCGATGCTGAATCTGACGGCATTGGTGCGACATCCTCAAGAAATCTCCCCATGCCTTTGGCGTTCTTGCACCAGAAGCAAGCGAAAACCGTCCATTTTGCTTGGCACGGTTACTGCATGTAGACAAGCGTGATTGTGCACAATCCAAACAAAGCTTGTACTCAACATAGAACGCAATGCCGGGAGCGGCCACTGACCTTGAAAAGGCGGTCGCGCCAAATCTTTGAGGGGAATCACCTGTCATGAGCACCACCACCAAGCTGGGCGCTGCCGCCCTGGCATTCGGGCTGTCCGGCGTTGCCGCTGCGCAATCGAGCGTGACGCTGTCAGGCGTCATCGATACCGGCGTGAGCTGGACCAACCATGCCGGCAACGGCTCGCAAAGTCTGACCGGCGTGTCGGACAGCATCCTGGGCGTGTCCAACTTCGGGCTGAGCGGCAAGGAAGACCTGGGCGGCGGTGTGAATGCGCTGTTCAACCTCCAGGCCGGCTTCAACCCGAGCAACGGGCGCATGTCGTCCAACGGCACGCTGTTCTCGCGCAATTCGTATGTCGGGCTGAGTTCGTCGTCGGGCACGCTCACGGCCGGCAAGCAATGGAACTTCAACGACGACTGGCTGGTGGGCAGCATCTTCAAGGGCGGCTACAACTCGGGCTCGATCTTCAAGTTCAGCGAGTTCGACGCCGTGAGCGAGATCTACAACAACACCGTCAAGTACGTGTCGCCCACGCTGGGCGGCGCGCAATTCGGCGCGATGTACGGCTTTGGCGAAGCGGCCGGCTCCATCTCGCAGGGCTCGCTGTTCAACCTGGCGGGGCGCTATAGCGCTGGCCCGCTGTATCTGGCCGCAAGCTACGACCAGGAACGCGACGGCAGCGGCACCGGCTCGCTCTACAACCTCATCACCGTGGGCGGCAGCTACACCTTTGGCGCGACCAAGCTGCGGCTCGGCGCCGCCCGGGCGGATGTGGGCGGCGCAGGTGCGTTCCAGTCGATCCCGAGCATGTCGGCGCGCAAGGCCTTCGCCGTGGAAGGCGGCGTCGATTACGCATTCACCACAGCCTTTACGGGCTCCGCCGACGTGCTGTACCGCCGTAACTCGACGCTGTCGAACAGCTCGATGGTCTACCGGTTGCTGGGCCTGTACAGCCTGTCGAAGCGCACCACGCTGGTGGCCAACGTGGCCTACCTGAAGAACTCGTCGAGTGCGACGGAAGCGCTGGTCAATACCTCGTCGGGCGCCATCGGCGGCGGTGTGCCGGGCACGAGCCAGACCTCGGTGGCGCTGGGCGTGCGTCACAGCTTCTAACGCACGCGAAGCCGGCTGCGCCGCCTGCCCCGGTATGTGGCGCGGCTGCCCGCGCAAGCGGCCTCACGCACCAGAACGACGCATGCCAAGCGCGCTCGCGCCGAAATTGCCGCGCGCAGACAGGCACACCTATTGCACCAACCCGACATGACCCGCGCACCCACCGCCCCCGCCGACTCCCTCGAACTCGTTGCGCTGACCAAGCGTTACGCACATGACGCCGTGGCCGTCGACGCCATCAACCTGCGCGTGCCGGCCGGCAGCTATTGCTGCTTGCTGGGGCCGTCGGGCTGCGGCAAATCGTCAACGCTGCGCATGATTGCCGGCCACGAACATGTCAGCGACGGCGACATCCTCCTGGGCCCGCGCAACATCACCAACCTGCCGGCGGCATCGCGCGGCACGGCCATGATGTTCCAGAGCTACGCGCTGTTTCCGCATTTGAGCGCGCTCGACAACGTGGCCTTCAGCCTGAAGATGCGTGGCATCAACACACGCGAACGCCGCCAGCGCGCGCAGGCGTTGCTGGAGCGTGTGGCGATGGGTCACCTGGCGCAGCGCCGGCCGGGCGAGTTGTCGGGCGGCCAGCAGCAACGCGTGGCGCTGGCACGTGCGCTGATCATGGAGCCGCGCGTGCTGCTGCTGGACGAACCGCTCTCTGCGCTGGACCCGTTCCTGCGCACGCAGATGCGGGCCGAGCTGCGGCGCTGGCAGCAGGAGCTGGGGTTGACCTTCGTGCACGTCACGCACTCGCAGGAAGAAGCGATGGCCCTGGCCGACCAGATGGTCGTGATGAACCACGGCCGCATCGAACAGGCCGGCAGCCCACGCGAGGTCTACAACCAGCCGGCCACTGCGTTTGTCGCGACCTTCATCGGCGGGCACAACCTGCTGGAAGACGCGCATGGGCCGGTTGCGGTGCGCATCGACCGCATGGCCTTGCATGCCGATGAATCCACAGCCGGCGATCGCCCCCGCGTGCGCGGCCGCATCTGCGACATCGAATACCAGGGCACACATGTCCTGGTGAGCGTGGAAGGCGTGGTGCTCTCGCCCTCGCAACGCGTGACGGTGAGCCTGCCCGAGACCGACACCGCCATCGCAAGCCTGGCGCTGCACCAGCCCATCTGGGCCTCGTGGGATGCCGCACAGGCCCACCGCTTACCGGGCCTGCCAGCGGCCTGACAAACCGGCTCAACCATTCCAATCCGCAGCCTGACGGCTTCAGGCGCTGCCTTCACCTTCACATCAGGGGTTGCAACATGTCTGACGATTCCAACGACTTCAAGGCCGGCCGCCGCACCGCACTCAAGGGCATGGCCGCCATTCTGGCCACCGGCGTCGTACCCGCGATCCATGCGCAGGAAAAACTGACGCTGCGCTACCTCGGCACGGCGGTCAACCAGGACAAGCTGATCGCCGAGAAATTCGAAGCCGACACCGGCATCCGCGTGCAATACGTGGCCGTGACCACTGACGAGATCACCAAGCGCGCCGTGACCGCGCCGAGCAGCTTCGACCTGATCGACACGGAATATTTCTCGCTCAAGAAGATCGTGCCGACGGGCAACCTTCTTGGCATCGATGCGCGCCGCATCAAGAACGCCGACAAGATCACGTCGCTGTTCACCAAGGGCGAGGTGGCGGGCAAGAAGGTGGGCGACCAGGGCACCGCGCCCAAGAAGGTCATGTACCTGCCGGGCGCCAATGCGACCACGTTCGCGACCTCGCCCACGCAGTTCATGACGCTGATCCCAACCGTGTACAACGCCGACACGCTGGGCATCCGCCCCGACCTCATCAAGCGCCCCATCAACTCGTGGGCCGAGCTGCTGAACCCCGAATTCAAGGGGCGTGCGTCGATCCTGAACATCCCTTCCATCGGCATCATGGACGCGGCGATGGTGGT
Source organism: Ralstonia sp. Ralssp135 (assembly GCF_047304345.1). Classification (NCBI taxonomy): domain Bacteria; kingdom Pseudomonadati; phylum Pseudomonadota; class Betaproteobacteria; order Burkholderiales; family Burkholderiaceae; genus Ralstonia; species Ralstonia sp. Ralssp135. Next base: position 9,188 of record NZ_JBGLYZ010000057.1, read on the forward strand.
GGAAGCCAAGGGCCTGCACAAGTACGCCGACAAGGGCAACATGACCCGCGCCGAGATCGACCTGACCATCAAGACGCTGATCGAAGCCAAGAAGGCCGGCCAGTTCCGCGCGCTGTGGAAGGACTTCAACGAAAGCGTGAATTTGATGTCTTCGGGCGAGGTGGTGATCCAGTCGATGTGGAGCCCGGCGGTGACGGCCGTGCGCAGCAAAGGGATCGACTGCACGTTCCAGCCGCTCAAGGAAGGCTATCGCGCGTGGGCCGCCGGCTTCGGCATTCCGAAGACGGTGTCGGGCAAGAAGCTCGATGCGGCGTATGAATTCATCAACTGGTTCCTCGACGGCTGGGCCGGTGCGTACCTGAACCGCCAGGGCTACTACAGCGCCGTGCTGGAAACGGCCAAGGCCAAGATGGAGCCGTACGAGTGGGCCTACTGGATGGAAGGCAAACCCGCTGCCAAGGACATCAAGAGCCCGCACGGCGATGTGCTGGCCAAGGCCGGCAGCGTGCGCGACGGCGGCAGCTACGAACAGCGCATGGGCGGCATTGCCTGCTGGAACGCGGTCATGGACGAGAACGAATACATGGTCCGCAAGTGGAACGAGTTTGTCGCCGCCTGACCATGACGCCCACAGCACCGTCCACTCCCCCCGCCGCCGGCGCCCTGCGTCCGGGCTTGCAGGCGCTGCCGTTTGCGGCGGTGTTTGTCGTGTTCTTTCTGATCCCGCTGGGGCTGGTCGCAATGGTCAGCTTCTGGGATTTCAACGAGTACGCGCTGCTGCCGACCTTCACCTTGCGCAACTACGCCAAGCTGTGGGAAGGCTGCGGCCATCTCAATGAATACGGCGATCTGTGCGTGACGGCGTCGACGTACCTGTCGACGCTGCGCTTTGCGCTCGGCACCTGGGCGTTGACGCTGGTGCTGGGCTTTGCGCTGGCGTACTTCCTGGCGTTCCACGTGCGCTCGGCTGCGGTGCAGACGCTGCTGTTCGTGATCTGCACGGTGCCGTTCTGGACCTCCAACGTGATCCGCATGATTTCGTGGATCCCGCTGCTGGGCCGCAATGGCCTCGTCAACCAGACGCTGCAGGCCATGCACCTGATCGAGCAGCCGCAAGACTGGCTGCTGTATTCGAACTTCTCGGTGCTGCTGGCCTATGTGCACCTCTACACCATGTTCATGATCGTGCCGATCTTCAATTCGATGATGCGCATCGACCGCGCCTTGCTCGAAGCCGCGCGCGATGCTGGCGCCAGTGCCTGGCAAACGCTGCGGCACGTGATCGTGCCGCTGTCGCGCAGCGGCATCCTGATCGGCTCCATCTTCATCCTGACCATCGTGATGGGCGATTTCGTTACCGTGGGCGTGATGGGCGGCCAGCAGATCGCCTCCGTCGGCAAGATGATCCAGGTGCAGACGTCGTACCTGCAGTTTCCGCTGGCGGCAGCCAATGCCGTGGTGCTGCTGCTGACGGTGCTGATGATCATCTGGGGCCTGACCCGCGTGGTCGACATCCGCAAGGAGCTTTGACATGCGCGCGCGCTTTCGTGAACCACGCGCCCCCGGCTTCTGGCCGCTGGCGTGCCTCTTCGCGCTGTTTGTGCTGTTCCTGTATGGGCCGATGCTGACGATCTTCGCGCTCAGCTTCCAGGGCCCGGAAGGCGGCCTGACATTTCCGATGAATGGTCTGTCGCTGCATTGGTATCGCCAGCTTGCCGAAGGCCTGGGCGTGGTCGACATCGGCGCGGCATTCCGGCGCTCACTTGCGCTGGGCGCGGTCGTGATGGCGCTGACCATGGGGCTCTCGCTGCTGGCAGCGTTGGCTTTCCGGAAGCGGCTGCGTGGCGGTGGTGCGCTGTTCTACGTCACGGTGGCCAGCCTAATCATGCCGTCGATCGTGGTGTCGCTCGGCATCGGCCTGCAGTTTCGGCTGATCGACACGGGCATCAAGGCGTTGCTTAGCGCGTTGGGCATGGCCGATCAGGCCGACAGCTTTGGATCGTCCCTTGGCCTCTGGACATCCGCACTCGGCGCGCACCTCACGTGGACGCTGCCCTTCGGGCTGCTGATCATGTTCGCCGTCTTCAACCGATTTAATCCCGCCTACGAAGAAGCCGCGCGCGACCTTGGGGCCACGCCCTGGCAGACGTTCCGGCACGTCGTGCTGCCGTTGATCGCGCCGTCGCTCATCGGTGTGGGCATGTTCGGTTTCACGCTGAGCTGGGACGAGATCGCGCGCACCTCGCAGGCAATCGGCGACGTCAACACGCTGCCGCTCGAACTGCAAGGACTGACCACCACCGTGACGACGCCGTCCATCTACGCGCTGGGCACGCTCACCACCGTCGTGTCGTTCGTGGTGATGGGGCTGACGATGCTGGCCATTGTTCGACTGCGCCGCCGCCAGAGCGCCGGGCGGGTTGACTGAACCATTGACGGAACGCGCGCCAATGACCCTCGCTACGGAATCGGCCGGGCCGCGCCGGCTGCTGCTGATCAACCCGAATACCACGAGCGCACTCACGCAGACCGTCACGCGCTTCATGCAGGCCGCATTGCCCGGCGATGTGATCGTGGAATCCGTCACCGCGCGCTTTGGGGCGCCCTATATCGCAACCGAGGTCGGTTACGCAGTCGCCGCGCACGCCGCGCTCGACGCATGGACGAGGGCGCAGCAGCCCGCACCCGACGCCGCCATCATCGGCTGCTTTGGCGACCCGGGGCTCTTCGCGCTGCGCGAGGTAGCGCCGTGCCCGGTCACCGGCCTTGCGGAAGCCGCGTTGATGGAAGCTGCAACGTACGGCACGTGCGCTGTCATCACGGGTGGCCATGCGTGGGGGCCGATTCTGGAGCGCTTGCTGCCCACGCTTGAAGGCGGCCACGCCGTACGCGATATCCATACCGTCGAACTCGACGGGGCTGCGCTATACGCCGCGCCGGATGCGGCAGAACAGATCTTGATTGGCGCCTGCACGACCGTCCTGCGACGGCAGCCCGTGGACGCGATCGTGCTGGGCGGCGCGGGATTGGCGGGCCTTGCTCAGAAGCTGCAGGCGCACGTGCCCGTACCCCTAATCGACAGCGTGACGGCGGCAGCGCGGCAGGTGTGGCGTGCCCCGCGCGGTGGGCACGGCGCGCTGCCGGCATGGATTGCGCCCGCCACGCACGCTTGAACCTGAGGCGAGCTACATGTTGCGCCGATACTGCCCGCCCACCTCAAACAACGCATGCGTGATCTGCCCGAGCGAGCAGACCCGCACCGCATCCATCAGCACCGCAAACACGTTCTGATCGTCGATCACCGCGCGCTGCAGGCGCTGCAGCATGGCAGGCGCCTCTGCAGCGTGCCGCGCGTGAAAATCCTGCAGCCGCGCGAGTTGGCTCTGCTTTTCCTCCTCGCTTGAGCGTGCCAGTTCAATGTGCGGCGGCACCACGCTCTCGGCGTCCGGATTGCGGAACGTATTCACACCGATGATGGGCAGCGAGCCATCGTGCTTGCGCTGCTCATACAGCATCGACTCTTCCTGGATCTTGCCGCGCTGGTAACCGGTTTCCATCGCGCCAAGCACACCGCCGCGCTCGGCAATGCGCTCGAACTCCTGCAGCACGGCTTCTTCCACGAGGTCCGTCAGTTCATCGATGATGAAGCTGCCCTGGTTCGGGTTCTCGCACTTGGCCAGGCCCCATTCGCGGTTGATGATGAGCTGGATGGCCAGCGCACGCCGCACCGACTCGGCCGTCGGCGTGGTGATCGCCTCGTCGTAGGCGTTCGTGTGCAGGCTATTGCAGTTGTCGTAGATGGCGATCAGCGCCTGCAGCGTCGTGCGGATGTCGTTGAAGGCGATCTCCTGCGCGTGCAGGGATCGGCCTGACGTTTGCACGTGGTACTTCAGCTTCTGGCTGCGCTCATTCGCGCCGTACTTGTCTCGCAGGGTCACCGCCCAGATGCGGCGCGCGACGCGGCCGAGCACGTTGTACTCCGGGTCCATGCCGTTGGAAAAGAAGAACGACAGGTTCGGCGCGAAATCGTCGATATGCATGCCGCGCGCGAGGTACGCCTCCACATACGTGAAACCGTTCGCCAGCGTGAATGCGAGTTGCGAGATCGGGTTCGCGCCCGCCTCGGCAATGTGGTAGCCCGAGATCGACACCGAGTAGAAATTGCGCACCTGGTGATGCACAAAATATTCCTGGATATCGCCCATCACCTTGAGCGAAAACTCGGTCGAGAAGATACAGGTGTTCTGCCCCTGGTCTTCCTTGAGGATGTCGGCCTGCACCGTGCCGCGCACGTTCTGCAGCACCCACGCGCGAATCTTCGCTTCCTCGTCCTGCGTCGGCTCGCGCTGGTTGTCCGCGCGGAACCTGGCGAGGTTCTGGTCGATGGCGGTGTTCATGAACATCGCCAGGATCGTCGGCGCCGGTCCGTTGATCGTCATGGAAACCGACGTGGCAGGGCTGGTCAGGTCGAAACCGTCGTACAGCACTTCCATGTCGTCGAGCGTGGCAATGGAGACGCCCGAATTGCCGACCTTGCCGTAGATGTCCGGGCGCAGCGCCGGGTCTTCGCCGTAGAGCGTGACGGAGTCGAATGCGGTGGACAGCCGCTTGGCGTCCATGCCTTCGGAGACGAGCTTGAAGCGCCGGTTGGTGCGGAAGGCATCGCCCTCGCCCGCGAACATGCGCGTCGGGTCTTCGTTCTCGCGCTTGAAGGCGAACACGCCGGCGGTGTACGGAAAACTGCCCGGCACGTTCTCGCGCATCAGCCAGCGCAGCACTTCACCGTCGTCTTCATACGGCGGCAGCACGACCTTGCGGATGGTGGTGCCTGAGAGCGTGGTGTGTGTGAGCTGCGTGCGGATTTCCTTGTCGCGGATCTTCACGACGTATTCGTCGCCGGAATACGCACGGCGCAAGTCGGGCCACATGGCGAGCAGCTTGCGTTCGACGGCGCCGAGCTGCGCGTCGCGCTCGGTGGCTTGCTTGTCGAGCGCGGAGAGCGTCTGCACCGTGGCGCCGGCCTGCTCCAGCATGCGGTGGCTGGCACGCAGCTGCTGGCGCTCGCGCGCGAGGCGGCTTTGCGCGTCGACGCGGCGGTGGTAGCCGCGCACGGTATCGGCCAGCTCCGCCAGGTAGCGCACGCGCGCGGGCGGCACGATGGCATCGTGGCTGGTGGAGCATTTGCCGGCCGGACGCGGCAACGTGCGCTCGGCCAGCGCCATGCCGCGCTCGCTCAGCCGATCGGCCAGCGTGTGATACAGCGCCGTCACGCCATCGTCATTGAAGTGCGAGGCCTGCGTGCCGAACACCGGCATGTCTTCGGGCCGGGCATGCCATTGCTCGCGGTTGCGCTGCACCTGCTTGGCAACGTCGCGCCATGCATCCTGTGCGCCCTTGCGATCGAACTTGTTGATCGCCACCAGATCGGCAAAATCGAGCATGTCGATCTTCTCCAGCTGGCTGGCGGCGCCAAACTCGGGCGTCATCACGTACAGCGACAAATCGACATGCGGCACGATGGCCGCATCGCCCTGCCCGATGCCGGAGGTCTCGACGATGATGAAATCGAACCCGGCGGCGCGGCATGCGGCAATCACGTCGGGCAGCGCGTCGGAGATCTCGCGGCTGGCCTCGCGCGTGGCCAGCGAGCGCACAAAGATGTTCGGATGGTTGATCGCGTTCATGCGAATGCGATCGCCCAGCAGGGCGCCGCCCGACTTGCGCCGCGATGGATCGATCGAAATGACGGCGATGCGCAGTGTGTCCTGCTGGTCGAGCCGGAAGCGGCGGATCAGCTCATCGGTGAGCGACGATTTGCCCGCGCCGCCCGTGCCCGTGATGCCGAGCACCGGCGTCGGCGCGGCCGTCGCAGCCGCGTGGACGGCCTCGCGCAACGCCGGATCGATGCGGCCCGATTCCAGTGCGGTGATCAATTGCGCCAGGGCGCGGCGGTCGCCGTTGGCGACAGGCTCCAGCGTGGCCGGCGCATAGATGGAGAGATCGATGTCGCAGCGCTGCACCATGTCGGCAATCATGCCGGCCAGGCCCATGCGCTGGCCGTCTTCGGGGCTGTAGATGCGCGCGACGCCGTAGTCCTGCAACTCGCGGATCTCCGTCGGCACGATCACCCCGCCCCCGCCGCCGAACACCTGGATGTGCTCGCCGCCGCGTGCGCGCAGCGCGTCGATCATGTACTTGAAGTATTCGACGTGGCCGCCCTGGTAGCTGGACACGGCAATGCCCTGCACGTCTTCCTGCAGCGCCGCGTTCACCACCTCGTCCACCGAGCGGTTGTGCCCAAGGTGGATCACCTCGCAGCCCATCGACTGCAGGATGCGCCGCATGATGTTGATCGACGCGTCATGCCCATCGAACAACGATGCGGCCGTCACGAAACGCACCTTGTTGCGCACCGGCGCGGCTTCGCTGGCTGGCGTGGGATCAGCCGCGCGGGCAGCGGAAAGATCGGTCATGTCTCCACCTTCAATAAAGTGGGCGCCGGCGTTGGATGTGTTGTACGGCGCACAAGGCGATGCGAGCCGGTCGGCGGGTCGAACAGACAGTATTTTCGGGGTTGACGCACTCGTCAACCGGCCGCACGGTCGTCGGCATTGTTTGCGCAAATAGCAGAGCGGGAACGGTCCGATCTCGGTGCAACACCCATCTTGCACACAATCGATACAAATCGTTAGAGTCGGATTTTGGTCGGAAACGGGTCCGGCCACAGGGGGAACTTCCAATGCCAAGCCGCGCAACGATGCGCTGGTGTCTGACCGCCTTGCTGGCGTGGTCCGGCCACGCCCTGGCGTGGGACTACACGCCCGGCGCCATCCCGGGGCTGATCAGCGTGCTTGGTTTCCTGACCGTGCAGACGCAGGCGCTCGACCGCGCCATCCAGCGCTTTCCTAGTCAGCGTGAAGAGCTGATCCGCGCCCGTACCCAGTTCGACAACACCTTCCCGCAGGCGCTGGCCCGCACGCGCCGCCTGATCGCCGGCATTCCGCTATCCGACGACGAGCGGCAGCTCCTGATCGAGCGCGCACTCGATATCCACCAGCCCAGCGTGATGACCGCCACCCAGACGGCCCAGACCGCCCACGCCCTGGCCGAACGCGTCATTGAGCGCGCGCAGGGCAGCCAGGACCGCGCCACGCTGCAGACGCTGCTGGCGGTGGTCTATGACGACCGCCCCGCTGACGAACTGAGCAGCCGCTTTACCCAGGCCGTAACGTTGTCTGACTGGCCGAATGCGCGCGGCGCGAGCCTGAGCCTCAGGCTGCCGTTCTCCTGGGAGCGCGTGCCGCCCACGCCGCCGCGCAAGCCCGACCCGGCGCGGGTGGCGATCGGCGCGTGGGCCAACCAGGGCGGCTCGGGGCTGTCGCGCCTTGAAATGATCGTGCGCCCGACCGAAGGCGATCTTGAAGCCGTTCCTGACAGCCGCGAGCCTCGCTGGATGCGCGATGCCGTCAAGCAAGCTGTGGCCGCCCCTTGCCGGCTCATTGGCTGGGGCACGCAATCGTTCGGCGGGCGCCCAGGCGTGTGGGCCAGCTACATCGGCGAATCGCCCGGCCCGCATATCCCCCGCGCCACGGGCAACACGCTGGTCGGCCGCGTCTTCATGGTGCCGACCGACGGCGCGCTGCTGATGCTGCATATGCAGTCTCCCGCCACATCGCCCGAACAGGCCAGCACCGTGCGCTTGCGGTACGAGCCGCTGTGGAACGCCGTAGCGGCATCGTTCAGCGTCTCGGGCGCCAAGCCGTAGCCTTCCGCGCCAGGACGCACCACCACGGCGCATCAACCGCCTCGCACGCACCAATTCAAAGCAATCGCGCACCGATTTCGGGCCAACCCCAACACGGCACCCGAGAACGACGGCGCGCGCACGGCCGTGGTGCGCCACGTCACCTTTTTGCACACGGTTGGAACAACTTTTGCATCTGTCGGCGCTTTTTGCGTCATTTGTGGGCACACACTGCACCCGGATGGCGCTGACCCTCAACCCGCACGACAACCGCAATGAACTCCATCAAAACCGGGGGCGACGCGCTCTTCATCCTGCTGGGCGCGATCATGGTGCTGGCCATGCATGCCGGCTTCGCGTTCCTTGAGCTGGGCACCGTCCGCAAGAAGAACCAGGTCAATGCGCTGGTCAAGATCCTGGTCGACTTTGCCGTGTCGACCATCGCGTACTTCTTCATCGGCTATTCGATCGCGTACGGCGTCAATTTCTTTACCGGCGCCGATGTGCTCGCCCAGCAGAACGGCTACGAGCTGGTGAAGTTCTTCTTCCTGCTGACCTTCGCGGCGGCCATCCCGGCCATCATCTCGGGCGGCATTGCCGAGCGCTCGCGCTTCGAGCCCCAATTGGCGGCAACCTTCGTGCTGGTGGGTTTCGTCTACCCGTTCTTTGAGGGCATCGCCTGGAACGAGCGCTTCGGCATCCAGCACTGGCTGCAGAGCGTAACGGGCGCGGAGTTCCATGACTTTGCCGGCTCGGTGGTTGTCCATGCCGTGGGCGGCTGGATCGCGCTGCCGGCAGTGCTGCTGCTTGGCGCCCGCCACGGCCGCTACAAAGACGACGGCCGCATCGCCGCGCATCCGCCGTCGAACATCCCGTTCCTGGCCGCCGGCGCCTGGGTGCTGGCGGTGGGCTGGTTCGGCTTCAACGTGATGAGCGCGCAGACGCTCGACAAGATGAGCGGCCTGGTCGCCATCAACTCGCTGATGGCCATGGTGGGCGGCACGCTCACCGCGTGGTGGATGGGCAAGAACGACCCGGGCTTCTCGTACAACGGCCCGCTGGCCGGCCTGGTGGCCGTGTGCGCCGGCTCCGACGTGATGCACCCGCTGGGGGCGCTGGCTGTGGGCGGCATTGCGGGCGTGCTGTTTGTCTGGATGTTCACGCGCGTGCAGAACGTCTGGCGCATCGACGACGTGCTCGGCGTGTGGCCGCTGCATGGCCTGTGCGGTGCGTGGGGTGGCATCGCGGCCGGCATCTTCGGCCTGAAGGCGCTGGGCGGCCTGGGCGGCGTGTCGTTCTGGGCGCAAGTGGCGGGCACGGCGGGCGGCATTGTCATTGCGCTGATCGGCGGCACGGTCGTGTACGGCACCCTGCGCAAGCTCGTGGGGCTGCGGTTGGACCGCGAGGCCGAATTCATGGGCGCCGACCTGGCGATCCACCGCGTCTCGTCCACGCCGGAATCGGAAACGCACTGGTAAGCAGGGGCGGCGACAGAAGGCGCGCGCGGCGCTTGCTACAGTGAAAGCGTCTTCCCTCGCCCAACTGCAGGAGTGCCGCATGCCCGATATCGATCCGAATCACCCCATTACCGTGGAGTCGAACCCGCGCCGCGTGACGGTGACCCTCAACGGCTTCACCATTGCCAGCACGCATCTGGCACGCACGCTGCGCGAGGCGTCGTACCCGCCGGTGCAGTACATCCCGCGCGACGATGTGCAGATGAACCTGCTGGAGCGCACGTAGCATCACACGCATTGCCCGTACAAGGGCGATGCGTCGTACTACACGATCGTGGCCGGCGACGTGCGCGTCGACAACGCCGTCTGGACGTACGAGCAGCCCAAACCCGTCGCGCGTGAAGTGGCGGGCTATCTCGCGTTCTATCCGGACAAGGTGACGATCCAGGAGGAATGAGTGCGCAGGCGCGGCTGACATGCCGCTGTCATGCAGGCAGCGCACGATATACGTGTTCCTCTTCTCACGGATCCTCTTTCCGTGAAAGTTCCGAGACCCGGCGCAGCATGATCTGTGGCCGGGTATTTTTTTGGGCGGATGCCGGTGCTATTCTCGGCGGCACCATGCTGGACTTCCGCACTTACGGCCTCGCCGCACCTCCGCACTCGCACGACTTCATGCAGGTCGTGATGCCCGCACGCGGCATCCTGGAGATGGACGTAGACGGCCGCGGCGGCCGCGTCGACACGCACCACGCCGCGCTCATCCCGGCCGGCGCCACGCATGCGTTTGAAGCCACGGGCGCCAACCGCTTCATCGTGTTCGACATTCCCGGGCAAACCGTGGATGCCCCCGGCCTGGGCGGCCTGGCCGATCGCGTGTTCTTTCCGCTCACGCCGGGCCTGCGCGCGCTGACGACCTGGCTGCAAGACGCGCCCGTCGTCGACACGGTGTTGGCCAATGCGTGGTCGTCACTCGCGCTGGCGACGCTGGCCGCGCATCCGGCCAACCAGTCCACGCAGATACGCGCACGCGCCGATGCACGTGCCGAGCGCGTATGGCACGCCATCGAACACCGCTACGCCGAGCCGCTCACCGTCGATGCGCTCGCCGCAGACGTGGGCGTGAGCGCGCGTCGCCTCGCCACGCTGTTCCGTGCTGCATACGGCACCACGCTGCACGCGCATCTGGCCCAGGTGCGGCTGCGGCATGCGTTGACGCTGCTGGAAACCACCGCCCTGCCCATCGCCGAAGTTGCCGCGCGCACCGGCTACTACGACCAAAGCGCCCTCACGCGCCACCTCAAGGCCGCACACGGCATCACGCCCGCAGCTGTGCGGCGCTAGCCCTGCCATTTCCGTTTTTGCCAAAGCGCAGCCGTCTTCGCCAAGACGCGCGGCGCGCGCACGCGCAGAGTGCCGGTTCGATTGATCTTTCCGGACAGGCGCTCCATGGCTGTTGGCGACACCTCCACTGCAACGCATCTTCATCACACGCAGCACGACGCACGGCGTGACCACCTCACGGGCATCGGCTACGGCGTCGCGGCCGGGGCGCTGTGGGGCGTCATCTTCGTCGCGCCGAAGATGCTGCCGCAGTTCTCGCCGCTGGCGCTGTCGGCCGCGCGGTATGTGTTGTATGGCGTGTTGTCGCTGGCACTCGCGCTACCGGTGTGGCGCACGCTGTGGCGCAAACCGACTCGGCGCGATTGGGTGGCGCTGCTGCTGTTATCGCTGCCGGGCAACATTCTTTACTACCTGTGCGTGGCGGGTGGCGTGCAGCGTGCGGGCGTGGCGCCGGTATCGCTCATCGTCGGCCTGCTGCCGGTGACGGTCACGCTGGCCGGTGCAGCAGAACGGGGCAGCCTGCCCATGCGCCGCCTGGCCCTGCCACTGCTGATGGCCGTGGCGGGTGTGGTGTGCATCTATCTGGATGCGCCCGACGTGCATTCGAGTGCGGGCGGGAGAACCTATTTCATCGGTCTTCTGATGGCAGCGGGCGCGCTGGCATGCTGGACGGTGTATGCGGTGTGCAATGCGCGGTACCTGCGCGCGCGGCCGCAATTCACGAGTCGAGAGTGGTCGCTGTTGACTGGCGTTGCGACTGGGGGGTTGTCGCTGGCACTGGCCGTGCCGGCGTTTTTCATGCCCGGCATGGCGACGGCTTCAGAGCAGCCCGCATCGGCATGGGGGATGTTCTGGCTGGTGAATATGGGGGTGGCGCTAGGGGCATCTGTGCTGGGAAACAGCCTGTGGAATGCGGCCAGCCGCAAGTTGCCGCTGACGCTGTCGGGGCAGTTGATTGTGTTTGAGACGGTGTTTGCGCTGTTGTATGGGTTTATCTATGAGGCTCGGTTGCCTCATGGGCTTGAAGTGGCGGCTGCGGTTTTGTTGGTGAGTGGGGTGGGGTTGGCGGCTCGGCGACATGGGTAGGTTTTTTTTGGTTGTTTTTGCTTTGGTGGTGCATCCCTTATTTCATCCCCTGCCGGGGCTGACTCACTTTCTTTGGTCTTGCCCAAAGAAAGTAAGCAAAGAAATGCGCGCCCGAGA
>NZ_JBGLYZ010000058.1:0-20230 GCF_047304345.1 Ralstonia sp. Ralssp135
CCCCAAAGAGCCCACCCCACAAGACCGCCGGGCAATGCGCCGCGCTCGCAAATGGTGACGGTGCGCCCATGTCGAAACCCATCCGCGAGCGCTACCCCTCGCTCACCCTTGACGAGCTCCACAAGCTGGCCGAAGAGCACCGCGACAACGAAACCGTCATGCGGCTGCTCTGGGAGATCCGCGCGCTTCACGTCCTCGGCTACCACGCCTGGCGCGTAGAAACGGAAGAGTATTTTGTCTACCCGGACAACCCGCTCGGCGCTGCGGTTTTGGCACTGCGGGCAGCGCTGCAAAAAGAGAGTTGGCTGTCCGAGATGATCGTCAAGGTCAGAGGGGAACGACTGCCAGCCGACCGCCGGTGACGGCCTGAAATAAACGGCCGGGACACCCTCCTTATTGGTGGTTTGATTTCTACCCCGGTCACCAATAATGGAAATACGCAGGATGCTGAATGGCCCGTACTTTGCGCACCTGCGTTTATGACAGCTCATCCGAGGGGGAGCGTCACGCCCGCGTGTGCAGGGCGCTTTTTTTCGGTTCGCGGCAAACGTTTTACGCGCTTGAGCGAATCGATGCACCCTTCGGGGCGCCTTCCAGTGCACCCCTGTTTGTGCGGCTTTACCGGCACGTCTTCACGCTACCGCCCGCACTATCATCAGACCACCCCGCTCCAAGGGTGCGCACCCATGTGCTACTCCGCCCAAATCGAAGCCGACTATCGACGGTTCGTACACGAGTACGGCGCCATCATGTCGCTCGACGAATTCACGCGGATGGTGATGGAGTACTTCGCCAACCCGAAGATGCGCGTGCCGAAGGCGATGACCGTGCACTTCCTCGAATCGCCCGAGACAGAAGAAGAAAAGAAGATCGCCGAGGTCATCCGCGCGCGCATGGCCGCAGACGAGATCGCGCTGCTGCAGGAACTGGCCAAGCAGACCGAACGGCTGGAGAAAGCCCAGCAGGCCCTCGCCACCAAGGCCACCAAGAAGGCCGCTGAAGACGCCCGCATCGCCACCAACAAGATCGCGGCGGCCACGGGCAAACTCGAAGAGATCAAGAGCACCGAACTGAAGCCGCGCGACTCGCGCATCTACCCCGGCTGGTACGCGCCCGTGATGGTGATGGAGAACGGCCGGCGCGTCGTGAAGCCGATGCGCTACCAGTGCCGCCCCGCCGGCAAACCGGCCTTCTACGACGAGCAGTATCCCGGCACCTACAACGCCCGCCGCGACAACCTGCGCGGCTTCTGGAAAGGCCAGTACGGACGCACGCACGGCCTTGTCCTGGTCGACGCGTTCTATGAAAACGTGACCGGGCCAGACGGCAAAAACGTCGTGCTCGAATTCCGCCCCGACCCGCCGCAGACGCTGCTCGTCGCCTGCGTGTGGTCACACTGGCGCGCGACCAAGCCCGGCGAGAAGGATCTGCTGTCGTTCGCCATCATCACCGACGATCCGCCGCCGGAGATTGCAGAGGCCGGGCACGACCGCTGCCCGATTCCGATCAAGCCGGAGAACATTGATGCGTGGCTGAACCCGGAGCCGCGCGATCTCGATGCGGTAGACGCGATTCTTGAGGACAAGCTGCGGCCGTACTACACGCATCGCGCGGCAACGTGAAGAGTTGCTTTGGGTACCGCTGTTTTCAAGTGACCACTTCAACCGGCTAGCAGCTTGCCATTGAGAAGCATGTGCAGGGTTCTGACGAAAAGAACCACGATCGCGATGCTCAGCATCGCAAGGAGGAGGATCGCAATCAGGGTCACAGGCCAAGCCTGGACGAACATCGAGTATTTCAGCGCGGCACTCGCGAGGGCCGCCATCGGAAAGCTGATGGCCCACCAACCGGAAGCGAAAGGAATTCCCCTGCGAAATACTTTGGGCGCGAGTGTCAGGAATATGAAGAGACCGAAGTAGAAGAGCAACCCGGAGAACGTGTCAACGCGCTGTAGAAAGTTGGTGTAGGCAAGAAAGCCCACTTCGAACGGTGCCATCAGAATCAGCAGCGAAGGAACCATGCCCGCGGGCAAGGGCTCGTGATGGATCATTCGCGACATGATCATCGTGAAGAACAGCAGCGCGATCATCGTTCCAACGGCCAGCGCGAACATGTTGACTTCATGGGCCCACAGCATCGGCATGTTCCCACCTGCAACTGCGATGTCCAGAGTCGCGACTCCCGGGATAAACCACGCGGGAACAGCGTGCGCAGCGTCAATCTTGCCTTGCAGCAATCGGCTTGCAATCGTGAAACACAGCGCGATCGTCGCAATTGTGCCCACGATCCAAATGCCTTCGGCGAGCGGCTGGCTTAGTTGAGCAACGACCGAAGAGAGCAGCAGGATAGCGATGGTGATGGTGCCAAAGAAGTTGCCTGCCACAGGATGTCGGAACTCGCTGCGGACCGCATCCGGATGCCGGATCGCCTTAACGAGATATCCCGCGCCGAGCACCAGGAACACGACGATGGCCAGCATGCCGGCCGCCGCCGATATCAGGGGAGTGACCCCAAATTCCTGACTGGCTTGGCGCCACGCGATGGACAGGCCAGCAATACCCATTACGGACGCAAACAAATTGACGGGCAGGTTTTTGATGGAAGCGTTTCGTTGCAAAGCCGGCGGATGGGTACTCGAAAGTGTCGACACAGCACATTCTCCAAATTCCCGGCGCGACCCGCCGAGGGAAGCCAGAATGGTAGGTGTTTCCACCCAGAAAGATAATCTGGCAATATTTGGAAAGATCCTTCCAGAAAATGAGAAATGGCAGATCGTTTCGAATCCATGTCGATCCTGGTGGCCGTGGTCGACGCGGGCAGTTTCTCTGCAGCGGCGCGCCGACTCGAGATTCCACTTGCAACGGTCAGCCGCAAGGTTGCAGAACTTGAGTCGCACCTCAAAACCCGACTGCTGAATCGCTCGACGCGGCAACTTGCCTTGACCGAAGCCGGACAATCCTATGTCGCCGCATGCCGGCGCATCCTGGAGGAAGTGGGAGAGGCAGAGCGGGCCGCGTCGGGGGAATACGCGGCCCCCAAGGGGGAGCTGGTCATTACGGCGCCCCTTGTCTTCGGACGCCTGCAGTTGCTGCCGGTGGTCGCCGAATTCCTCGCGACTTACCCGGACATCGATGTGCGGATGGTGCTGACCGACCGCGTGCTGCACCTTCTTGAAGAGCAGGTCGACGTCGCAGTGCGGATCGGGGATCTACCCGACAGCAGTTTCATCGCCACGCGAATTGGCACAACGCGTCGAGTCGTTTGCGCGAGCCCTGCCTACTTCGCTGAACATGGCACACCGACGACTCCCCTCGAGCTCATCGGCCATGCCTGCATCACCATGGAACAGATTGCATCTAAGCAAGTCTGGACCTTCCTGTCGGGTCAGGCGGAGGTGGAGGTACCCATCCGTTCGCGGCTGGTCGTGAGCACTGCCGAAGCCGCAATCGACGCGGCAGTGGCCGGGGTCGGCCTTACTCGCGTCCTCTCCTACCAGGTGGCGGACGCGGTGCGTGCCGGTGCGGTCACGACCGCGCTCGAGGCGTTCGAGCCGGCACCGTGGCCCGTCAGCCTCGTTTACCTTGGACAGGGAATCCTGCCGTTGAAGGTGCGCGCATTTCTTGATTTTGCCGGACCGCGATTGAAGGCTCTGCTGGAGGATCTGAGTATCTGATTGGCTTTTGCTTTGCTCTACGCCCCCGGGATACTCGCTAACCAACACACATAACTACACATTTCCTCTTGCCCCGGTCGTGTTCGTGTGTAAAATTACACACAGAACAACCGGAGACCCCCATGCAGTCTGGGCAGTTAATCCGGATGCTCCTCGATGACGGCTGGCAGTTGGTGCGCATCACTGGCAGCCATCATCACTACAAACATCCGGAAAAGCGGGGCCTTGTGACGGTGCCACACCCGAAGAAAGACCTGCCGATCGGAACAGTTCGAAGCATCCTGAAATCCGCCGGCCTGAAGTGAGGCCGGCGGTTTTTCGCAGAAGTGCGAAACCTGTCGCGTAACAACCTAGGAAGAAAAGCCATGCAATTCCCCATCGCGATTCACAAAGACGAGGGGAGCGTCTATGGCGTCACGGTGCCGGATATTCCCGGCGTGCATTCGTGGGGCGATACCGTCGATGAAGCCATCCGCAACACGCGGGAGGCGATCGCGGGTCATCTGCAGACACTGGCAGAGCTCGGCGAAGACGTAGACGTAACCTGCTCGACAATTGAAGACCTGACCAAGCAAGACGAGTACGCCGGTGCCATCTGGGCGATCGTTGAAATCGATGACGAGGAGCTTGACCGCACCCCGGAGCGCATCAACGTGTCACTCCCCCGCTTCGTGCTCAGAAAGCTGGATCGGTTTGCCGAGAAACGGCATGAAACACGCAGCGGGCTTCTCGCCCGCGCGGCCATGGAATTGATGGCGCATGGGTAGGACGGGCGGCCGGTTGGTCGCCTTTTTTTCTTGGCACTGCTCGCCGCAGAGGTGATTGGCAAGCTCCGTCAATCCGAACCTATGGCCAAAGGCAGACCCGCCTTTTCATTTCACAAGCGACAGCCGCAAGACTTCCCCAATGTGCCGCCGATACGCGGCAGCAGTCCAGCCGCTTTTGACCACCAGATCATCCCAAGTTGCCGATGAGGTGAGCGACCAAATCAGATCCGCAGCGGCAGAAACCGAAATCCCACCACGGAGTTTGCCGTCTGCTTTGATACGGGCGGCGACAACACGGCAGCCTTCCAGGCGATCGCTTTGCCGGTCTTGCCATGCCTGCTCTGCATCGGGATCCTGCCGCCGCAGAAGTTCAAAGGCATCTGCAAGCGGCTTGTACGCGGGGCACAGTCGAGCCTGTCGGTCCACAAGCGCCAGCAGTGCTGCAACGCCGTTCTCAGCCGCCCTGATGCGCGCCTGCTCTTGAACAATTCCCCGCTTGCCGTCCACATATCGAAGCAGCGCGACGAACAGATCCGCCTTGTTCTCGAAGATCAGATACAGCGCTTGGCGCGACAGGTCTGCCTGCTTGGCAATCTGGCTCATCGTGATGCCGGTGGCGCCGCCCTCGATGAGCGCCAATGTGGCTAGCAGGATCCGGGCGCGCGTCGTTGGCTCTGGACTTGACACTGTGTAAACTCCAACTTAGTTTACACAGTGTAAAGCGGCGTTCTCCTTTTGAGAATGGCCCAACTGGAGAACACCATGCAAGTACACATATTCCGGGGCCAAGGTCGCGTATTCGGGTTCACGCTGGATGAGCACGGCGCCAACCTCCCCGAGCGGCACGGCCCTTGGACCCCGTTCAAGGTGCTCGACATGCACCCGGACGAGCCGCATCGTGGCGTCGATGTGAACTCGTGCTTAGACGATATCGAGCGGCATGGATTCCACCTCACCGACGCGCACGAACGAATTACGCACTTGAATGTGGCCTAAGGCTTAAACGGAAGACTGATTGCCCCGGGGCAGAATCGTGCGCCACCTTGGCTACCGTCAGGCGTTGGCCGACCTTCGACGCGAAGGGAGCGCTTAGGCCGAAGTCGGAACAGCAAGTCGCAAGTCGTGTCACCGTTTCCGGTGTACAGGTACATCCCCTCCGCGACTCTTCTCGCCTCGCCTGCTTCCGAGTAGATGCGGTAGTTGGGGCCAAAGATGCGAAACCAGAAGCGCAGCCCTTCAGGCGTCGCCTCAACAAATGTTTGGTCGACAACAAGTGCGCGATTGAACGGCTCGCGCGCCGCAAAGATGTTATTGACCGCGGCGTACGCCTGCGGCTTGGCGCGCCATGCTGGCTGGTCAGCCTCTTCCGCGTGCGCCACGACACACAGCGCTGCAGCAAGTACGAACCCGAGTTTTCGCCGCATTTATCGCCCCTCTGCAAGGCGGCCGCCCACGCTACTCTTGCTTGAACCGCAGACGGACAATCGATTCAGCCGACGCTAGAAGCGCGCGGACCTGCGTGGCAGCACTGGGATCGAGCCCAGGATGCTCGTCTTCGAGGTATTCGATGGTCTCTTCCGGCGACCACGGCCCCAAGGACGCCATGTAATCGGCGACCTCGTCCTGAATTTGCTGCCACGATTCATAGCGCTGGCGCGACAGGAGAATTCCATCACCTCGCAAATAGACTATGTAGAGGTTCACATCGCCTTCTTCTCTCAACGTGGTCAAAGCTGATCCGCGGCAACTATGGCGGCCGTCATGGCCTCTTGGCGTCAGTCTCACTCTGACCCCGCGCTGGCGAAAGGACAACAACCCCAACGAGCACTAGACCTACAGCGACTGGCATCAGGAATACTGCCAACAGCACGGGGAACGCGGCATGCTTGAATAAATAGGCGCTACCGGAAAAAAGTAGCCCGACCAAAGCGCACCTGACAAGAATTTTCCCCGAGAATTGAATGGCGCTCTTATCAGTTCTCATATGTAGACACTCCTATGCAGCGCCCCATCACCGGAGCAGCCGCGACAAAGCTGGGCATGCCTTCGCGTGTGTTTCCGCACGTGGCGCATTCAAAGGCGAAGGTCATAGCGGATATCAGTCAACAACCGAAAGCTTGATTGGCGTCCCGTCCGGGAGACTGGCAATCTGCTGAGCTATGTCGCCAGAGAAGCGTATGAGCTCCTCCATCGAGATTGTTCCGAGGTTATCGCCGCCGTACTCGCCGCCGAGCACGCCCGGAATCTTGAGACAGAACTTCCGCCCTGCCGCGAGCGGACCAAACCGTTGCGTTGCTTGATCCACCAGCGCACTCATCTGCCAGTCCACCAAAAACTCACTATCGGCGGCCAGCACCGCGAACGCTGGTTGGTCTGTCGCAACTACCTCGCAGTAGCAATCTTCCGGGCAGAGCCGCCAGTACTGTCCGTGCGCGTCCTTGATGATGAGATTGCCGAAGTCGTTCTCGTCTATCAGTTCCACCGGTTGAATGCCGGTCCAACCCCAGGCGCTCTGGACAACTTCAAGAAGTTGCATCTGTTGGCCTCCCGCCGCAATGAATCCAATCGATGTCAGCCTTCGATCAGAATCGGAATATTGCCAGAATGCGGGTTCAGATATAAAACTCTTCTCTGTCGGCGTCGGAGTCCAGCGCCCCAAAGACAAAAGTCACCTTCGCCCCCTTCATGAATGCCAGTTGACTAAGCTGCGGCCGAATGAACTCGAACAGAGCCCTTGCACTTTGGCAAGCGAAGACGCCTTGGGCGTCTCCTCCATCAATCGCCATGTCATCGCCAAGGTACTCGCCAACACCGTTCGCTTCTATAGCGGGCCGCACCTTTGCGATGAAGTCAGTGTAAGGAAGGATGTCGCGGATATCGTGCGTGAAGTAGATGATCAGATGTTCCATGTAGCCAACCGGCGTGTCGATTCCATGCTGAGGATGCGATGCTATATCGACTTCCACTGAGCCCAGTCCGAAAGGTACTGTCGCGATCGTGGCCCAAGACAATGCTCCACTTCTTCCCAGACAGATTGAGCGCGCGAAGCGTTGAATAGCGCTTCAAGCAGGCCGGTAGCAACCAATTCGACGCGCCTCGAATCGCGGCTAGTCATTTCCTTCTCGATAGCATCACAGGCCTGAATTTTCTCCTGCGCCGACAATGTGTTGAACTGTCGCGCAAGATGTCGGCCCAGTCCCCCATACAAGACCGTCAGAGGCACGTCACTACCGTAGTCCGCCACAACACTGGCCGCAGCGCTCCTCAGCGGTTCTGACAGCGCCAACATGCCAAGAGCATCGTTCAATTTTTCCATTGCATGCGATTTAGGGCGGGCCCAAAGGCCACAAACCGTCCGCTATGTTCAGCACCGGCAACGATGTCCGGTACCCTCCAAAATCAGACACGGTCCTGCCTACATCAAACCTGACGGGGCACATAACGATAGCGGCCCCGCTCATCTGCCGGCAGAACCTTAGAGCGCATCGCCTCACAGCATGCCCCTATGCGCGCAAAATTGGCCCGCGCTTGCCACAGGGTGAGGCCGTGGTTTGCTCCCGACGACGAATCAAGGTCATCCAATCCGAAGCCGTCATCTTCCCAAAAGCACACAGGACAGATTTCCCAGTCCCCTCTCGCGCCCACGGTGAAGTAGTCACAGCAATTGCATTGGTGCTCGAGATCCATTGAGGTCCGCCAGTCGTTGCAAAGCGATGATTCTCGCTCATTGGCTGCACGGTAGCGGTCACGCTCCGCTCACGCTCATCGGCCAAAGGCGGCAATTGCCTCGCCAAAGGCGACCACTGTTGGCACAGCAACAAGCGGCGTATCCTTGGCTTTTTGGCTCCTAGAAGCCCTAGAGCGCGACGACTCAAAGCATGCTCGCACGACACAATGCGGCCCTAAACGCTGCCGCGCTCCTATTTCTGCTGTTCCTCCTAGGCTTCGGCATCTACCTGTCCGCTGATTGCTATGCCGCATCGCCGTTCCCACGGTTCTACATCGCATTGGCCGGAGGCATCGTTGTAGGAACGCTGTTCACCCTGATCGAGCTTCAAGGGCAAAAACCATTTCCAACGAAAAAGAGGATGCCCGTGGAGCAGTTCGTGTGCTTCGGGTTGGTCGGGTGCTTGGCTGCGTGGATGTGGGCCACCGCGCTGCCGAGGATTACATCTAACCGCGTACTCACATCGCAGGCGTCGTATGTGAGAGTGCCGGGGTACAAAAGCTGCCGCTACGCCATCGAATTTAATGATCCCGGGCGAGCCGGCACGATCAGAACGTGCGCGGCGCGATGGGGCCTATACCCCATCCCGGAACACGGCACGGTCAGCGTCACCGAGAAGGTTAGCGGGCCGGGGGTCTACCTTATGGACATCAGATTCAGTCCTTCGTAGAGAAGTCAAAGGAAAAACAAATGCACATCACGAAGATCAGCATCGAAAACTACAAGAGTTTTTATACCGAAACCGAAATTTTTCTTTCCCCAGGGATAAATCTAATTCTTGGCGAAAACAATTCCGGAAAAAGCTCTATTCTAGACGCAGTTTTACCAAAAGAAGCTCAGGCAAGCCCACATCTTTCAGAAATAACAAAACCACACCCCACGGACACGCCACCATCAACCTCTACGATTAGGCTAGCCGTCTCAATAAAAAAAGAAGAACTTTCCAGATACCTGGGAGAGCAAGCATACCTACCAGTTCCCGACGATCAAAGACATATCGCAATTGACTTTGCACATTACATAAATAATTCAATTGATCTTAAATTTCTAGTCACAGCAAACCTGCAAAGCAACGGCCCTGAGATTGGATTTCAAATACTAATAAATAATAAGGCATACGGCCCCGCAAACCAGAACAATGACTCATGCAACCTATGTTATGTTAATTTCAAATCAATCGATAAACTAAGAATTTCAAATTTCTCCAACACCTTTTCTCTACTCCAACAACAGAGTACATCATTACTCTCCAAGCTCTATCGCTTCAAAGCAGAGCGCTTAAATGTTGATCGCTACAATTTTGGCGCGTCAGGGCAACTCAGATCTGATGCTGGAAACCTCCCCGAATGCCTGAATTATTTACAATCTCACAACCCAGATCTCTTCAACGAATACAACGCATTAGTATCGCGGGTCTTCCCGAGCGTATACCGTGTTCAAGCAACACCGTATCAGGCGCAGCAGTTCGAAATTCGGGTATGGCTGGTTCCCCCAAAATCGCGCCGCCCCGACATCTCCATCCCCCTCTCGCAATGCGGTACAGGCATTGGACAGGTTCTCGCCATTCTTTATGTTGCAATGAGCGCGACCTTGCCATTGACGATCGCGATCGATGAGCCCAACAGCTTCCTACATCCAAAGGCAGTACGGACCCTCCTACAGATACTGAATGACCTAGAAATAGAACATCAGTACATCATCACAACACACTCACCCGAGGTCATTCGCTCTTCGGAAGCGAGCACCGTTACAAATGTGGTCAATGAATTCGGCGTATCAAAGGCACTTTCACTCGACCCCACCAACCTTGATGACATCCAGAAAGGACTCGCAAACATTGGGGCCAAACTTTCAGACGTCTATGGCGCCGATCAGATTCTGTGGGTGGAGGGCGAAACGGAAGAGCTAACTTTCCCACGCATTGCCTCTGAAATTGCGAAGATCAAAACAATTGGCATCTCCATCTTGAAAGTTAACTCGACGGGTGATTTTGAATCCAAGAAAACTCGCCCGCGCATGATCTTTGATGTGTACACCAACCTAAGCAAGGCAGGCGCACTATTGCCCCCCGCCGTCGGATTCATTTTTGACAGCGAAGGAAGACCGAGCCACGAGATATCAAGCTTGTCCGCGGCATCTAACGGACTGGTACATTTCCTTCCCCGCCTTTGTTTTGAAAATTTCATTCTCCACCCGCAAGCAATTGCGGAGACGCTATCGATCTCAACGAAGCAAACATTCGGCGCCGACGTCATCAAGAATTGGATCGAAGAAAACGGGCGCCAACAGAGCTATCTATCGTCGACGACCGACATTCCGGACGAAGCTGAGCTCCTTTCTTCGAGCGTTTGGTTGACGCGAGTGCACGCGCCGAAGCTGCTGAAGGATCTTTTCGTGGCCCTTCCTGAACAGCCCGAGCAATACCGCAAGACGACCCATTCCGTGCAGATTACCGAGTGGCTGATTGCAAACGAGCCAACGTTCCTGCAACCGCTGGCCGATGTGGTGTCGGGCGCCTTGTCGGCTTCATAACGTACAGTAGGCCGAATTGCCGATGCCTTTTGGGCTGCCAGGGCTTTCGGCCGTCGTTGTCCTGTGACCATAACGCGTGATGCCGATTGCCATGACGACTTATGAAATTTGGGCCTCACCGCCGTCTCTCCGACGAAATCCGATCTTGGTCGAGAAAGGAGCCAAAGAGAAGCAACCGCAGGTCTTCGAAGAGGATTCGGTGTTGGTGAAAACGTTCGAGGCCGCGAGTTGGGAGGAGGCCAATCAGGTCTTCTATGACTACATGGGCTTTGGCAAGTATCACCCGATGTGAAGCGGGTAGGACGGGCGGCCGATTGGTCCCCTTTTTTCTCTCGCGGCTAGCAAATAGAACTTGCTGGCGTGCTTTTGACGAGAACTGAAAACGCAGTCACCTCGCCGAGATCCGGGAACTCCTCGCCGAAATCACCCCAAGCACCAACTGACGCTCGATGGAGCGCGACGAGATACTTGTGATACTTGCCATAGAACTCGGATAAGTTTAGGCTGGCTCGCTCATGCTTGACGTGTCCCATCGCAATGTTGCGCGCTTTTCGCAGAGCTCTCGCAAAGTCCGTCATTTCCTGAAGCGATACGTTGATTCCCGTGCTCAGGGCTGACGCGCCGAGCGGTGCGGAGTTGAGGGATGACGTACTAAGTCGGAAAGCACGTTGCGCGCAAGTTGCAATCACCGCTTCGGCGACCGCACCCCGGATTGGAGATGCGTCTCCGCGCGTGCGCTGATCACATGCCAATATGAATTCATACAGGTGGTGGATGTAACGTGCATAGGAGTTGTATGCCCGATACGCAAGCTCACGCCCTTGTTCGCCCTGCTGCAACCTCCGCGCTGCGGCCGCGAAGTCATGGAGTGCTTCGGTGCAGCGCAAATACTCATGCCGAAGCATCCGGCAAAGGTTCGCGTCGGTTTCATCGCCATGGACGAACTTCATTTATTCATCTGGCTGTGGAAGGTGGGAAGGAGACAGCCCTGTTCGGCACTGTCGTCGTGAGTTGTCCCGTAGGCACCGCCTGCAGGGCTCCTTCAAAGCAGCGGTCTGACCCGCCGTCTCCCGTCTTATGTCGAACTGCACTCCACCGAACCCGGCATGATCTGATGGAAGCGGTTCCGGACGCGCCTGTTTTGGTAGCGCCCGAACTGCCGCTTTTTGACGTTACTCCCAGAACATCACCCCACAGGATCAGACAATCACTGGATGCCGCCAGCGCGAACGGTTGGGGTATTCAAAAATTGGGTCAACACGTGGCCCTCCTTCAGAAGTCCCCTTATTGGGCCCGATAAGCTTCGCATAGAGCGAAAGTTCCACGCAATACTCAAATAGGGGGGAGTCGGTCCAGCTGGTGGGTAAGCTGCCGGTATCTTTTCCGCCCTCCTTCCCGCTGGTTTGCACGTAACTCCTACCAGCCGTATACTCGGCCGGTTGCCGGAAACACCGGCACACGGGATTAGCGTCCCGTCAACTCAAGGCGCACATCAGCCGCGCTAGTTCTTTACGCGCGGCTTTTGCATGCGCACGTCTGGCCTCCTCAATGGCGGCGCCGGGCGCGGGCTCCGCAAGGGGCGCCGGTTCCTTGAGTCCGGTAACGCTAACCCGCTCGGTCGCCGCCCCCTCCGATTAGCGTCGGAAAGCGGCTTTCAAACCGCACTCAAGGAGTCATGCCATGACTGGTACGTCTGTTGGCGCGTCCGCGCTCGCCCCTATCCCGAACACCTTCAATTTCGAGTCCCACACCGTGCGCGTTGTTATGCGCGACGACGAGCCTTGGTTCGTTGCCACAGATGTCTGCATGGCATTGGGATTGTCCAATCCGAGCGAAGCACTGCGGTCGCTCGATAGTGACGAACGAATGACCCTCAGCTTAACTGAGGGTCATTCCGGCCGACGCGGTGGAGCGCGCCTTCAGACGATCATCAGCGAATCCGGCATGTACACCCTCGTCCTCCGCTGCCGCGACGCCGTAAAGCCCGGCACCGTGCCGCACCGCTTCCGCAAGTGGGTCACGTCCATCGTCCTGCCGGCCATCCGCAAGACCGGCCAGTTCACCGCACAACCGCGCATCGACGCCGCGCCCCGCGCAGCCCTCACACCGGAAGAGCTCGCCAGCCTCTACCCCGCCGACGTCGAGCGCGCGCTGCAACTGCTCAACAAACACATCTACCAGGCAGACCGCTACACCGGCATGCTCATCGTCCTGCAGCACGACGACGCCAAAGAGCCCGTCGTCATCTCCGCCGGCAGCTATCGGCACAAGCGCGCCCGCGCGCTGACTGACTTTGCGCGGGCGTCGGTGCAGATTTCGGATTTGATTGAGGCGGGGGTGTAGAGCGGGTGGGCTGGGGCTTGCATCGCTGGGCGGGTTGGCGGCGGTGCCGGCCCTTTGGGCTGGCCATTACTGGCAGATAACGGTCGATGATGGCCTGCCTACGACTGTCCACTTCCGACCCGAGGCGGACAATTCGAGCCCGGGCCCGAATATATCCGCTTACAGCTTGCCTTCATCCATTCAGGTCAAATGGCTTTGCGCCTCAAGAAGCCCTCGATAACGGTTGCGAAATAAGGCGGACACTCCTGCATCGGGTAATGACCGCAGTTAGGGATAACGTGCAGTTCTGCGTTCGGATGCCACGCGAGAAAGGTACGCTCCATTGCCTCCGAATCAAGTCCGGGATCCTTATCACCGACAATGACCAAATACGGTGTTTCAAGGCCCCGAACGTCATCGACGAAGTTAGCCGTGACCAGCATTTCGAGGTATCTCGCCCGACAGGCAGGTGCGACCGTGTCGCGGCTTTGTCGCACCTTGCGATCAGCCCATCCATCGGAAAGACCTCCGGTGACGAATGTGAACAGCCGCCGAAGGGCGTTGTCGTCTTCTATCGTGCTGGCAAAGAAGGCCCGAGCCTCCGGACTCAACCGATTTCCAGCGGCAGAAACGGGACACACGGCGATCGCGCTCATGACACGAGATGGAGCGTCCGCAGCGATGCGTTGTGTGATCATCCCGGTCATCGAGTGGCCGACTACATGGAAGCGCCTCCAACCGAGCTGGTCGGCGAGCATGAGGCAATCGGCGGCAATCTCCTCTATCGTAAATTCACCGGCCAATTCGATGGATTGCCCGTAGCCACGCGCATCGACGAAAACATATGTGAACGCGTGGCCATCAAGCCAGGGCATAACTGCATCGTAGCTGGAGTGGTCGCCGAGCCAGTCATGCATGACCAGCACGCGAATGGGGCCATTGCCATACTGCACATATCCGAGGCTGGCGCCAGATCCGGGGCGGATTTCAACGGGTGCTTTCATTCCAAGGTTCCATTGGGGTTGTGGGAACCAAAACGAAAACGCCCTCCCGGCGAACCGGGAGGGCGTTTTGAAAGTGATGCCATCCTATCAATCACTCGAACGTGGGTCAATAGGTGGGCACGCCGATGGGCGCTTGGCCGGAGGTCGGCCATCAAGAGCCGGTCGAACATGTGCATCGGACCCTGGCCGAACGGCCGCAGTTGGATGCTGACGCTCGCGCTCAGCCGATCTGCTGCCCCCATCAGCGCTGCACACAAACGCCAACCCCTTCGACCGCACGCTCACGCGCCTGCAAGTATCTCAGTTTCTCCCCGTCCCGCTCGGCTCCTGCGAAGAGATCGACAAGATCCGCCGCATCCTCTCCAGATAGCTCACATCGGCCGGCGGCTCCATCGCCCAGGCTGGCGGCGGGCTGATCTTCACCTGCGCCGGCACTGGCGTCGGGCTGGCAACGGGCGCGCATTGACATCCGTACATCACCAGCAGCAAGAGCGCGCTGCAGACGCGTGTTCTCATCGGTGGCACGTTGCATCTCCGAGAAATGGGTACGGTCGAGCGCGTCGAGCTGGTCGGTAAGCTGCCGGTGCCGGGCGATGGCAGCCTGCAGCGCGGTCATAACGGTATCGATGGCGGCTTGGCGCTCGATGGCGTGGTCGCGTTGCATCTGCGCGATGGTCTTGTCGTAGCGGTTGGCCTGCCAGCCCCACGCGGCTGCTGCAGCCACCGCTGCCACTGCCAGGAGCCGGACGATTGCGAAGTTCATTGGCTTTGCCTTGTCGGATGATGTGAGTGACCCACAGCCCCGCCACCGCCAGCGCGCAGTGCAGTTGCACGGTGGCGATGTTGGGGGTGCCGTCGAGCGCGGCGGAGGCGCTGCCGAGCGCGCACAGGGCAACGGCGCCCAGCAGCAGCGCGCCGCGCAGCCCATGCGGAATGGCCTGCGTGAGCGCAGACCACGCCGCCCCCGCACAGATGGCCACGAGCGCCACGATGTCGATGGCGGTGAGCACGTCGTTTTGGCTGATCGTCATTCTTTGCGGCCTCCTGTCCAGCGTTGGGCTGCCTGCTGCAGCCAGTCGTGCACCAGGCGCCGCAGCGCCGGGAGCTCGCCGTACGCGTGGCCGACGATCGTCAGCCCGAACACGCCGGCGATGAACTTGATGGCGTCAGACACCAGCCCGACTGGCACGCCACTCCACCCAATGACGCCGTTGCCGAGGTAATGCGCACACACGATGCCCAGCAACAGCGCCGCCACGCGCTGCACGGGCGTGCCCGGAATAAACCGCAGCGACACCAGCGCACCAGCCGCGCTGGGCAGAATCGTGTCCACCACGCGCAGCAGCGCGCCCCAACCTGTTTGCTCTGCCATTCATGCTCCCAATGCTTGTTTGGCGACCGCCCAACGCGCGCGGCGCGGCTCTGCGCCTTCCATGGCCGGGCCGTTGATGCGGCGCGTGATTTCGTCGAACTTGCCGGCGTCAGCCAGCTTGCCCAGGCCGAATGCCCACCAGTACCAACCGGCGGAGAGCGCGGCGTATTCATCGCGCTCCAGCAGCTCGGGATGTGTCAGAAGGTCGAGATCGAGCGCATGGCCGCACTCGCGGTAGTTGGCCAGGAAGGTGATTTGCTTGAGGCCGCGGCCCCGGTAGCGCCAGCCGTCACCGCTGGCGGCATCGCCATTGCCGTAGCGGTTGGCGTAAGCGATGTTGGCAATGCGCATCTGCCGCTCGAGCGGCACCGCGCGCTCGTCGGGCGCGCGGCCCAGCGCGAAGGCCAACGCTGGCGTGATGCGCGAGAACATGGCAGGCAGCGCGGCCACGGCGTAGTTGAAGGATTCCGTTACGCGCGTGAACCCGCCGGACTCGTGCCCGATCTGCGCGATGAAGGCCGCTTGCTGCGCGGGCGTGGAGATGCCGAAGCGCCTGCACGTGGCTTCGATGTGCGGCCACCAGCGATTGGCGAGCGCGGGCGGCAAGGCCGCTGCCTTGCTGAAGGTGTCTTTGTTCATGGCTTGGAAATGAAAAAGCCCGCCGGGTGGCGGGCTGATTGAGTGCGCCCGCAGGTGCGAGCGCGTGTGTCTTGCTGTGTGTCTTGTTATTTGGGCGGCGCGGGAATGACCAGGTTGGTCACCTTTGCGGCCTTCTTGGGCTTCCCCTGCCCCGCCTTGGCCTTGCCTGCGTTGCCGCCGTTGAGGCTCACGTTCACCAGCCAGCTTTTGTTGGCGTAGATGTGTGTGACCGTCTCGGCCAGGTAGTCGCCATCGGCCTGGGCTTTGAAGCCTTGCAGGCGCAGGGCTTTCTCGGCGCTGATATCGCCACGGCCCATCATCTCCAGCTCGCCTTCGGCGGTGCTGCGGTTCATGTGTTGCAGCGTGGCTTTGGCGGCAGCCTTGGCGGCCTGTGGGCTGGCGTGCACGTGTCGCTCGGTGTGCGTGGCCTGCGCGGGCCCGCCATCTGGCGCGTCCGGGTTCGGGATGTACAGATCGATCTTGCGGCCGGTCTTGGCATCGTGCGCGCGGGTTCTGACACCGCCGACACTGCTGCGGTCTGGGAAGGTCAGGCGGTACCGCATCAAGTCTTCCGGCCGTAGCACGATGGGCGCGAGTGGTTTGCCCTCTGCGGATTTGCCGCCGCCGCGCGGGGCGACGATCAGCCGGCCGCCCTTGACCGTGGCGGTGCCGCCGTACTGGCGCGCAAGCCGAGTGATGAAATGCAGATCGCTCTCGCCAAACTGGTCAGCGCGGTCGATTTGCGCCTCGATCGTGCAGGCGGGCTTCCAGCCGTGCCGCGCGGCCACGCTCGCCACGATGGCGGCCAGCGTGGTGCCGGTGTAGCTGGCGTTGCGTTGCGCCTTGGCGGTGGCGCGCATGTCGGCCGGCTTGCCGCGTATGACGATGGTGGCCGGCGGGCCGCTCAGTTCAATCTCATCAACGGCGTAGGTGCCACGTGTCGAGAGCCCCTTGCCGGCCCAGCCGAACGAAATGCGCAGCGTGGCACCCTTGGGCGGGAAGGCGATCTTCCCGTCGCGGTCATCAAGCCGGATCTCGCAGCGGTCGGCTTCCATGCCGGGCTTGTCGGTGGTGCGGATCTCCAGCACGCGATCGCGCAGCAGCGCGGTGATGTCGCTACCGTCCGCAACCACTTCAAAAATTGCTTGTCGCATATCAGCCACTCGACTGCCTCGTCCCTAAAGATCTGAAATCGCCCCCATTTCAATGCTCCTTTTTCTGTACACAGAAGCAATGAAAAAGTGACTAATCGAATCAAGTTAAAAGGGTTTCTTCCTAAGCAAAAACTCCGGGCCGCCATCAATTGAATTGCCTCGTGACAAAGCCGCCCTTGTTGCTACGCTCATTTCATGCCGCACATACCCGTTCGTCTTGGATTCGGAGGCACAAATGTCAATGGTCAAACTGTATGCGTGGACAACTCCGGCGTTCTTCAAAGATTCCATCGTCGACCACACCTGGGTGACGGCATACGACAACCGCGTAACCCCATACAGCTCCATCGATGCAGTAGTCGAGGCTTCGTCCGACTACTGGTACTCCTGGGGCTCATTCCACCCTGCAGGCACGGCTCTGATTGCCCAAGGCACAGCAAGCCTTGAAGCCGCTACTTACTTGTGCGAGCCGAATGCGGACTCCAGAAATGACCGTGCCGCGGCGGGCACCATCTTCGTCTACGGAATCGACGGGGTGTGTCACCAGTTGGCAAACCAGATTCTGTGGTCAACAGGAAGTGCCACGCAGGCTCCGAGAACGGTGGAACTTGCCCGGGGCTATCACGTAAGTTCGGCTCTATACGGCACTTACGGTCTAAACAAGGACGACTGGATTCAACACAGAGATGGAGCGCCGCAAGCTGCGAACGTCAGCCTTACGTATGCGCTGCCCATCGACAATGGAGATGACTTTGAAAGGCATGCGAGGGCTGTGCTCGCTGGTAGCGGTGGCAGTGCCAAGCTTGCAAGCCTGCTCGCCTATCGTAAACAGCATGCGCGGGAGACGCTGAAAACCAAATCGGATGTCAAACTCGCGCAAGTCATTCCTACTGCGGACTCGATCAATGCACGCGTAAACGAGTTCCTTGGAGGCGCACTTGGAATCCTCGGCCCCGACGATTTCAAACGTGTTTTCCAGATCGATCCGCTGCCGAATATGAACCTTGTTGATCCAGATCTCTTTGCCCAGACGACTGCGGTTCAG
Organism: Ralstonia sp. Ralssp135; assembly: GCF_047304345.1. Lineage (NCBI taxonomy): Bacteria > Pseudomonadati > Pseudomonadota > Betaproteobacteria > Burkholderiales > Burkholderiaceae > Ralstonia > Ralstonia sp. Ralssp135. Next base: position 18,236 of record NZ_JBGLYZ010000058.1, read on the forward strand.
AAACCGGCAAACCAACCTTAGGTGCATTCGCACTACGTCCAAAGCTGGATAGGCTCGTCACGCGCGGGCGTGAGATCGGGCAGGAAGATCTCCACCCCGGCGGCGTACGGCTGACGGCGCGCGGCCAAGCCGGGGTTGGCATCGAGCACGGCTTCCACCGTGCCGGCCAGCGTGCCGTATGCGCGGTAGCAGAGCACGTCCAGCACGTCGCCGTCAGATGTTCTGATAGTCATCGCCATAGCGTCGGAACTCCAAATCGAAACCCTGTTTGCGCGGCGTGCCATCGGCCAGCAGCGCGTCTTGCTCTTCGCCCACGCGGTCGAGGAAGTAGCGGCCGAGCACGTCGCCCGAGCCGGTGGTGAGTTGCACGGGCTTGAGCGCGGCGCCAATGGCGCGCAGGCGGTCGAGCTGCCCTGCCCCTGCGCCGCCGGCGGTGAAGATGGCGCCGGATACGGTGATGGTGTCGCCGCCCGCGCCCACGGCTTGCAATGCCTCTTGCCGCTGGATGCGCTCTTGCGCGGCGATGTTGTAGCGGGTCTCGCGGCGCAGGCGGTCGTATGCGGCGGTGCTGAGACCGAACTGGAATTGCTCGCCGTCATCCGTCGACAGCACGAGCAGGCGTTCGGTGGCGCCGGCGGCTTGGCCGGCGCCCAGGATCTTGTCTGGGCCCAGCGCGTAGCTGGGCACCAGGCTGCGCACGTTAGACGTGACTGCAGGCAGCACGGCATCGAGGCGGCGGCGCACGGTTGCCAGTGCGTCGCCGGTGGATTGCGCGGCACGCAGGATGGTGTTGAACCGCTCGCCAACGGCGGTGCGTTGGATGCCGGCCAGCGCGGTGTCTGTCAGGCCGAGCGCGCGCTGCGCTGCGCCTCGTACCGCTGTCATGCGGCCTGTGCCGCCAATAGCCTCCCCAGCGGCGGCAAGTGCGTTGCCGGCGCTGTTCAGGTCGCCCAAGGCCTGCGCCTCGCGGCGCTGGGCGTTGGCTTCGCCCGTACCGTCGGGCTTGTCGAGCAACCGCTCCATCTGCCGGACATGCTCGGCCGCGCGCGCCGCATGCGTGGCCGCTGCGGATGCGAAGGTCTGAAAATCCATGGTGTGTTCCGTTACAGATGCGGGCGATCCGACATGGCCGCCCGGCGCTGCTGTGCGGCGTAGTCGTCAAACTGGCGGCGTAGGTGCGGCATCAATTCCTCGGCAAGCTGGCGCGGGTCTTTGACGTCGCCGTGCACCGTCAACGCGATGCGCGGCGCGAACTCAAAACGTTGGTCGACCTGCGGCGGCGGTGCCGGCGGCGCCTTGGCGAGCGCGCTGACCGTGCCGAGCGCCTCTGCGGCGCCGGCGGGCAGGACGGGCTTGCCAGTGATCAGCTCGGCCTTGGGCTTGGTGTCGCCCAAGGCTAGCCCGGCTGCGGCGCTGCTGGCCTTGCCGCCAAGGTACGAACCCAACATGCCGCCGAGCAGCCCGCCAACAACGGTGCCGATGGGCCCAGCGATGGCTGTGCCAGCAACGGCGCCAATGGCACGCCCCGCCGCGCCGCCGGCAAGTTCCCCGGCCAGCCCTGCGCCAATGCCCGCGAAGGCTTTGGCCTTGTCGGCTTTGGAGCCGGGGCTCTCTGCCGCTTCCGCGCTTGCCATGCCGGCCGTGCCCACCAGCGCCAAAACGCCCGCGACAGAGCCGACCTTGCCCAGCTTGGGCGCTGCGCCTTTCAGGAACCGGCCGGTCGCACCCGGCACGCCGGGTGCCTTCGCGGCGGCCGGTGCCACCTTGGCAGCGGTAGCAGCCGCCTCGGCCGTTCGGCCAACGCCTGCAGCAACGGCAGTGCCGCGAGCGATGTTGGTCAGGCCCTTGCCGATCGACCACGCGGCGCGGGCGCTGCGGAACGCCAGAATCGACGCCAGTACACCGCCAATGGCGACGGTCGCTTTGGGCGATTCCGCCGCCAGCTTGCTGACCGACGTTCCGGCGCCGGCAGCGAGATCGAGAAAGACCTGGAAG
>NZ_JBGLYZ010000059.1:0-19724 GCF_047304345.1 Ralstonia sp. Ralssp135
TCCGGTACCCGCACCGGCACCAGCGCCGCCTGAACCAGCAGCACCGCCGCCGCTACCGCCGCCCGGCGCACCCATCGACCCGCCCGTGCCTGGCGCGCCTACGCCCACTCCACCCGAGCCGCCGCCGGTTGCGCTGCCGGTTGAATCGTTGGCACTGCCGCCATAGCCACCGCTCGAACCCGATCGCATATTGCCGGCGCGCCCTTGCTTGCCGGCGGCGTTGCGGTTGCGGGTGGCATCCCGACCGCCGTTGGCCGAACTGCCGTTGACAGCGGTCCCCCCCGTGCCCGTTGCAGTAGCGCCGGTGTCGGCACCGCCCGCCGGAGACATGCTGCTGCCGCCCGCCGTGCTGTTGGATTGGGCTGCCCCCGTTTGGGCATACGCCGCAGCGGTACCGCCTGCCAGCGCCAACGCGATGACTAGAGAAGATGCACGGAGATACGTCATGAAATGCTCCTTTCAGGTTGAGAACATGCCCCTCCAAGGCAGCAAGGCCCGTTCCGCCGTCACGCCATGCAATATCGAGTGCGCCGATTGGCGGGATATTTGCTTGTGACCGTGCGTCAAAATGAGGAAGCCCGCACTCAGCTATACATTCAACGGTGTATGTATAATCGCCTGCCCCCACTGTCGGTGTGCCGCCGCACGCGTCTGCAACGCTGCCGGCCCACCTTCAGCCCGACGATGGAGCTGTAAACCGTGAAACTCCCCTTCCCGCTGCCGCAGTCCTGGCGCGCAGCGGGCGACACCCCCGACGCAAAAGCCGCCCTGGTAGCCCAGCCCCTGCCTGGCGATCCCGATGCCTGGATCGCATGCGAGCACTGCGACACCCTGCATCGCCACGAGGTCATTGCGCTGGATGAAGAAGCGCATTGCACGCGCTGCGGCGTCAAGCTGTACCGCAACCAGAGCGAGCGGCTTTCGGTACTGCTGCCGCTGGTGTTGACGGGCCTCATCGTCTACATCGTCGCCAACATCTTTCCGATTGCCGAGATGAACGGCGGCGGCAACCGGCACGCCACCACACTGTGGGGCGCCATCGTGGCGCTGTACGACTACGACATGCTCTTCGCTGCCGTACTGGTGGCGCTCACCACGGTGTTCTTCCCGCTGATGTACATGTCGGTGCTGGCACCGCTGCTCATTGCACGATGGCGTGGGCGCCAGCATCCGGCTGCAGCGCTGGTGCTGCGCGCGGCAGCGCTGATCCGCCCGTGGGCAATGGTCGAGATCTTCATGCTGGGCGTGGTGGTGGCGCTCATCAAAGTGGCGCGCATGGTGTCGCTCGAAGCCGATGCGGGCTTGTGGGCGTTTGCCGCGCTCACCGTATTCTTGACGGTGGCGTTGTCGATCGACCTGCGACCGTTCTGGCGCGAGATCGGGTTGACGCTGCCGCCGGGCTCACACGTCGACGCGCCCACCGGCATGGACGCCGCCGCCCGCCCCGGCGAGGATCACCCATGAACAGCGTCACCACTCCTGCACCGGCCCAACCGGGTCAAGAAGGTCGCCCGCTGCGGGCCGCCGCACAAGGCCTGGTGACATGCGAGCGCTGCGGCCTGCTGGCGCGCATGCCCCAGGCTTCGGCCGCCACGCAGGCGGTGCTCACGCACGAAGACGCACCTGACAAGACCACCGCAGCGCCGGTCTGCCCGCGCTGCATGTCGCCCATGCACGTGCGCAAGCCCGACAGCCTGGCGCGCTGCTGGGCGCTGCTGATTGCAGCGGCCGCCATGTACCTGCCCGCCAATCTGCTGCCCGTGATGATTACCGACACGCTGCTCGGCACGCAGCAGGACACCATCATGAGCGGGATCGTCTATCTCTGGACGTCGGGATCGTGGCACCTGGCCATCATCGTGTTCATCGCAAGCTTTCTGGTGCCGCTGGCCAAGCTGGGCATCCTGGCGGTGCTGTGCCTCTCGGTGCAGCAGCGCTGGCGCTGGAACCCGCGACTGCGCACGCGCCTGTATGCGCTGGTCGAGATCATCGGCCGGTGGTCGATGCTCGATGTGTTTGTGGTGACGCTGCTCGCAGGGCTTGTACATCTGTCGACGCTGGCCATCATCAAACCCGGCCCTGGTGTCGGCCCTTTTGCCGCCGTGGTGGTGCTGACCATGTTCGCCGCCCGCTGTTTTGATCCCCGCCTGATCTGGGACGTCATCGACGAGCCCGATCCCGAAGAGACCGATGTATGACCGACCCCGTCGATAACGAAAACATCCCCGCGCCGCGTCGCACGAAGCGCAAGCGCTGGCTGCCCTCGCTGATCTGGCTGGTGCCGATCGTGGCACTGTTGGTGGGCGCCACGCTCATGGCGCGCGTGATCCTGGCGCGCGGCGCGCAGGTGACCGTCACCTTCAGCTCGGCAGAGGGCATCGAAGCGGGCAAGACGCGCGTGAAATTCAAGAGCGTCGATATCGGCGTGGTCAAGGCGGTGGGCCTCACGGAGGACCGGTCTGGCGCCGTGGTACTGATCGAACTGACGCATGACGGCAAGGCGTTCGCCGCGTCGGATACGCGCTTCTGGGTGGTGCGCCCGCGCGTGGCGGCCGGCAGCATCTCGGGGCTCGGCACGCTGCTCTCAGGGGCGTACATCGGCGTGGACGGCGGCCGCTCGCAGGAGAAGAAATCCATCTTCAAAGGCCTCGACACACCGCCGGCCATCTCCGCTGATGCGCCCGGCAAACAGTTCACGCTGCGCGCGCCTGACCTGGGCTCACTCGATATCGGCGCGCCGGTGTATTTCCGCCGCGTGCGCGTGGGCCAGGTCACCGCCTATGACATCGACACCGACGGCAAGGGCGTGACGCTGCACATCTTCGTCAACGCGCCGTTCGACAAGTTTGTGGCACACGGCACGCGGTTCTGGAATGCCAGCGGCATCGACCTCAAGCTCGACGCCAGCGGGTTGAAGGTCGATACGCAATCGCTGCTGACCGTGGCCCTGGGCGGCATCGCCTTCCAGACGCCAGAAGAAGCCGATCACCAACCGGCCGCCTCCGACGCCGAGTTCCCGCTCGTGCGCAACGAGACCATGGCACTGAAAGACCCAGAACACCTGTCGCAGACCGTGGTGATGTACTTCCACCGCTCGCTGCGCGGGCTCAACGTGGGTGCGCCGGTGGAGTTCAAGGGCATCAACGTGGGCGAGATCAAGTCGATCGGCATCCACTACAGCAAGAAGCGCCACGAGTTCGTACTGCCCGTGACGGCCACGCTATACCCCACGCGCTTCGGCATGGACATCCGCGACGACAACCCGCAGCACGCCGCCGAAGACGTCCGCACGCAGTTCGACGTGCTGGTGAAGAACGGCATGCGCGCGCAGTTGAAGAGCGCGAGCCTGCTGACGGGCCAGCAGTTCGTGAACCTCGACTTCATTGACGCAGCCGACCGCGACAAGACCCCGCCGCGCTTCGGCATGCGCGATCGTGACGGCGCGTATGTGTTCCCGACTGCCGATAACCCGACTGACGACATCGAAGCGCAGATTGCCGGCATCGCCAAGAAGCTCAACAAGGTGCCGTTCGAGCAGATCGGACAGGATGTTCACCGCACGCTGACGACGCTCGACGCCACGCTCAAGCAAACCGAGCAACTGGCCAAGACCGTCAACAGCGACCTCGCCCCGCAGATGAAGGAAACGCTGGCCGAGGCGCGCCGCACGCTGGATTCTGCGCGCCAGGTCTTCTCCGACGATGCCCCGCTGCAACGCAACGCGCGCGACACGCTGGAACAAGTGGCCAAGGCCGCCGCGTCCGTGCGCGTGCTGACCGATTATCTGGACCGCCACCCGGAAGCGCTGATCCGCGGCAAGGCAAAGGACGCGCAATGATGCCGATGCAAACGACGATGCTGTCTTCTTCTCTTCGCCTGGCCGGCGCCGCCGCCGTGGCGTTGCTGGTTGGCGCGTGCGCTTCGCCCGAGCCGACGTTGCATACGCTGTCGGTGCGCCCCGAAGCCACGGACACCGGCCGTTTCCAGCGCGCCTTCCGCCTCTCGGGCGTGCGGGTGCCTGATCGCCTGGACAAGCCGCAGATCGTGCTGCGTACGTCCGATAGCGAAGTGGTGGCGCTTGAGCAACAACGCTGGGCCGCACCGTTTGGTTCTGAACTGCGCGATGCGCTGTCTGCGGACATGGCGACAACGCTGTCTGCGGTGGACGTGGGAAGTGCGGCTGCGCCGGCGGGCGTGCCGCTCTACCGCATCGGCGCCGAAATGCGCAGCTATGACGCGCGGCCCGGCCAAGGCGTGACGGCGCTGGTGACGTGGCGCGTATCGCGCGATGTGACCACTCAGGGCGCGAGCCCCGCCGCCCTGACCTGCCAGACGACGCTTGCGCTGCCCGTGAATGGCCAACCTGCAGGTACGGATGCGAATGCGAATGCGGGCGTAGATGCGGTGGTGTCATCCACGCAACACCTCGTGCAGCAGTGGTCGCAACAGATTGCGCAGAGCGTGCAGGGGCTTGAATCGCCCTCCGCCGTGCCGGCGTGGTGCCGGTAGGTCGATCGATCAGCGCTCGGCCAGTTCCTGCGTGAGGCGGCCGAGCGTGGCAAGCGCAGCTTCGAGGTTGGCCGAAGGCAGCAGGCCGAAACAGATGCGGAAGTAATGATCGAAGCGGTTCAGGTTCGAGAACATCGTCCCCGGCGCAATGCGGATGCCCTGCGCCAACGCCGCATCAAACAGTGCCACCGACGACACGTTGGCTGGCAACTCCACCCACATCGCCAAGCCGCCTGAGGGCACCGACAACCGCGTGCCGGCGGGAAAGCATCCAGCAATCGACTCGGCCATGCGCTCGCGCTGTTCACGCAAGGTCTGGCGCAGGGTGCGCAGGTGACGGTCGTACGCACCCGAGGCGATAAAGCGCCCCGCCAACACCTGCGACCACGAATCGTTTGGCCGCGATTGGGCAAACTTCAGCATCTGCACGCGCCCCTGCCAGCGGCCGGCAGCCATCCAGCCCAGGCGCAGGCCCGGTGCCAGCACCTTGCTCAATGACGCGCAATAGATGACGTTGCCCGTGCGGTCCCACGCCTTGAGCGCCTTGAGTGGCGTTGGGCTATCGCCTAGCGCGCTGTAGGTATCGTCTTCAATGAGCGCGATGCGGTTGGCATCGCAAAAGGCGGCCATCCGGCGCTTGGCTGCGTCCGGCATGATGCTGCCGAGCGGGTTCTGCAGGTTGGGCACCACCACCACGGCGCGGATGTTGCCGTAGGCCTGCACTGCCATCTCTAGCGCTTCGAGCGACATGCCGGTGCGCGGGCTGGTAGGAATTTCCACTGCGCGCATGCCCAGGCTTTCCAGCACCTGCAGCAGCCCGTAGTAAGTCGGCGACTCCACGGCCACGGTATCGCCCGGCTGCGCCACAGCACGCAACGCCAAGTTGATCGCCTCGATACAGCCGTGGGTGACGATTACGTCGTCCGGCGCGATCTGCACGCCCATGTCGAGCGCACGGCGCGCCACGGCAGTTTGCAATTCAGGATGGCCGTTCGGGATGACAGCCTGTGTCAGCAGCAACGGATACCGCCGCAGTACCTGCGACGCAATCCGGTTGAGCGCTGCTGCCGGGTACAACGCGGCCGCCCCACTCGCCCCTGACAGATCGACATTCACGCTGGCCTGCTGCCCACGCGCCACGATGGCCGACACGCGCGCATGCACGCCCACGTACGCCGCCGGATCGGGCGTCGAAACTTCGGGTTCCTTGACCGGGGCCAGCAAGGCGCGGCGCGGCTGGCGCACAAAGTAGCCCGAGCGTTCGCGCGCCTCCAGCCAGCCTTCCGTCTCCAGATGCCGGCAAACCTGCAGCGCGGTCGACAGACTCACCGCGTGCGTGCGCATCAGCATGCGCACCGACGGCATGCGCTCGCCCGGCGCCAGCACTCCGCTGCGGATCGCACCGAGGTAGTGATCGGCAAGCGTCCGGTACAGCGGCTGCGCGGGCGGGGAAGTCAACTCGGTGACGGACATGGCGGCGAGGGCGGCGGCAAGCGGACGGCGACAGGCGGCAAGGAGAGGGGCCAGCACATCATGCCGGCAAGCCTGTCACCGCAACAGATACAGACGACGTCAAACTGTACCGCAACAGATTGTCACAAGGCTCGGCTGTTGCCCGGCACCTTGCCGGTTCTGTGTCTGTTGGCGGTGGTGCCACATGCCTACGCTGGAGCCATGTTCAGGAGATCGACATGACTGCAACGACACCCGCATCCGAACCCGAAAGGCTGACGCTTTGCCCCGGACAGGCCGGCCTGCGCTGGCTCCTCGCTGGAACCACGCTCGTGGCATTGGAAGGCAGCTTGCGCCTGGAACCGCCCTCGCGCTCGATTGCAGCGTCGCAATACACGCTTGGCGCCGGCCACGCGCATGTTGTGGAAACGTCCGGGTGGTGGCACCTGCATGCCGACAGGCGCAGCGGCGCGCACGTGCACATCGTGACCGCTGTCGCTCGCACACGACGCCCGGCGTGGCCAGCGATATGGCGTTGGTTGGCAAACGTCATTCAGCCGCGCCAGACCTCGCGCGGCTGAAGTGAAGAGGTGTCCCTGTCAGCGCCCCTCGCTAGGCGCGCGGGGACGCTTCCCGTCATCCGAATGGATCGACGCGTTCTCGAAGTCGCCCGGGTCTTCCTCGCCTACGCCGCTTTCACTTGGGATGGCCGGCGCGACGGGCCTGGCGGCGTCACCCGAAGGCGCCTTGGCTTTGTCTTCGCCACGAGGCTTCTTGGTGGCGTTCATGGCTGCTTCCGACTGTTCTGGTGCTGCCCCAGGCGCTGCTGATTCTGCGGCAGTTGCCCTTCTTGTGCGGCGGCGCGGCCATCCTCGGCGCGCACCGGCATCGGGCGTTTCGCCGATTGGTTTGTGCCGTGCTGCATTGATGTGCGCTCGGCGCGGTCGGAATCAGCGCGGTCCTTGGCGGCACCCCGTCCTTGCTGTGCCTGATCGCCGCGCTCGCCCTTCTTGGCTTCGCTCTTTCGTTCCCCCGCTTTTTCCGCCGCGGGGGCAGCGGGCTTGTGCGGTTGCTGTGCGTGTTGCTTCATCGTCAGCCTCCTGTTTCGGTTTACGGACAAATCGCCCGTACCCAACGGCGTCGCAACCCGCGTGCCGCCGCAACAGTGCGCTGGCGCACGCGTGCGGCGCGCTGCGCCCAGGTATCCGCCTTGCTGCTCGTGCAGTGTCGCGCGTTGGCGCACAAGTACGCATGGAGAAACCCACATGGCAACCAGCAACCTGTATCGCACCGGCGAAGCACCTGCACAGACCGGCAAGGGTCACGGAACCGACGCACTCGGCCCCTCCGACAGCTCGGACTCGGGCAGTGACGTGGTGGGCGGCCCGGGCCTGGGCAGCGACGTTGAGGATCGCTTTGACGAGGATCCCGCCGTGCACCCGCACGGCAATGCAGCCAACCGCACGGCCGGCGCGGACCTGGGGGATGTGAACCTCGACAGCGACACAGACTCCGCCGGCACCGGCGAGCGTCGCGCGGCCGGGCACGAACCCGTCATACGCGAAGGCGGCGACCTGATGCCCGACGCCATACACGACATAAACCATTCCGAAGTCGACACACCCATCGACGACGAGGATTTTGAACACGCCACGGGCCTCGCCGGTGAAAACGACGACGCCGATGCGCCGGACGCGGTGGACCTGGACGAAGCGCCAATCGACCCGCAGCCGGGCAGCCGCGATATGCCGGTGCACTCGCCCACCGGTGGCGGCACGGATTGGTCCGACAACATGCGCCGCAGCCGCCCGACGTACAAGGGCAAGCGCGTGCCGGGCCAGCATCGCGGCTAAGCCGCATCGGATGAACGCGGACCGCGCCTGCACGCCAGCGCGGTCCGGTCTAGACTGGCGCACCGACCCCGCAGCCCATGCGAGTTGCGCAGGCCGCCCGGCTCACCTTGAGCGAACTTCACGCCCCCTATCCAATGACACGACTACGTTTCTCAGCTCGTACCGCCGCGGTTGTCACCGTCGTGACAGCGCTCTTTCCGTTGGCCGTGTCCGCGCAAAGTACCGCCGCGCCCACGCGCGTACGCGCCACGATCAATGCCGTCCACAGCACCGCTGTCGATGTGACCGACGCCTCCGGCAACAAGGCTACTGTGACGCTGCCGGTGGACCTCAACGTCACCCAGGTCGCGCCGATTGAACCGTCGGCCATTCGCGCCGGCAGCTATATCGGCACGGCGGCGGTCAAGGAGCCGGACGGCACATTGCGTGCGCTCGAAGTCCACGTGTTTCCGGAGGCAATGCGCGGCACCGGCGACGGCCACCGCCCTTACGACATGGGCCCGAACAGCAGCATGACCAACGGCACGGTCGAGCAGGCAGGCGCCGTTACCGGGGCTCAGGGCCGCACGCTGTCGGTCAAATACAAGGATGGGGAGCAGCGCATCGTGGTGCCGCCGCAAGTGCCGATCGTCACCTTCGAGCCGGGTCGGCGTGACAACCTGAAAGCCGGCGCGCACGTTGTCATGTTCGTGCGCGCCGATGCGCAAGGCACGCTGGTCGCGCAGCGCGTGCTGGTCGGCAAGGACGGGATGGTCCCGCCGATGTGACGGGGATGTGATGGGAAATCGGGCCAGCCTCATACGCTGACCCGATTTGCTTAGAACGGCTTGCTGACCGACAAGAGGAACGTACGGCGCGGCGCAAACTGCGGCGCACCTACGCCGATGCCTGTGCCGTCGCGCAACTGGTAGCTGCGGTCGAAGATATTCAGCACGGTCAGGCGCGTCTTGAACTTGCCCAGCGTCGGCAGGTTGAAGTCGCGTGCGGCGCCCACGTTCATCTGCCAGTAGGCCGGCAGGTGTTCGGTATTGGCGAAGCCGTTGCGCAAGCCGGTACCGAACAGCACATCGCTCGTATAGGTGGTGCCGGAATACCGATACGACACACCGGCCGACGCGGTCAGGCGCTGGTCGTGATCGAGGTTGACCCAATGGTTGTTGATGTAGGCCAGCTCGTCGGCACCAAAGTTGAACTGGCCGGTCTCGATGCCCTTGCCCTGCGCGCGTGACACGGCCAGATTCAGGTACGCCCCGAAGTTGCCGTTGCGATAGTTCGCGCTGCCCTCCAGCCCATAAATCCGCCCACGCTCGTAGTTGAACGCCGAGTACAGCAGCGCATTGCCGAACTGCCCTTCATCCTGCAGATGGCGCACGTCTCGGTAATACGCATCGAGCCCCAGCGTCAGATGCGGCGTGAGCTGGTGCGAAACCCCCAGGTCAAAGTAGTTCGAACGCTCCGACTTGACGGCCGTGTTGGCGTCTGAAGGCAGCGCGTTGGTCGTGCCGGCAAAGGCCTGCACCGACGTGGTATCGAACTTCTCCGTGGGCGGCGGCGTGAAGTAGCGCGCGTAGCCGGCATGCACGCGGGTGCGCGGCGTCAGGTCATACGTCAGGCCCAGGCGCGGGCTCAGTTGCTGCTCGCTGACGATGGTGTTGACGCGGTCGTACCGCGCGCCGTAGTTGACGGTGAGCTTGTCGGTGGGCTTCCACTCGTCTTGCAGGTAGACGCCCATGGTGGTGCCGCTGCCGCTGTGGTTGTCGACGATGGTGAACGGCGTAGTGCTGGTCTGGGCGCCGGAGCCGTCGGCGGCAAACACGCTGGCGGTGTTGTCGGCCACGTAGCGCTCGCGCTGCACGAACACGCCGGCACGCAGCGTGTGCTTGTCGGTGAGCTTGTAGCTTGCGTCGCCCTGCACGCCGTAGGCCTCGTTGCGGCGCGTGATGTCGGCCGCCACGCCGTTGTAGACCAGATCGCCAATCGGATCGGGCATGTAGTCGATCCGACTTGCACGGCGGAACACCGAAACCTGGTAGTCCAGCTTGGGTGAGACCTTCTGCTGATACGTCAGGATCTGGAAGTCGGTCTTCTCGCGTTGATTGGCGTTAAGCGCTTCAGAGGCTGGCGGCACTGCGCCGTCGAGCGTGAATTGCGGCGTCAGGCCGGGGCGCGTCGGAATCTGGAAACGGCCGTTCGACGTGCCGAACATGAAGCTCACGCGGCTATCGTTATCAAGCAGATACGACAGCATGCCGAACGACTTGTTCTGCGTGGTGTGATCGTGCGTGGCATTGCGGTTGCCCGTGGGGTTTTCAATGCCGAGGTTGTTCTCGGCAAACACGCCCGAGAGGTAATAGCTGAAGCGGTCTTTCGTGCCCTGGATCTGCGCATTGACCTCATGCGTGGCATTGCTGCCCAGCACGGTGCCGATTTCCCCGCCAAATGCCTTCGGCTCGCCATCTTCGTCGGTGGATGCGCCCTTGGTGGTGATATCGACGATGCCGGCCGTGCGGTAACCGTACTGCGCCGGCAGCGCGCCGGTCAGCACATTGATCTGGTTGGCGAAGCGCGTATCGAGCATCTGCCCGAAACCGCTGATCGGCTCAGGGACGATCACGCCATTGATGCGGTACTGCAGGTTCGAGTGGTCCCCGCGCACGTGCAATTGCCCGTACGAATCCTGCACCACGCCCGGCGCCTGCAGCAGCACCTGGTTGAGCGGCGTGGCATCGCCCAGCGGCATGCGGGCAATGTCATCGGTGTCGAACTTGTAGACGGAACTGCCGGTGTCCGGCGACAGCGCATTGCGTGCAGCGTCCAGCCGCTTGGCCGTGACGCGAGTTTCACTGAGGTCGCGCACGTTGGCGGCGGCCGGTTTGGCCTGTGCAGCGGACGCCGTCGTGGCTGGCGTGGCGGGTGTGGGGGCCGGCGTTGTGGCTTGCTGAGCCAGTGCGGAAACCGAGGCGACGGATGGCAAAACTGCGGCGAGCGCCATCACCAGCTTGCGGGGCTGGAACGGAATCATGAAAGACCTTTGAATCGAGCGGATGCGTTAAGCAGCGGCCCGCGCATGCGTCAACACGACGCGCGAGCCGAGGGACAAGGCAGGAATCAAAGGCGGAATGGAGGATCGCGCGAGCAGACGGCCACCGGAAAGACCGGCGCGCCCGCATGAAAGCCGATGCGCGGAAAATGCCAGCGCCGCGTATGCGCCAGGCGCAGCGCCACCAGCATCGGCAAGGCAGCCGCCAGCGCAGCATAGGCGGCGCACTGCAAGCACGCGGCGTGCTCCTGCGCGGGCTGGCTGCGCTCGGCGCCGGCCGGCTTGGCCGTGGCGGCAGCGTTGAACTGAACAGCAGTCCCTTCGCTCAGTTCACTCCAATGCGAGAGCGCATGCCGCAGCGCGCCCTGCTGACCAAACAGCAGGAACACGGCCAGCAGGCAAGCCAGCCAACGCAGATGGAGGAAGGAGGAGCGGAAGGAACGCAAGGTTGGGCGCAGGTGCCGGCGCGCGATGTCACTCGACACTGCGCGCCTCAATGCAACTAAGTTGCGAATTCTGACACCAGCCGCCTAATTCAGCAATCCGTCAGGTGGTGGGGCAGAACAGCCCCCGAGCGTAGCTCTCCAGTATTACAAGCGTGTGTGCGCGAAGCCCGGCATGAGGCCCGTCGGCACGCCCAGGCTCGGCACCTGCACGCGCTTCCAGTTCGGGCGCGTTTTGCGGGCGGCCTCGGCGCGTTGCGCGGGGGCACCCACCTCGGTGGCATCGTGCAGGCTGGCCAGCCAAGCCCCGTAGTCGAACCAGCCGTCGCGCACGAGCTGTTCGCCCACGCAATTGGCAAAGCGATCCGACTTGGGCAGGAAGCACAGCTCAAAGCCTTCGGTCTCGCGGCGGCCATGCATCCAGCGATGCGGCACCTGATGACTGGCCAGCGCTTCCGACAAACGCGTGCCGTAGCGCTGCTGCCCTTGCCGTCGCGCGCCGATCACGTAGAAACCGTCAAGCAGCCGACGCAACCCCAGCGCAGAACGCGCGTGACGCACCTCGGCATCGACCAGCAGCTCACGGTTCTGCGTGCGAGCCTGCAACGCCAGCGCGGCGAAATGGTGCGCACCCCACTCGTTCATGTAGAACAGCTCGCCGCCGGCAAAATCGTAGGCGCGGAACACGTTGGCCTGATCTGCGTAGCGGAATACATGGCGCCGGTTGGCGGCAAAGTCGGCGTCCGTGCTGTGCGGAATGCGGCGGCAATGCTGGTGCGCAAACACCAGCATGCTCGGAAACGAATGCACCGAGCATGGCGACTGCGCCAGCCCCGTCACCGCGCGAATGTCGATCTTGCAGTGTTCGCGGCGCACACCCACGAGCTGGCTCAGATGGTGGTGCAACTCGTCCACCCATTCGGCATGCGCCAGATGCTTGGGAAACAGTTGGTGCGCGGGCTCGGCAAGACCGCCCTCGAACAGGAACGGCACGCTCTTGTGCCAGATATCGAGTTTCCAGTGCGACAACGCATCGCTGGGCGTGCGATGGTGTGCCACCGATTGCGCGACATTGAAAGCGCGCGACTGGACGACCCAGTTCGACGCTGCATGCAGCAGATTGGAAACGTTCATGTCACCCCCCGGAAGACTGAATCGTTTGTTTGCGGATTGCCGACGTCGCTCTGAATGTGTGGCGATTGTTCAGCAATGTAAAAACCAACGACTCAAACGTACCCCACTTTAGAGGGGTACGCCATGAAGTTTGTTGAAGTCCGTGTTAAGAAAAATACACATGAAGCGTGGGGACTTGCCAGGCGCGCGACATGCTGGAAGAGAGGCATCCGCAGATCGGGAGACCGCGATGCCCACCCAGCCAAGCCGTTCAGAAACCGATACGACACAGCCCGCCAGCCCGAAAGCCCAGCCCGAGCCTGCCAAGCGCAAGCCCGGCGACCCGCTGGTGCCACGCGATACCCGCCCGAATCCACCCGAGCAGAATGAGCCGCCCGTGGAAAACGTGTGAACCTGGGGTGCCCCGCGGCTCAGACCAGGCACATGTCGGAGACTTCCTCGTCCGACAAACCCCAGGTGGTGGCGTCTTCCACGGTGACGATGGAATCGTCGGACTTGCCCAGGCTGATGCGCTCGGGGCGCACACGCGTCTTGGTGTTGCCCGAATAGAAGACGACCACGTCCGGCTTGAGCGCAGACGCCTCGTTCTGGTGGACCACCACGCCCAACCGGTTGGTGCGCAGCTTGACCAGCGTGCCTACCGGGTAGATGCCTACGCTGCGCGTGAAGGCCTGGAACACGGTGCGATCGAACTGCGTATCGGTGCGCGCCATCATGTATTTCAGTGCCTGCGCGGGAGACCACGCATGGTGGTACGGGCTGCTTGACGTAAGCGTGTCGTACACGTCGCAGATTGCGCCCATCTTGGCCCACAGGCTAATAGCCTCGCCCTTCTGGGCGTCAGGATAGCCGCTGCCGTCAATACGCTCGTGATGGTGCAGGCAGATTTCGCGCGCAATCTCGCTGAACTGGCCTGTACCCTGCAGCAAGTGGTGGCCGCCCACCGCGTGGGTCTGCAGCAGTGCCAGTTCATCCTTGGTGAGCGCGGTGCTCTTGTCGAGCAGCGTGCGCGGCATGGCCGACTTGCCGATATCGTGCACCAGCCCGCCCAGCCCGCATTCGCGGATCTCGTCTTCAGGCAACCCCAGCGTCTTCGCCAGCGCCACCATCAGGGCGCAAACGGCAAACGAATGCAGATAGGTGTAGTCGTCCTTGTTCTTCAGCCGCGCCAGCGCAATCAGCGCATACGAGTTGCGTGCCAGCGAGTTCGACACGTCGTCCACCAGCAGCAGCGCCTTTTCGGTTTCCAGCGCGCGCCCCATGCGGGCTTCGGAAAACATGTGGCCAAGCGTCACCTTGCCGTTCTGCATCAGCTGCTGGGCGTGCTTCCACTCTTCCTTGAGCGACGTTGGTGTGATCGGCGGCCGCGCGGCCAAGGTCTCGCGCGTGAGCGGTTCGGGCGCCGGCGCCGGTACGGGCATCTGCGTCTCTACCATGACGTCTTCGCCGCGCTCGGGGTCGATCCAGATCTCGGTGATACCCGCGCGGCGGATGTCGTCAATCTGGCCCTGGTGCGACAACTGGAACTGCGCACGCCAGAACGGATGCTTGAGCCAGGACCCGCCCAGCTTCATCACAAACATGCCGATACGCAATTGGCTCGCATCGATTCGCTTCATACCCTGCCTACCTCGGCTCGAAGCCCGGTTTTTTGATTGAATTAGGGGAGCGGCGTGCCAGCCGACACTGGCTCGTGTTTCGCAGTCTAGGCGTTTTAAGCTGGTGGATGCTCTGGTCCATCAGCGCGCCAAACCGCGCTTGGCTTATCGGCAAGCCTGCGCAAAACTTGAGGCGAATGTGGATTGGGCGGCGCGCAGCATACCGCAGCCTCGGCAAGCAAACAGCGGGACGCTGGCTGTGGCAGCGGTCGAATCAAACAGGTGATGCGTCAAGACCCTCGCCTGTCGGGCTGGCAGGCCGGCGCGGGAGGGGTACACTAGACTTCAAGGATGCGCATCCGATATGGCTCAAGATCCCACCTCTCAACGCAAGCAGCAAAACGCCGATGACTTCGCGCTCAACCGCGACGCCATCCGGTGGCTCGCGTCCCTGCCCGACCAGGTGAGGCCGATCGAACTTGGTCGGAAGTTTCCGCGCATCATCAACACGATCGCCGCCAAGTGGGCCGATTTCATTGGCTGCCGACGCTACCTGAACAGCCTGCAGATTGACGACCGCGGTGGCCGCCAGGGCTTTCCGTTCGAGATCGTCCAGGAAATCTGCACGCTGCGCGAATACTTCGATTCGCTGTATCCGCCGGACAAGGACCTCTGGCAGAAAGCCATCGACGCAAACAAGCGCTGAACCACTCGCACCTCGCACCAAAGCAAAGCGGCCCACGTTCGGGCCGCTTGTCATTTGCACGCACCGGCTGCAGATCAGGAAGCGGAATCCGGCCCCGAAGCCAGCTTGTTGAGCAGTGCCAGCAGCGTGTGCCGTTCATCCTTTGAAAGATGCGCCGTTACGCGGGCGTCGTGCGCGGTGACGGCACGGGTGATTTCGTCGAGGGTGGTTGCGCCCTTGGCGGTCAGCACCAGTCGGAAGGCGCGCTTGTCCTTGGGCGAAGGCTGGCGCTCGACCATGCCCATGTCTTCCAGCGTATCGACCAGCAGCACTGCGCCGGAGCGCGCCACGCCCAGGATGTTGGCCAGTTCCGTCAGCTTGAGGTTCGGGTTATGCGCGATTACGGTCATGGCCGAGAAGCGCGGCGGCGTGATGTTCCACGCGTGCAGCGAGCGCACGAAATCTTCGTAGATGTGCAGCTGCGCGCGGCGCACGGCATAGCCGACCAGCCCGTCGAGCGCGCCATACTCCACGTCCGCCAAATGCGGGTTGAAGTGCCCCGAGGGGGCCACGGCGGGATACAGGTCGTCGGCTTTGGGCGTGCGCGGCATGGCGGTGTGGATGGGAGAAGACTCTCGATTATCGTCGGCGATGCGCCCGCCGGCCATGCACGCGCGCGCGTTTCAGTTCAACAGTTTCCATTTGCCGTGGTCGATGGTCAGCAGCACGCGGCCGCGCGCATCAAAGCCGAAGTGATCCGTGGCCGTGTAGTTGAGCACGCCGTGCGAAACAACAATGTCGTGCTCCGATTCCAGCGCGCTCTTCAGCGCCTGGCGGAACTCGGGCGTGCCCGGCTTGGCCTTCTTGAGCGCCACCGGCACGATGCGCTGGAGCACCTGCAGTGCATCCCACGTGTGGGCGCCGAACTGCGTGCGCGTGTCGGGCCCGTTGGCCTTTTCATAGCGCGTCACGTATTCCAGCGCGGTCTTCTTGCTGGGGTGGCTGTCGGGCAATTGCTCGGCCACGATCACGGGGCCTGCCGGCAGAATGGCCCCGTCGACAGCCTTGCCGCCAATGCGGATCAGGTCTTTCGTTGCCGCACCGTGCGTCTGATAGATCGGCCCCGCATAACCGCGATCGCGCAACGCGGTGTGCGGCAGCGCGGCGCCAGTGCCTGCACCGGCCACCAGGATCGCGTCGGGCTTGATGCTGACCAGCTTGGCGACCTGCCCCGTCACGCTGGTATCTGCGCGGGCATAGCGTTCCACGTCGACGATCTTGATGCCGCGCGGCGTGGCGGCGGCGGTGAAGTCCTTGAGCCAGCTCTCGCCGTACGCATCGGCAAAGCCGATGAAGCCGACGTTCTTGATGCCGGACGCCGCCATGCGCGCGGCAATCGCCTCGGCCATCAGCGAGATCGGCTGCGCAAGACGGTAGGTCCAATCGCCCTTGCCCGGCTTCAGCTCGACCGGCGCCAACGCCAGTTGCGGCGTGTGCGATTCGGTGGCGACTTCGGAAATCGCAATCGACGGCGCCACCGCCGACGAGCCAACGATGATGTCGACGTGGTCTTCCGTCACGAGCTTGCGCGCCAGACGCGTGCCGGTGCTTGGGTCGGAGGCGTCATCCACCACCACTAGGCGCAGCTTTTCACCGCCAATGGAATCCGGATAGAACGCCAGCGAGTTCTTCTGCGTAATGCCGAGCGATGCCGACGGCCCTGTCGTCGACAGGCTCACACCAACGACGATTTCCGCATGGGCAGCGGTGGCGAGCAACAGCGCAGCAGCTGCGCAGATGGTGCGATGGATAGTCATGGGGCCCCCTTTTCTCTTCTGGCGTGTGAACGTATCAGTGCTTCAGGCGCGGCCCGGCATGGGTGGCTGATCGCGCAGCGATTGCGGATCGAAGCCGGCCAGCTTTTTGTAGCGCATCGCAATTCCTTCCAATTCCGGGCGCGGGATCACGTCATCGATGCGCGCGAAGCCCTGGGGCGCGCGCTCATGCGCGAGCTGCATGACCTGCTCCGGCCCGTTGAGGCGGTTGCGCAGCACGATGCCTGCCGTGCGCGGCAGGCGATCAGCCTCATACTCACGCAGGGCCACGCCGGTGTCGCGCGTGGCAAGCAGGCAATCGACCAACGCCCGCGCATCAAGAATCGCCTGCGCGCTGCCGTTCGAGCCGATCGGATACATCGGGTGCGCCGCGTCGCCCAGCAGCGTGACGCGGCCGAAGGTCCAACGTGGCAGCGGATCTTTGTCGACGAGCGGGAATTCGTACACGGCCTCTGCGCCGTCGATCAAAGCCGGAATGTCGATCCAACTCCATTTCCAGTCGGAGAAGGCGCTGCGGAAGATCGCACGGTCGACTTCGCGGTTCCAGTCGCTGCGCGGCGGTGCCTCGTCGGGCACGCGCAGCTCGGCAATCCAATTGATGCGAGAGCGGCCCTGCTGGCGCAGCGGTTCGGAGATCGGATAGGCGACGAACTTCTGGTCTTGATGGCCCGCCATGAACATGGTGCGGCCATCCAGATACGGCTCGGCTTCGGTGACGGCGCGCCACAGCATGCGGCCCGCAAAACGCGGCGCATCGCCGCTCGGGTAAAAGTGCCGGCGCACGGCGGAGTGGATGCCATCTGCGCCGACCAGCACGTCGGCCGAGGATTCGACAACGGTGTCGTTGGTGCGATCGCGCAGCGTGAAGCGCACGGGGCCGCCCTTCTCGCCCGTCGATTGAACCGCCTCGAAGCTGTGGCCAAGGCGGATGCAATCAGCACCGAGCCGCTCGATCACGGCATCGGCCAGGGCCATCTGGAATTCGCCACGGTGAATGGAGAACTGCGGCCAGTCGTAGCCCGCGGCCAGCCCGCGCGGCTCGTGCCAGATCGGCTGGCCGAAACGGTTGTAGTAAGCCAGCGCGGACGTCCGAATCGCCAGCGCACTCAGCGTGTCTTCCAAGCCCAGTTCGCACAGCTGGCGCGCCGCGTGTGGCAGCAGGTTGATGCCAACGCCCAGTGGCCGCAGCGTCTGCACGGCCTCCCACACCTCTACCTCGAAACCTTGGCGCTCGGCCATCAACGCGAGCGTCAGGCCGCCGATGCCCGCCCCGATGATGGCGATCTTCATGGCTATCTCCCTGAAATTTGTTGCAGTCTATAACGAATCTCAACGGCCTCCCGCCATCGACATATCAGGGCAAATACCTAGAAGAACGCAGCTGAATGCGGCGTGTTGCTCGCTTGACGCTCTGTGAGATATCACAATACCATCACTCGACTTTTACTAAATTCGAGGCCGCCGCGATGTCGCGTCCGATCAAGCTGGTTTCCGGGTCTGCCAAACCCGCGTCTGCATCTGCACCGTTTGCCGTTGAACCCGACGCGCATGCGCCCAAGGGCGCCGCAATGCGTGAACTCGCCTACAACGAGATCAAGCGCCGCATCATGGCGTGCGAGTTCCGCCCGGGCGAGCCGCTCAACGAAGCGCAGCTCGGCACGATTCTGGGGTTGGGCCGCACGCCGATCCACCAGGCGCTGCATCGTCTGGAGGTGGAGGGGCTGGTGCAGATCCTGCCGCGCAAGGGCGTGCTGGTGACGCCGCTGTCGCTCAACGACGTGCTCGACATGATCGAGGTGCGCGCCACCAACGAGATCCTGTGCGTAACGCTGGCCGCCGAGCGCGCCCACCCCGCCGATTTCGAGGCCATGCGCGCCATCGTCGATGCATCGCCCGCGCTGATCGAGCACCGCGACATTGCCGCGCTGGCCGCGCTGGACCTCAAGTTCCACCTCGCCATTTCCGCTGCCTCGCGCAACCGCGTGCTGGCCGAATTGCTGCGGGGCCTGCACGAGAAGCAGGCGCGCTTCTGGTTCCTCTCGCTGTCGGAGCCACAGCACCTGCAGAACGTGTACGACGAGCACCTCGCCGTGCTCGATGCGCTGGAGCGCCGTGACGTGCCCGCAGCGCGCGAAGCCATTCGCGAGCACATCGACGAGTTCCGCCGCACGATCATCCGCACGCTCTGATCCCGATTTCCCCCCGTTCGTTTTTCCCGCTTCTTCCGGATTCCGCATGACCACGCTGCACCTGAACCTGATCGGCCACGGCCCCATCGACGTGACCGTGGACCACCTTGTCATTGCCGGCTGGACCGGCCGCGATGCGCAAGCCGTTGAACACCACATCGCCGAGCTTGAAGCGATCGGCGTGGCGCGTCCGGCGCGCGTGCCGTGCTTCTACCGCGTGTCGGCCTCGCTACTGACCACCGATGCCAGCGTGGAGATTCCCGGCGCAGATTCGTCGGGCGAGGCGGAGTTCGTGCTGTATTCCACGCCGATGGGCCTGCTGGTCGGCATCGGTTCGGACCACACCGACCGCAAGGTCGAAGCCTATGGCGTGACGGTCTCCAAGCAGATGTGCGCCAAGCCCGTGAGCCGCGACGTGTGGCGCTTCGAAGCGCTGGCCGACCATTGGGACAGCCTGCAGATGAAGACCTGGCGCACGCGCGACGGCCAGACCGCGCTGTACCAGGAAGGCGGCGTCACGCGCATGCTTGATCCGCGCGACCTTATCCGCCGCTACACCGGCAACGAAGCGTTGCCGGTGGGCACCGCCATGTTCTGCGGCACGCAGCCCATCATCGGCGAACTCGGTTTTGGCGAGGCCTTCGACATGGCCCTGATCGACCCGGTGTCGGGCACCGAGCTGCGCCATCGCTATGCTGTTGACACGCTGCCTGTTGAAGGCTGAAGCGCCCCACCCAACGGAGACCACCGCATGATGACGCCCCGCCCCAACATGATCCGCTCGCTGGCCGCTGACCTGGCCGCCGGCCGCACCACCAGCGTCGCGCTGACCGAAGCCGCACTGCAGCGCGCCGAATCGCACCGCGCCGCCGGCGGTGCCGCCTATGTGAGCATCGACGTGCAAGCCGCGCTGGCCATGGCGCGCGCCGCCGATGCCGCGCGTGCGGCAGGTAACGTGCCCTCGCTGCTGGCGGGGTTGCCCGTGT
>NZ_JBGLYZ010000005.1:0-192359 GCF_047304345.1 Ralstonia sp. Ralssp135
GGGTTGAGGGGCGGCAGTCGGGGGTTTAAGGCTCAAGCGCCGAGCTTGAGGCTCCGAATCCGCTCCGCCTGCCATACCGCCAAAGCAGTGCTCGCTTCGATTTCTTCCTCCTTGGTTGCCTTCCGGGTTTTATACGGCGACGAACTGGCAACCAAAATCGGCGCGGAGTTATGTATGTCCTGAGCCAGCCAGCTCAGGTAATCCCGACCCGCATCGCGATACCTTTTAGCCTCCGCCGTGGTCAGCCGAATCATGAAGCTGTAGCCGACCGCCCCATGGTTGCAATTGGCATCGAGATACAGCTCGCCATCCGCTTCAAATAAAAACCAGCTCTGCGGTTCGTGGTCCAGCACCTGCATCAACGCCTCCGAGCGCGTATTTGATTGTGTGAGTGGTTGCGAGCAATTGCGCGACATGCCATGGCGCATGTGCAGAGGCTTCGCGTTTGCGATTGCGTTTTCGCGTGATCGTACTGGACGCTGCCATGGGCCGCCTAGCATGCAAGCGTTATTGACCATAGCTGCCCGCCATGCCGATTCCATCGAAGATCAGTGGACCGAGCGTCCAGACACACATCAGCGGTAACGACGCGCCAGGCTCGTCGCCGGTCAAGCCGTCGCAGCCTCAGGCGCCTCAGCGCACGGCACGTACGTCGCAAGGGGAACTTGGGGCGTTGTCTGCGCGCGGCACGAAGCGCCCACGCGAGTCGAGCGGTGACGATGCCGCTGCACAGCCCCAAGCCAAGCAACGCCGCGCGGATTTGCCCCGCTCGGAACTCCCTCGCGCACACGGTGACGCAGATTCGCGCATGGAGCGGATCATGCAGATGCAGGCCGAGACCATGATCCGTAGTGCGGAGCTGCAGAACGTGCTGAACCGGGCCAACGCGCAAGCCAAGCTGATGGAAGAGGGCAGCAAGGCCGCGAAGGATCTGATCAACTAGCGCCTGCGTGCCAGCGTGGCGTGCCCGCGCCGTGGCGGTAGCATCGGCACGGCGCCGGTACCGGTGCGCGTGCTTCCTATGGGGGCCGAACAGCTCGGCGCGCATACGATGTCGCTCAAATCCAGCCATATGTCGCTGGTTTCACACCCTGTGGCGGTGGCCGATTTCATCGAACGGGCAGCCAAGCAAGCCCAGCGCTAACTGCCTAGGTCGGCGAAATCTCTGCCTCCGCCATTGCGGGCGGAGGCTCACTCTGTCAATCCAGCCAGCCACGAATCGTCGATGCCATGACGTTTGTGGAAATCCCATAGCGGTCGTGCAGGGTGGGGAGTGCGCCGGCATCGAGAAATGCGTCCGGCAGCCCAACCTGGCGGAATGGCACGCTCACCCCGGCGCGCATCAGGGTGCCTGCAACCGCCTCGCCCAAGCCGCCGATCACGGTGTGGTTCTCTGCCACCACCACGAGCCGGCCCGAGCGCCGTGCCTCACGCAGGATCGTCTCGGTATCAAGCGGCTTGATCGTCGGCACGTGCAGCACGCCCACGCCAATGCCGTCGCCTTCCAGCGCCTTGGCCACTTCCAGCGCGCGCATGGTCATGATGCCCGACGAGATGACGAGCACTTCGGCGCCGTCGCGCAGCAGCTTGGCCTTGCCCAGCTCGAACTGATAGCCGTATTCGTCAAGCACCACCGGCACGTTGCCGCGCAGCAGGCGCGCATAGACAGGCCCGGCATGCGCTGCAATGGCCGGCACCATCTGCTCGATCTCCAGCGCGTCGCACGGGTCGATGACGGTCATGTTGGGCATGGCGCGCATCAGCGCCAGGTCTTCTGCGGCTTGGTGGCTCGGCCCGTAGCCGGTGGTCAGGCCGGGCAGCGCGCAGACGATCTTCACATCGAGGTTGTCTTCGGCAATCGTCTGGTGCATGAAGTCGTAGGCACGACGGGTGGCGAAGACGGCATAGGTGGTCACGAACGGTTGCGCACCTTCGTTGGCCAGGCCGGCGGCAGCGCCCATGAGCAGTTGCTCGGCCATGCCCATCTGGTAGTAGCGGTCGGGGCATTCCTTGGCGAAGATGTGCAGGTCGGTGTACTTGCCCAGGTCTGCCGTCATGCCGACGACGTTCGGCTTCACGCGCGCCAGCTCGGCCAGTGCGTGGCCGAACGGCGCCGGGCGTGTTGCCTGGCCCTCGCCCGCAATGGAGGCAATCATCGCGGAGGTCTTCAGCTTGGGCTTGTTGATGACGGTGCTGCTCATGCGGTCCTCCCGGCTTCCAGTGCTTGCAGCGCGAGCTGCCATTCGTGCGCGTCAACGCGGATGAAGTGATTCTTTTCGCGCTGCTCCAGGAACGGAACACCGCAACCCATGCGGGTATCGCAAATGATCATGCGCGGCTGCGCACCCTTGTGTGTGCGCGCTGCGTCAAACGCGGCCTTCACCGCGTCGATGTCGTTGCCATCCACGCGCTGGGTGAACCAGCCGAACGCTTCCAGCTTGGGCAGCAGCGGCTCGAACGCCATGATCTGCGTCGACGGACCGTCGGCCTGCTGATTGTTCACGTCCACCACGGCGATGAGGTTGTCCAGCTTCCAGTGCGCGGCGGACAGCAGCCCCTCCCACACGGCACCCTCATCCAGCTCGCCATCTGAGAACAGCGTGTAGACGAACGCGTCGGAGCCCTTGCGTTTGAGCCCGAGGCAGCGCCCGACAGCAATCGTGAGCCCCTGGCCGAGCGAGCCGCCGGACATCTCCATGCCGGGCGTATAGCTGGCCATGCCAGACATCGGCAGGCGGCTGTCGTCACTGCCGTACGTCTCCAGTTCTTCGGCGGGCAGGATGCCGGCTTCGAGCAACGCGGCGTAGAGCGCGATCGCATAGTGGCCGTTGGAGAGCAGGAAGCGGTCGCGGCCTTCCCAGTCGGGGTCTTCGGGCCGATAACGCATGGCGCCGAAGTAGGCGACGGCCAGCACGTCGGCAATGTCGAGCGCTTGCCCGATATAGCCCTGGCCCTGCACTTCGCCCATCAGCAGGGCGTTGCGGCGGATCCGGTAAGCGCGCTCGGCCAGAGGCAGAGCGTCGGTTGGGGGCAATGATGTGGAAGTCATGATGGTTCCTGTGATGAAGCGGGAAGCACGGAGGCAGAGACAGTCAGCGCCTCAACGGTTGACGGTCTTTGCGGGCACGAAGAACACCAGCACGGCGCCAAGCACGATGGCCGAGGAGATGAAGATCAGGCCAGCCGTTGATTTACCCGTCAGGTCGTTGAGCCACCCGACGATGGCCGGCGAGAAGAACCCGGCAAGGTTGGCGAAGCAGTTGACCGCAGCGATGCCCGCAGCGGCCGACATGCCGCCCAGCATGGCGGTGGGCAACGACCAGAACTGCGATGAAGAAGACAGGATCCCGGCGGCAGCAATGCTCAGGCACACCAGCGCAGCGCCCACGTTGCCAATCAGCGGCAGTGCGGCGAATCCGGCGGCGGCAACCAGCATCGGCACGGCAAGGTGCAGGCGGCGCTCGCGGCGGCGGTCTGCGCTCATGCCAATCAACGGCAGCGCGACGATGGCGCAGATATACGGCACGGCGGTGAACACGCCCACCCACAGCGGATCAGCCACGCCAGCCTTGCGGATCAGGGTCGGCAGCCAGAACGTGAGCCCGTATTGGCCAAGCACCACGCAGAAGTAGATGGCGGCCAGCAGCCACAGGCGGCGGTCTGCGATGAAGGCGCCCACCGAACCGTGTGCGGTCTTCTGTGCGTTGTCTCCGGCGACGTTGCGCTCAAGCAGCGCCTTTTCTGCGTCGGTCAGCCACTTGGCCTGGGCGATGCCGTTGTCCAGATAGAACAGGATGGCCACGCCCAGCAGCAGCGACGGCAGAGCTTCGATCAGGAACAGCCACTTCCAGCCGGACAGCCCCGCCACATCGTGAAAGGTGTGCAGGATGTAGCCCGACAGTGGCCCCCCCACGATGCCCGCAAGCGGAATCGCCATGAAGAAAATCGACAATGCCTTGGCCCGGCGCTGCGACGGGAACCAGTACGTCATGTACAGGATGACGCCCGGCGCGAAGCCGGCTTCGGCCACCCCGAGCAGGAAGCGCAGCACGTAGAACGACGTCGGTGTGTTCACGAAGGCAAAAGCTGCAGAGATGACTGCCCACGTCAACATGATGCGTGCGAGCCAGTTGCGCGCGCCGACCTTGTGCAGGACCACATTGCTTGGCACTTCAAACAGGAAGTAGCCAAGAAAGAAGATGCCGGCACCCAGGCCGTAGATCGTCTCGCTGAAACGCAGGTCGTTGAGCATCTGCAGCTTGGCGAACCCCACGTTGACGCGATCAAGGTAGGCGCCCAGATAGCAGATCATCAGGAATGGAATGAGCCGGCGCGCGACCTTGGCATAAGTGCGGGCTTCAAACGTGGCGGCATCGGCGTGCGCCATCTCGTCGCCCGGCAGGGGCGATGCAAACTTCGTGGTCATGGTGTCTCCTACCATGTGCCCCGGGTGGGCCCGGGTGCATGTGTCTCGAAGAAGTCCACGGCCGGTGTACGTGCCGTGGCGGTGTAGGTTGGATCGTTCAGTGAATCAGCATGCCGCCGTTCACGTCGAGCGTGATGCCGGTCAGGTAGGCAGACAGATCGCTCACCAGGAACAGGCACGCGTTGGCAACGTCGGCCGCATCGCCGAGCCGGCCAAGCGGGATGCCCTTGATGATTTCGGCGCGCATGTCGGGCGTGAGCTTGTCGCCGGTGATGTCGGTCTGGATGAGCCCAGGCGTGATGGAGTTGACGCGGACATTGTCGCCGCCGAATTCGCGGGCCATGGCCTTGGCAAGGCCCAGCACGCCTGCCTTGGCAGCGCTGTAGTGGGGCCCGCCGAAGATGCCGCCGCCGCGTTGCGCAGACACCGACGACATGCAGACAATGCTGCCGCGCTTGCGCGCTTTCATATGCGGCAGGACAGCTTGCGACATGTACAGCGTGCCGCGCAGGTTGACGTCGACCACCGCATCGAAATTGCCCGCCTGGATGTCGAGCGTGCGCAGCGGCTGGGTGATGCCTGCGTTGTTGATGAGACCGTCAATGCGGTCGTATTTGGCCAGCGTGGCCTGCGCAGCCGCATCGCAAGCAGCCCGATCGGTCACATCACAGGCCAAGCCCAGATGGCCTTCACCGAGTTCGCGCGCCGCCTGTTCGGCATCTTCGCGCCGCAGGTCGAGTACGACCACACGCGCGCCTTGTGCGGCAAGTGCCTTTGCGGTGGCTCGCCCAATACCGCGCGGCGAAGCGGCACCGGTCACGATCACGACCCTGTTCTCAAGCAACATCGTTGTCTCCTGGCTGTTGGAATCTTGTTGGCTGCAGTGTTGTGCCAGCAGGCGATTCGATCAACGCAGTTGGATTCAACTATGGCTGAGAAATTTTCAGATGACGCCGGGCATGTCTCTGGTGCGGCGCACCATGCGGCCCCGGCAAGTTAGGCGCCTGGCGCGGCTTTGAGCAGCCGGTCGACCCAGGCAAGAAAGCGCGCCACGCGGGGCAGTTCGGCGTTCTGGGGCGGGAACACGATATGGTGGCCCGCCACTTCCAGCGCGTGGTCCTTGCCAAATACCGGCACGAGGCGGCCCTGGTCGATCAGGACCGATGCGAGCAACGTGCTCTCCAGCGCCACGCCCAGGCCGAGCGCCGCAGTCTCGAGCGACATGTACGAACGGTCGAAGGCGAAGTCGAACGACACGTGCATGTGCTCGACGCCAACGCGTGCAAACCACTGCTGCCACTGCACGATTGGCGTCTCCGACCGAATGAGCCGATGCGCGAGCAAGTCTTGCGGCGATTGCACGGGGTGCCGCTCAAGGTATGCCGGTGAAGCCAGCGGAGCGATGTGCTCGGTGCGCAGCGTCCTGATCTGCACGTCGCGCCAATGCGCGTGTCCGTAGCGGATGTCGAGGTCGTAGAACCCGCTGGTGAACGACACGTCTTCATACGAACACGACACGTTCAACCGAATGTCGCTGTGATCCTCCTGGAATGCCGCGAGCCGGGGCAACAGCCACATCAGGCCGAAGCTGGGGCTGGAGTGCACGCGAAGGATCTCGACGTCGGTACGGCTGGAGGCACGTTCGGTGGCGCGGTTGAGCTCGGCCAGCGCCCCTGTCACGTCGCGCAGGTATTGCTCACCAACGGGCGTCAGGACCAGACCGCGGCCTTGCCGGAAAAAGAGCGGCTGGCCGATTGCCGCCTCCAGGTTGCTGATCTGATGACTGACGGCAGAGGCCGTCAGCCCCAGCTCTTCGGAGGCACGATTCACGCTCTTGGTCCGCGCGACGGACTCGAACGCGATGATCGCCTTCATTGGAGGAATACGCATCTTTTGCGTGGCAGAGGTTGATCGGCGGTTGATGAAGCACGGAAGCTATCTTATCGCCCGAACTCTGTGACGCGTACCGCTGCCGCATCCATCACCGATTCACGCTTGCCACACGGCATACCCTTCCTCGCGCAATCCGATCGCCAGCTCCACTTCCATCTCCCGTGCCGCCTCGTAAGGCATCGGGTTGAAGCACTCATACAGCTCCGGCATCAGACGCAACCCATACTCGCGCACAAACCGGTTCGATTTCAGCCCGGCCTTGTGTTTGTCAAACCGCACGTCCGGCGACTGACCTGTCATGCCCACATAAACGCAAGGTTTGTCGCCAAAGTAATCCGGATTGGCTTTCACAAAGCGCGCTTCGCCCAGCACTTGCCGTGACAGCTCGACGACGTAGACATGATGGTGATGACGTGGCATTGGGGAGCGCTCCACCAGCGAAGCAGCGAAGCAGAGAAGAAGCGGACGGTGGGCATGGATCGTAGCGCCCCCGCGCTTCTTCTGCCAGTGCGCGGCTGCATCAGGCCACCGCTGCCGCCCCTTGCAGCCGGAAGAACGCCACTGCATGGCTCAGTTGCTGCCCCTGACCTTCCAATGATGTGGATGCGGCCGCTGCCTGCTCGACCAGCGCGGCGTTCTGCTGGGTGACTTCGTCCATCTGCGTAATGGCCATGTTGATCTGCTCGATGCCACGGCTCTGCTCGACGGAGGCGGCGGCAATCTCGCCCATGATGTCGGTCACGCGGGCCACGGCCTGGGTGACTTCGTTCATGGTCTTGCCGGCAGTCTCCACGAGCGAGGAGCCGTCCTGGATCTTCTGCACCGAGGTGCTGATGAGTTCCTTGATCTCCTTCGCGGCGCTGGACGAACGCTGCGCGAGGCTGCGCACTTCACTGGCCACCACGGCAAAGCCGCGGCCTTGCTCGCCGGCGCGTGCGGCTTCCACCGCGGCGTTGAGTGCGAGGATGTTGGTCTGGAACGCGATGCCTTCAATCAGGCCGATGATGTCTGCCACCTTGGCCGAGCTGGTGCGGATGTCGGTCATGGTGTCGACCACGTTGCCGACCACGGTGCTGCCGCGTTGCGCAATCTCTGAGGCGTCGGATGCGAGCACGCTGGCCTGCTGGGCGTTGTCGGCGTTCTGCCTCACGGTGGAGGTCAGCTCTTCCATGCTGGAAGCCGTCTCTTGCAAAGACGAAGCCTGCTGCTCTGTGCGCGACGACAGATCCTGGTTGCCACTCGCAATCTGACCCACATCGCTGGCAATGCCGTGCGCGGCCTGGCGAACCTGGTCGATCAGCTTCACAAGGCTGGCCTGCATTTCCGACATGGAAGCGAGGATGCTGCCGCGCGGTGCAGTTGCTCCACCGGGCACGGGGCCCAGGTCTCCGGAGGCTACACGGCGCGTGATGTCGCTCAGGGCATCCGGCTCGGCACCCAGCGCGCGGGTCAGGCCACGGGTGATGAGAATGCCGGCAGCCAAGGCACCCAGCACGGTGGCAAGGCAAATGCCGATGAGCAGCGTGCGCTGGAAGGCGTAGCGCTCGGCAGACTGGCGCTCCATCTCGTGTGCGCGCTCGCGGGCGTGTTCGCTGTAGGCATTGGTTGCCTTGACGAGCGCGGCCAGCAGCGGCCGGCACTGCTCGTTCATCATCGTGATGGATTCTTCATGCTTGCCAGTCAGCGCCGCGTTGACAATGGCGAGCGCCACGGGGCCGTACTTGACCTCAATGCTGTCGATGTCAGCAACCAAGGCCCGTGCGCGGTCATCGGTGTCTCCGGCTTGCGCAGTCAGCTCCTTGAGTTTGCCCAGGCGGCTCTGCACGTCTTCATGCGCCTGCGTGACAGCGGCTTTTTCCAGGTCGATGTCTGACTGCTTCGTCACGAGCACGAGGTTGCGTGCCGCAATGGCGCGGCGGTCCACGGCGGTGCGCACACGTTCGGACAGCAAGGCCCGGGCGTTCACGCCGTTCACGTACTTGGAAAAACGGGCGTTCGACTCGCTCAGCGCCTGCACTGCAAGCGCAGACACCAGCAACACCAGCCCCGCCAAAAAGCCAAACGCCAAGGTGAGCTTGGCGCGCACCGTCAAATTGTTGATGCTCATTGTGATTTCCCCGTTCGGCCTTTTAACCGCGCCGTTTGTTGATGGCAGGCCCCGATGACGCTGCTCGAAACTTGCAACGGCAAGGAAACTTGATGCTGTAGCGACCAAGTGGGGGTAATCCTCCCTATGTGAGCAATTTTGAGAATTGGCGCAACCAACGCGAGCGTCACGCGCCGGCGCGATCTCAGCCCAGCACGAAGACGAAATGCCGTGATGGCGCACGTTGCCTGGGCAAGTGGTTGTGGCGGGGCAGGCGGTGATTAGTCTTTTTGGAGGGAGCGATTGGTGTCCGGTTGAGGAGGGGGTGAACGGTTCCAATCTCCCCGTGGTCCAGCAACTTCGCTGGATGCACCGGCGTTTCGTGGCGGCGGCAGCACGTGGCGGGTGCCGCTCTAACATGGTCGTCGACGCTACGCGGTTGAGCAGGGCACCGGATCGTCGTCTTTCTCCTTCCGAATCTTGGGAATGAAGTCCATGGGCAACCATCGCATTGGCTCGGCATCCACCACGCTGCCACATCACAGCACCTTGGCGAACAAGGAAAACGTAGCGCCGCAGCAGCAGCCCAATGGCAAGCAGGTTCGGTCTCGGCAGGGGGTCTTGGCGTCGCTTGCCGCGAGCCCGCGTCGTGCAGGGCGCGCGCTGCAGCGGATGCTGCATATCAATCGGCCCGCCGAGCCGGTCAAACCACAAGTTGCCCGACCGGCTGCGCAGGTGCGGCCACCCGTCCAGCAGCCCCCCTTGGCCAACGCCCCCGTGCGGCGCGAAGTTGCGGGGCCACCCAGATCGGTGCGTACGCCAGGCCATGGAGTGTCTGGCGGCAATACCTCGGTCCAGCATCATCGTGCGCGCATATTGAGCCAGATCGAGCATCTGCCGACCGAGCACGGCAAGCAGGCTTGGCGCAAGCCGATCGAGGCGATGGAAACACTCGATCGACACTTTGCTCACTTGCCGCCCGCGCAATCCGTCAAGTTGCTGCAGCAGATGCAGGTCATCCTCAGCATCAAGGACAGCCATGCGCGCAATCTGAACCTGGATCACTTTGTCGCCTCGCTCAAACCGGCAGCCGTACACGCGCGCCCATCGGGAGGAATGTCTTCACCGGCACCGCGTCCATCCGCTCCTCGCCAGGCTGCAGCCACGCAGAACGGCCCGGCAGCCACGCCGACCAAGCTGAGCTTCAAGGATCTTGAGGATTTCGCGAGCCAAAGGCCGCGTCCGGTCGCGCAGGCCCAAAGCACGCCCGCACGGCGCCCGCAGGCTGGCCGACCGGCGAGCGCACCTGCCACGCCCGCACGTGCGCATACCGCCCCGACCCGAACGCTGGCCGACTTCGAGCGCGACGCAGAGGAAGCCGCCGCCTATCACGGCCACGCGCATGCGGACTACAGTGCCGCTCGTGCGGAGTACGCCAGCTATCTCGCGCGCAGCAATCCGGCGCCGGAACGCCGCTCGCAGTCTGCACCGCCGCGCCTGCAACGCGCTGCGCCCTCCAAGCTGGACCATGTGCAGCGCGCCCAGATTGCGCGTGCCGAAGACGAGCGCGCCCGCTACCACGGCGAAATGCCGAACTATCAGCAGGCCTATGCAGACCATGCCGCTTGCCAACCGACGCCCGCCGCCGTTGGGCTCAGGCGCGCGGCGCGCCCGGCGCCTCGTCAGTTGAGCGCCAGCGAGCTGCAGTCGATCCATCAAGCTGAAGCCCAACGCGCGGAATACCACAGCGAAAGCCCCGACTATGCAGGCGCGGAAGCCGCATACCGGGCGCAACACGGGCTGTGAGGGGTTTGCGGCGGGCCTGACTCAGTGATGGGCGCGCCGAACATGCTCCGCTTGGGGAGGGAATGCGCGGCCCTCAGCTGAGTTTCGGTTCGACAATGCTATGGATGAAGCTTCTCGCCCTTGTTCAGCATGTCGATGAACTGAGCGATCTTCTTTGCGCGCGTCTCGGCCTTCTTCACGTTTTGGATTCTGAACAGAATCGCATAGCGGTTCTGGCTATTCAGGGTCGAGAAGAATTGCCTGGCCTTCGGGTTGGTGTCGAGAGCCTGCTGCAGGTCATCGGGCACCGTTGACGTACTTGCCGATGCATAGGCAGCCTCCCAACGCCCGTCGCGCTTGGCCAGATCGATTGCGCGAAGCCCGCTTGGGCGCATCTTCCCGTCGGAGATCAACGCTTCTGCCTTGGCTTTGTTGATCTTCGACCAGATGCTTTTGGCGGTTCTCGGCGTAAATCGCTGTAGCCAGTAGTGCTCGTTCTCAGCCTTTTTTTGGCCATCGATCCATCCGTAGCAGAGGGCGCTCTCCAGCGCCTGTGCGTAAGACACGGTCGATTGGTCGGCCGACCGCTTTGCGATGCGGAGCCAGACACCGGTCACGGCCTCTGCGTGGGTGTCGAGCCAGGCTTCCCAGGCTTCCTGAGTGGTGAACGTAAGTTGTTCGTTCGACATCTCGCTAGATCACTCACCGTCAAGTTGGCAGGGGAGGTTATTCGCGCTTGAAACGCAGCACACCTCTTCCCATTGGATTTTCGGAAACCAGCGGGTTCGGCATCCACGCTGTGTGGACCTCAAGTGTGTCTGCGTCGAGCGTGTAGAACCGTTCCTGCTCCGTGCCAGTCCAGGCTTCATTCCAGGATGCATCCACCTTTGTGATGAACCGGTCCCCCTCGACCCGATACCGCCCCGTATAGGCCATCACCGTACGGAATAGCGCCAGCAGTTTCTCGTCTGTATTGCCGGGCTCCCGCACCTTTGCGGTGAGAAGCACCATGAGGCGCCCATCCGAACCGAAGATCAGCGACCCTCTGGGATCAGGGCCCCAAGGCTGCGTGCGCTCCCTTGTCTCTTGCATCTCGGTCTCGAAAGACACCAACCGCCAGCTACCGTGCAGTTTTGCGTCGTGCTCAGTCATGGTTCGTCCTGTCATCGTCCGTTCAGATGTTCGTACGGGGCGGGCGCCGCAGAACAACATGCGTTGCGTTTTCCGACGCTACGGATTCAACACACGTATAACCCAGCGCTCGCAAATCAATGCCTTCGAAGAGAGGTTCCCCACGGCCGAGCAAGATCGGCGAGATCGCAATGTGCAGTTCATCGATGAGGCCCTCGCGAAGGTACTGTCGGATGGTGCCTGCCCCACCGCCGATGCGTACATCTTTCCCGCCGGCGGCCTCGCGAGCACGGTCGAGCGCTTCTCGAGCGCCGCCTGTGACGAAGTGGAAGGTCGTGCCGCCCTCCATCTCGATGGGCGCACGCGCGTAGTGGGTCAACACGAAAACGGGAACGTGATACGGCGGGTTGTCGCCCCACCAGCCTTTCCAGTTGTCGTCGGGCCAGTCCCCGCGAATGGGGCCGAACATGTTTCGCCCGAGAATCCACGCCCCAACGTTCTGAAAACTGCGGGCGGCAAAATCATTGTCAACGCCGGTTGTGCCGCCGTCCTTGCCGAGCAGGGCGTGCTGGAACGTGCGCGTCGTGACCAGCCACGTGTGCAGTTCTGTCCCGCCAATGCCGAGCGGATTGTTGATGTCCTGATCCGGACCTGCGCCGTATCCGTCAAGCGAGATGGTGAAGCCCGCAACGCGAACGCGTGTCATCGTTTGTCTCCAGCTCGAATGCGACGCCCGAACGGTCATCAACGGATGCCGGCGTCAAGACCTGCATATTAGTACCGGCGCCAGCCGAACGTGCCGCGCACGCCGGGCCAGACATCGGCCATTGGGGGGAGGGGGCCGCCATCATTTAGAATCGCGCACTTTGCCCGTACTCCCATGTGGTTCAAAAACCTTCAGCTTCATCGCCTGCCGGCACCTTGGGCCGTTACCCCTGACCAGCTTGAAAAGTGGCTGGCGCCTCACGCGTTTCAACCGGGCAACAGTGTAGAAAAGCAGACCTCCGGCTGGGCATCGCCGCGGGATGACGGCGCGCTCGTGTATTCGAACAACGGCCAGATGCTGCTGACCTTTCGCGCGGAAAAGAAGCTGCTGCCGGCGTCCGTCATCAATCAGGTGACCAAAGCCCGCGCGCTTGAGGTTGAGGAGCAGCAGGGCTTCAAGCCCGGCCGAAAGCAACTGCGCGAACTCAAGGAGCAGGTGACCGACGAACTGCTGCCGCGCGCGTTCAGCATTCGGCGCGATACCCGGGTGTGGATCGATACCGCAAACGGCTGGCTCGTGATCGATGCGGCTTCGCAGGCGGTTGCCGACGACGTGCGCGGCCTGCTCGTGAAGTCGATCGATCAATTGCCGCTCACGAACGTGCACGTGGCGCATTCGCCGGTTGCCGCGATGACGGAGTGGCTGCTCTCTGGAGAGGCGCCCGGCGGTTTTACCGTAGACCAGGACGCGGAGCTGCGCTCGACGGGTGAGGGTGGTGCCACCGTGCGATACGTCGGCCACGCGCTCGAAGCGGAAGACATGCGCCGGCATATCGAAGCCGGCAAACAATGCATGCGCCTTGCCATGACCTGGGACGACCGGGTCTCCTTCGTGCTGACGCCGTCGCTCCTGATCAAGCGCGTGACGCCGCTTGACGTGATCAAGGAAGCCGAAGACCCCACCGCCCAGAACGATGACGAACGCTTCGACTCCGATGTCGCGCTGATGACCGGCGAGTTGGCGCGGATGCTGACCGACCTGGTCGACAGTCTTGGCGGCGATCAGCTCGACGCCATGCAACAGGCCAAAGCGGCCTGAGCTTCGTCAGCCGGCTGGCGGTGTGCCGGTGAACACCGCCAGCTGCGCCTCGAACGCGCGCTGGTAAGCGGGCCGGGCTTCACCGCGCGCGACATAGGCGGCCAAGCTGGGGAATTCATCCAGAAGGCCCGACGGCCGCAGCCGGAGCAGGACGGACACCATCAACAAGTCCCCCGCGCTGAACGCGCCATCAAGCCAATCCGCATCGCCCAGGCGCGCAGAAAGTTGATCCAGCCGACGGCGGATGCGATCCATGATCAGCGGCAAGCGCTCAGCGGTCCACGGCTTGTCGCCCTCCTGGAACTTTGCAGTAACGAGTTCAAGAATCGGCGGTTCGACGGTGTTGAGCGCCGCAAACATCCACGTGATCGCCCGCGCCCTGGAATTGTTATCGCTTGGTAATAAAACCGTATGCCGCTCAGCGATATGGAAGACGATCGCGCCTGTTTCGAACAAGGCCAGGTCGCCTTCTTCGTAGGTCGGAATCTGGCCGAACGGATGCAGGCGCAGGTGCGGAGGCGCTTTCATCGCCTGGAACGAAACCAGCCGGACGTCATAGGGCTGGCCCGCTTCTTCTAGCGCCCAGCGGACACGTGTGTCGCGCGCCAGTCCCTTGCCGCCATCGGGCGAGCGTTCAAAAGCGGTAATGGTGGGGATCATGCATGCGCTCCGATGCGTGTCTGGCGCCACTCGTGGAGGCTGTGGCACCTGCGGTTGGTTTTCAGTAGAACGGAAGACTCCACCACGTTGCGTGCCAAGCATGTGCACGCCGGCGTCAAAGATCAATCGACATTCGTTGACGCGCCTCACGCCGGAAGGCACACTCGTCCCCATGCAAGTCCACACGTCCCTCACCATTGCGATCCAGCATCACGCGCATGCCCATTGGGGATGGCCGCTGGGGACGTGCACGCATTAGCAATCCGCAACACCATGCGCACCGAAGCCCCGCCGACATCGACGGGGCTTTTTGTTTTTTGCGCGTTCCATCCGCTGTCGCATCAACCGGGGTATCCAACCTCGATTCAACCGCCGCTTCCCTATCGATGAAACAGGAAGATCAAATGCCAGCCATGTCGCCCCCTTTCGCAATGCCCCTCGATCTGTACCGAGCGCTCTCGAACGTGTGGTCCGCAGATACATCGAGCCCGACCGATGCGTGGTCACCGTCAAATCCGGCGCAGAATCATTGCAGCGTGACTTCGCTTGTCGTGCAGGACTATTTCGGTGGAGACATCCTCACGACGCAGACGCCAGGCGGCACGCACTTCTACAACCGGATCGACGGCAAGATGTGGGATCTGACAGTGAGCCAGTTTGCCGAGCCGGTGCCGTATGACGACACGCCGTCCACGCGCGAAGCCGCGTTGGCTGATACCTCACCGGAAAAATACGCACTGCTCGTGTCGAGGCTGAAGGCGAGCAGGTAGCGCTTGCCGCTCGGTATCCCGCAGCATCCGGCCAGCCTGGCGCGAATTGACGGCGGTGCCTGTTCGATGCTGCGTCGTGCTTGCGCGCGCTTGTGCGTGCTCGACGGGGCGCGGGCAGGAGGCACCCCGGCTTTTAGGCGCCATTTCTGGTGTTTCGCTGCCAGTGATACCGCGCTCACCCCCGTAGGGAGGGGGCTGCCGCGCCCCATGCGCGACGATATTCCCACGTAAAATCCGGAGCGCGCGCCGCCATGCTCGGCGCCCTGTTTTGATATCCGGATGTACGTCGATCTTCTTACCCTTTATCTCCTTGCCGTCGGAATCCTGCTCGCCAGCGCTGGAATGCTGTTCTGGGAGCATCGGACCAACCCCCGGCGCAGCAAGGCGTTGCGCCTGCTGGCGGCCGGGTTTGCGACGCTCTCGCTCGGGTGCACGGCCGTGCTGTTCCGCCACGTAGTGCCGGGTGCGACGGGCGCAGCACTCTGCAACCTCATCATGCTGTGCGGCTATCTGCTCGTGCTGTCGGGCGTGGCGGCGCTGAACGGGCGGCAGTATCGCGGCGCCGCAGCCGGCGTGCTCATCGGCATGGCCCTGGTCTGGGCGATCTGGGGTGCGCAGTGGCAAGGCATCCTCTGGAACTACGTCAGCGCGATTCCGATTGCATTGGTCAGTGCGATGACGGCCCGGGAAATGTGGCGATGCGACACCATGAAGCCGCTGCGCCCGCGACAACTCGTGGTGATGGTGACGACCCTGCATGCCGCGCTCTACCTTGCCCGCGGGCTCGCGCTGCCCTGGCTGGTGTCCGCATTCGGGCCGGCCATGCAGCCGCTGGCCAGCAAGTTGACGATGATCGAGGGCGTCTTGTACGCGATGGTGTTGCCGATGACGTTGCTGAAGCTCATTCGGGACGAAGCCCATGGCCAGCTTCTGAGCGAATCGCAGACGGACTACCTGACCCGCCTTGGCAATCGCCGCTGGTTCTTCGAACGGGGCGAACGCCTGATCGAAGGTATTGGCAGCCACCGCCCCATCGCCATGCTCGTGTTCGATCTAGACCGGTTCAAGTCCATCAACGACCGCTATGGACACCAGGCTGGCGACACCGTTCTCA
Organism: Ralstonia sp. Ralssp135; assembly: GCF_047304345.1. Classification (NCBI taxonomy): domain Bacteria; kingdom Pseudomonadati; phylum Pseudomonadota; class Betaproteobacteria; order Burkholderiales; family Burkholderiaceae; genus Ralstonia; species Ralstonia sp. Ralssp135. The sequence goes on from NZ_JBGLYZ010000005.1 coordinate 15,670, forward strand.
AGGTGTTTGCGGAAATCGCGCAGGGCGTGCTTGGCCCCGGCGTAATGCTTGCGCGCATTGGCGGCGAGGAATTCGCCGCGTTGCTGTCGGGCGACGACGCCCGCCATGCCAGAACGCGGGGCGAGGCCGTGGCCAAGTGTTTTGCGGAGGCGGTTCAACGCCGCAGCGACAGCGCCGGCATTCTGGCGACAGTCAGCATTGGCATGGCTCAGTTCGACGCCGATCTGCCGTCGCTGGCGGATGGTCTGGCTGCTGCAGACAAGGCGCTCTACCGTGCCAAATCGCTGGGCGGCAATCGGCTTGAAGTCGCGCAGCCTGCCGGGCAAGTCGACGAGGCTGTGTTCTCGTAACGGTGAACGTTGTTCAGTCCGTCCGGCCGGCGCGCAGGTCGCTCTTGCGGATGAGCTGCAAGAGCGTCTCCGCAGGCTTGCTCAAGCGCCGCGCAGACAACGTAATGAATTCGATTGCCGGCAGCGGCGGCAGGACATCGCCATTGACGGGCGGTACCAGCCCGCCGCCGGCCAGGTTCTGCGCACGCACGGTAATCCCCAGGCCGCCGCGTGCGGCCGCAATACACCCGGAATGACTGCTGCTGGTGCAGACCACGCGCCACAGCCAACCGGCCGCGGCCAGCGTGTCCAGCACGATTGCGCGGGTTACGCTCGGCTCGTTGACAAGGATGAGCGGCAGCGGCTGACTCACATCGACCACGGTACCGGGCCGCGCCAGCCATTCGAGCTGCCCTCGGAATAGCGGGACACCACGTCGGCCGCCTTCGCGGCGCTTGCCGACAATCAGGTCAAGCGAGCCGTCTTCGATGCCTTCGTACAGCTTGCTGGTCATCCCCATCGTGATTTCAAGCTCGACATCCGGGTGCGTGGCCCGGAAAGCGGCAAGCAGATTGGGCAGCGGCCCCTGCGCCAGGTCTTCCGAAGAGCCCAGCCGGACACGGCCCTGCAGCCGGGGCGCACTGAACTGCAACTCGGCGCGCGCCAGGGATTCGAGGATCAACTTCGCGTGAACGAGCAGGGCCTCGCCGTCGGGTGTGAGCGAGACCGAATGGGTGTCGCGCACAAATAACCGCCGGTTCACGCTTTGCTCGAGCCGGCGGATGTGATCGCTGACCGACGATTGCGACAGGTCAAGCTGGCGCCCCGCCTCCGTAAAGCTATGTGCGGCGGCCACCGTGGCGAAGGTTTGAATCCAGACAGGATTGAGCATGCCGGCATTGTCATCGGGTTTTCCGATAACAGTCAACGTCTCTAGAGGGGGTCCCGATTGGCTATCCATCGGTAGCATTGCGGGTGATGTCCGGCGCTTTCCGGACAGCATTCCAGGATTCACATGCACACCGCTTCAACTTCCGCCACCCCACAGAGCGCCTCGCAGAAGGCCATGCTGTGGATTGTCTTTGCCGGCTTCTTCATGCAGGCGCTGGACACAACCATCGTCAATACTGCGCTGCCATCGATGGCAGGCAGCCTCGGTGAAAAGCCGCTCGACTTGAAATCGGTGGTGGTGGCCTACACGCTGACCATGGCCATGCTGACGCCAGCATCAGGGTGGCTGGCGGACAAGTTCGGTACGCGGCGCGTCTATTTCACCGCGATCCTGATTTTTGTTCTCGGTTCGGTGTTCTGTGCAACGGCACACACGCTGCCGCAACTGGTGATCGCACGTGTGCTGCAAGGGATTGGCGGATCGATGCTGTTGCCGATCGGCCGGCTGGCGGTGCTGCGCAACATTCCGGGCGAGCAGTACATCGCAGCGTTGGCCTTCGTGTCGGTGGCGGGACAGGTTGGTCCGCTCCTGGGGCCCGCCCTGGGCGGTTGGCTCGTGCAGGATGTCTCGTGGCACTGGATTTTCCTGATCAACGTGCCGGTGGGTTTCGTCGGTCTGTTTGCGGTACGGCGCTATCTGCCGCAAGACGCCGTGCGCGCCGTGGCGCCATTCGATTGGCTTGGCTGCGGGCTGCTGTCGTTGTGCATGGTGGCCTTCTCGCTGGCGCTCGAAAACGGTGCACGTAGCCCCTGGAGCGTGGCGCTGATCGCCGTGAGCATCGTCAGCGCGCTGCTTTATATTCCGCACGCAAGGCGGCGAGTGGCACCGCTGTTCCAGCTTGCGCTCTTTCGCGAACCGAACTTCAGCATTGGGCTGGTCGGCAACCTGTTTTGCCGCATCGGTTCCGGCGCCGTGCCATTCCTGTTACCGCTGCTGTTCCAGTTGCAGCTTGGGTATTCGCCGTTCCATTCGGGGTTGCTGCTATTGCCCATTGCCATTGCCGGCATGCTCGCCAAGCGTTGGGTGGTTCCGCTCGTGAACCGGTTCGGATACGACGTGTTTCTCCAGGTCAACACGTGGGTCGTCGGTGTCTCGATTGCCTCGTTTGCGGCCATGTCGCCGGGCTGGCCGCTGGCGCTATCGATCGTGCAACTGTCGGTGTTTGGATGGGCGAATTCGATGCAGTTCGCGGCCATGAACAGCATCACGCTCAAAGGCTTGTCGCATCAGGATGCGGGCAGCGGCAACAGCTTGTTCTCGATGGTGCAGATGCTCGCAATCGGCCTGGGCGTATCGATCGGGGGCGGTCTTGTCAGCCTTTTCTCGGTCAAGCTTGGTGTGGCCGCGCCGGCGTATCGGCTGGCGTTCTTCACCATGGGCGTGGTGACGGTGTTCTCTGCATGGATTTTCCGCAGGCTTGACGCCAAGCCCGCGCCGCTCCATGCCAAGAACGTAGAAGCCAAGACTGTGCAGGCGCGCTAACGATTGCAGGCGCTGCGTAGGCCGGGCCTCATCCGCGCATGCGCAGAAGATCGGCGTAGGAGACCAATTTGCGCTTTCCCGTCCCGAGCGTCTTGCGCTTTGAGGTTGACCGGCCTGGCTTGCTGCGCTCGAACTTGGCCGCGGCACGTGCATCTTCCTTGGCATGGACGCTGGCGGATTTCGTTTCCGCCTTGGCGCGTTCGGCTTCCAGGCGTGCGGCCACCCGCTCTTCGCGCGCAACTTCCTGTGCTGCCGAGAGGATTTCTGCCTTGAGTAGATCGCGTCGCTGTTTGGCGGCAACGCGGGCGGCCTGCAGTTGTTCCTTCCGTTGCCGAAGCCAGTCTTTTCGGCTCACTGGCGCGGGCCGTGCCTCTGCCGGCACGCTCAGGCGCAAAGCCCGGCTGGCGGCGACTTTCTCGGCATAGATCTGGCGACGCGGATCGCGTTTCGCATCACTCATGGTGCGTAGCGCTCCCTGGCGGTACGGGTCTGCCGCCGTGCATGAGCAAGGGATGGCGGGTCATGACGTTCATTCCGTCAACCGTACCATAGGGTTTCAAGTCCCGCAGGGGTGCTGCCCGCCCATCAAGCCTTCTGGCGCCCGTTCCGGCAGGCGCGCGAACGCGCAGCGACGTCGCGTCGCCATGCCGGTGCGGTATTCCACCTCAGTCAGGCGGCATCTCAGCCGTTGAGCTACGGCGGTTGATGCCCCCGGAGCGCTCATCCAGGAGCATTTTTTCCGCCGCCTGCAATACCGTATGTGCGTGAATACGCAACCAAATTGCATCGCCGTTGGCGCAAAATAGTGGTTTGGGCATTTTTGTGTCCCCTCGCACTCTTGGAGACGGTATGAACAACGTTGTCGAATCGGCTATTTCGATCGAGAAGCGCCCGAACCCTGTTCCGGCGGAAGAGCGGGCGCGCCTGCTGGAAAACCCCGCTTTCGGCCGCGTCTTCACGGATCACATGGCCACCATCCGCTACACCGAGGGTAAGGGCTGGCACGACGCCAAGATCGGCGCGCATGGCCCGATCCAGTGCGATCCGTCCACGCTGGTGTTGCACTACGCGCAGGAAATCTTCGAGGGCATGAAGGCCTACCGCCTGCCGGATGGCGGCGGTGCGCTGTTCCGCCCGGAGGCGAACGCGCGCCGGTTCCAGAATTCTGCCAAGCGCCTGGCAATGCCCGCGCTGCCGGAAGATCTCTTCCTGCAGGCCGTGCGCGAGCTGGTCAAGCTGGACCGTGACTGGATTCCGTCGGGCCAGGGCTCGTCGCTGTACCTGCGCCCCTTCATGATCGCCACCGAAGTGGTGTTGGGCGTGAAGCCGTCGGCCGAATACCTGTTCTGCGTGATTGCCTGCCCGGTGGGCGCGTACTTCAAGGGCGACGCATCGTCGGGCGTCACCATCTGGGTGTCGGACAACTACACGCGCGCCGCGCCCGGCGGTACGGGCGAGGCCAAGTGCGGCGGCAACTACGCTGCCAGCCTGGTCGCCCAGGCCGAAGCCACCCGCGAGGGCTGCGACCAGGTCGTCTTCCTCGACGCGGTGGAGCGCAAGTGGATTGAAGAGCTGGGCGGCATGAACGTGTTCTTCGTCTTCGATGACGGTTCTCTGCAGACGCCGCCGCTCACGGGCACGATCCTGCCCGGCATCACGCGCGATTCGCTGATCACGCTGGCGCGCGGCATGGGCTTGACTGTGCGTGAAGAGCCGTACTCCATCGACCAATGGCAGGCCGACGCCCAAAGCGGCCGCCTGCGCGAAGCCTTTGCATGCGGTACCGCAGCGGTCGTCACGCCCATCGGCAAGGTCAAGGGCCACAAGCACAACTTCACCATCGGCGATGGCAAGGCGGGCGAGCTGACGACCAAGCTGAAGGCGGCGCTGGTCGATCTGCAGAACGGTCGCGCACCGGACCCGCACGGCTGGCTCGACCGCCTGTTCTGAGACCGGGATGGCTGAGTCGCTTTCTGCGCTTTCGGTGGATGGGACCGAGGCATGGATCACCACACCCGATGGCCGTCTGCATGCCCGGCAATGGGGCGGCCCGGTTGACGATGCCGGCAAACCGCCCATCGTGCTGCTGCACGACTCGCTCGGCTGCGTAGCGCTGTGGCGTGATTTTCCGCAGCACCTGGCGCAGTCGACCGGGCATGCGGTCATCGCCTACGACCGGCTTGGCTTCGGCCAATCCGACGCCTTTGCGGGCCAGCTCGATCCGGGCTTCATTCAGCAGGAAGCGTACGGTAGCTTTGCCGCGCTGACCGAGCAACTTGGCGTGGACCGCTTCATCGTCTTCGGCCACAGCGTTGGCGGTGGGATGGCCGTGTCGATTGCGGCGGCGTATCCGGGCCGCTGCGCGGGGTTGATCACCGAGTCGGCGCAGTCGTTCGTGGAAGAGCAAACGCGCGAGGGCATCCGCGTTGCCCAGGCACAGTTTGCACAGCCCGGTCAGATGGGCCGGCTGGAGCGCTATCACGGCAGCAAGGCGCAATGGGTGCTGGATGCGTGGGTCAACACGTGGTTGTCTCCGGCGTTTGCGCAGTGGTGCCTGGACGATGCGCTGCTTGCCGTGCGCAGCCCCGTGCTGGCGGTGCACGGCACCGAAGATGAATACGGCTCGACTGCTCAACCCGAACGCATCGTCACGCTGGCCGGTGCACCCGCCACGCTCAAACTCGTGCCGCGTTGCGGGCACGTGCCGCATCGGGAGCAGGAGGCCGCTGTGCTGGATGCGGTCAACACGTTCCTCCCCACATTGGCCTGATTCGCATTGCCCACCGGCGCCCTCGGGCGCTGGCATAAGCGGTTGTTGCGAGCCTCCGTTCAGGTGCGTCGCACCAAAATCGAACGACCGTTTTTAAATCGTCCGTTTCAATCGACTGCTTTTTTCCCGCCTTCAGAGGGCTGCACAGCGGCCGCTTTGTTTGGAGTTTCGCGCCTAGTTTCTGGCGTTGGTCTCTCCTCCTGCTGCGCCTATAACGCAAGTGTCGGGCACGACCCCGGCGGCGCACGCATGTGCGTACACAAGCCAAGCCACCCAGCGGGGCAAAACAGGAGGAAGACAATGGCAACACCCGGCATGGTCGCGTCCGTGGAATGGACCGACGGCAAGCGCTATCTCTGGATGCTCGGCGCGCTGACCATCACGCTACCCATCATCGCGGCCGTTTCGGCGCTTGCGACGGGCTGGCATCCGCTCTGGTGGGCGGGGCCGTTCATCGTGTTCACGATCATTCCGTTGCTCGATTTGCTGATTGGCGACGACCGTGACAACCCGCCCGAAGAAGTCGTCCCGACGCTGGAAAAACAGCGCTACTACCGTCGCATCGTCTACTTGGCGACCACCGTGCTCTACGTTAGTTTTGCGGTGGCGATGTGGGTGCTGCGCACGTATGACCTAGCCTGGTACGACTACATTGCGTTCGCGTTTTCGGTGGGCGTCGTGACAGGTATCTCGATCAACACCGCGCATGAGCTGGGTCACAAGACAGACCGTTTCGAACGGTGGCTCGCGAAGATCACGCTGGCGCCAGTCGCTTACGGGCACTTCTATGTGGAGCACAACCGCGGTCACCATGTGCGCGTGGCCACGCCGGCCGATCCGGCAAGTGCGCGCTATGGCGAGTCGTTCTGGGAGTTTCTGCCGCGCACGGTGGTGGGCAGCGTCAAATCGGCGTGGGCATTGGAGAAGCGTCGGCTGGAGCAGCATGGCCACTCGGTCTGGTCATGGCGCAACGATGTGCTTAACGCCTGGGCGATGACCGTGGTGCTGTGGGGCGTGTGCATTGCGTTTGTCGGGCTGAAGGCGGTGCCGTTCCTGATCATCCAGGCCATCTACGGCGCGTCGTTGCTGGAGGTGGTGAACTACCTGGAGCACTACGGCCTGTGCCGCCAGCAATTGCCCAGCGGCCGCTACGAGCGATGCACACCGCAGCACTCGTGGAACAGCAACCACGTGGTGACGAACCTGTTCCTGTATCAACTGCAGCGACATGCCGATCACCACGCCAACCCGACGCGCTCATTCCAGGCGCTGCGGCATTTCGAGCATTCGCCGCAACTGCCTGCCGGTTATGCCGCGATGATCCTGATCGCCTATGTGCCGCCGCTGTGGTTTCGCATGATGAACCCACGCGTGGTGGCGCATTACAAAGGCAACATGTCGCTGGCGAACATCAAGCCGTCGATCCGCGACAAGGTGCTCGCGCAGTATCCGGCGCGCGCCTGAGCTGCCGGCCTTAGCGCCGCGCCACCAGGTACTGCACACCCTGCGCGCCGTAGCGCTCGGTGTGCGGTGCGTTGGCTGCCAGATGGAATGTGTCGCCGGGCCGGTAGACGCGCTCGGCGCCGCCTGCGCGGATATGGATTTCTCCTTCCAGGATGAGCGCTTTCGCCTCGAACGGGTGCGTGTGCGTGTCCAGCTCGCCTGCGTCTCGCGTAACGACGACAAACTCTGTAAAGCCCTCTGCTCTTAGCGCGCTGACGAATGCGTCACGGTCCATTGACGTGTCTCCATAGGGCGCCGTATGGGCGCAGAATGTCGAGGCGCCACCGAACCTCCGGCCCTGCCATGAACGCCATCACGCCCGCCGCCTTGCTTGAACCCGCTCCAGTCAGCCTGCGCTCCAGCGAGGGCCGCGGCTGGGACGGCTTTGCCGCCACCCTGCTCGGCATCCGCCCCGGCACGTACCGTGTGCCCGCCATGGCGCATCACCGCGTCACCGTGCATGTCGGCGCACCCGTGCGGACGAACTGCGTATGCGACGGCCGCCGTTATTCGGGCATCCAGGCGCACGGCGATGCGAACGTGATTCCCGCCGGCCTGCCCGGCATGTGGACGGACGATGCCGACTGCCGGATTCTGCGGATCGCCATCACCGACACGTTTGTGCGCAGCATCTGCGAACAGGTGGGTGCACCGGCAGACATGACGCCGCGTCTGCAATGGCGCGATGCGCGCGTGCACCATCTTGCCGCTGCGCTGGGGGCCGAACTGGAGGCGGAAGACACCTCCGATGCGTTGTATGCGGAAAGCCTGTGCACGGCATTGGTGGTCCGTCTGCTCAACAGCAGTCGGGATGTGGCTGCCGGGGCGGCCAACAGCGCTCGCACGCTGGCGCCCCGCGTGGCTGCACGCGTGATCGACTACATCGAAGCCCATCTGCACCAGCGCCTGACGCTGGCCGAACTGGCGGCGCAGGCCGGCTTGAGCGTGCCGCATTTCAACGTGCTGTTTCGTGCAACGCTGGGCGTGCCGGTGCATCGCTATGTCGTGCAGCGCCGCGTCGAACGCGCGAAAGTGCTGCTGCTTGAAGGCCGGCGCAGCGCATCGCAGGTCGCGCTCGAGGTCGGCTTCGCGCACCAGAGCCACATGACGCAGTGGATGCAACGGTTGCTCGGTGTGGGCCCGCGTGACATCGCGCGCGCGGGCAAGGCTGCGGCCGCTTCTCCGGACACGCCGGCCGGGTAGCCAATCCTCCGAATCTGCCGGATTCCTCCGTTTCTGCAAGTCGGGTTTGCAAGACCGCCCTAAGCTCGTGCCTCCCACTTGAGAGGAGCGCGAACATGTTTGTCATCTTTGGGGCGTCGGGCAAAGTTGGCCGCGCCACCGCCGCGGCACTTCGCAACGCGGGCCGGCCAGTGCGCGCGGTGGTGCGCCATGCGCGGCAAGGCGAGGCGCTGGCCAGGCTCGGCTGCGACATTGCGATTGCCGACCTGACAGATCCGACCTCCGTCGCATCGGCCATCAAGGGCGCCACGGCCGTGCAGATTCTGTGTCCGGTGCCGGTGCGTGATGCGGACCCAGCGGCGACCATGGAGCGCATGGTCGACGTGGCGGCTGATGCGTTGCGCGCCAACCCGCCCTCGGCTGTGCTGGCCTTGTCCGACTACGGCGCAGAACTGGACCGGGGCACCGGCCTGACGCGGTTGTTTCATCTGCTGGAAGAGCGGCTCAAGCCGCTGGAGACGCACCTGACGTTGCTGCGTTCAGCAGAGCACGCGCAGAACTGGGCGGCGATGCTGCCCGTCATGCTGGCAACAGGACGGCTGCCGAGCCTGCACCAGCCGCTGGAGCGCGCGTTTGCGACTGTCGCCACGCAAGACGTTGGTGCGCTGGCCGCCGAATTGTTGCTGGAGGCGCCATCGGCAAAAACGCCGCGCATCGTCAGCGTGGAGGGCCCGCGCCGCGTGAGCCTGGTCGACGTGGCACGCGCCTTCAGCGCCGTCGTCGGCCGCGAAATTGTTGCCGATGCACTGCCGCGCACCGCCTGGGCGCCGATGCTGCAACGCGCCGGTCTGAGCGCGAATCACATGCAGCTCATCACCGAACTGTACGACGCGGTCAACGCCGGGCAGATCGACGTGGAGAAGGGCGTATCCGAGCAGCGTTTCGGCAAGACCGAGCTGCACGATGTGTTTGCCTCGATGCTCGCGGCGCACGTGCAGTCGAGATAGTTTGGGGAGTCGTCCAGGGCGTCTGGATGGTCCGCCGCTTTGCGCCTATCCTTCGCAGCATTGCTCAAGCCGACGCCCCGTGCGGGCGAGGAGGCCACCGTGATGATTTCCGCACGCTGTCTTGTCCTGGCGCTGCTGCTGGCCGCGCCGGCCACCCACGCTGAAGACGACCTGCAGAACCGCGGTCACGACCCGTTCTTCCAGATTTCGTCAGGCGTAGCCAACTGCCCCGAGCCGGCCGGCCCGCGCATCACCGAGGCGGAATGGAAGCGTGATTCCCACCACCGAATCGAGCACGGCAACCATTGTTGGCTGGAAGGGCGCTGCCGCCAGTTCAACTCTTTCGCCTACGACGATGAGATTGCCGAGACTGCGAAGCGGCGCCTGCAATGGATGTCCATCCATGTGCCGGGATGGAAGCAGAACACCACGCTGTGGGTGACGATATGGGAGCGGTGGATGCTGGTGCAGGGCTGCGTGGCACCGGGTTATGCGCTGGCGCCGTTCATGACCGCCCTGCATGACGTGCCCGATGTCGAACGCTTCATCAACGAGACAACAGCACACCCGGAGCGGGGCGTGCCGTATGCGTTGTTCCACAAGGGCGCAGTTGCCAAGCCCTGAGAGCCAATCGGCCTCTACCTTCTGACGTTTCGGCTCAGCGAGTGTGCTTCTGATAAGTGCCGACAAGTTCGGCTTCAGCCAGCACATGGCCACGCATGGCCCGCTCCAACTCGGCCTTGGTAGGTGCGCCAAGCTCCGGCAGTTCGACGTTCAGCGCGTAGAGCTTGTGGTAGTAGCGATGGCGCCCGACGGGCGGGCAGGGGCCGCCGTATGCGGTGCGCTTCCAGTCGTTGTTGCCGGGGCGTGCGCCGGGAGGCAGTCCCGTGCGCGACGCGTCTTCCGACAGCGAAGTCGTGGCGGGTGGGATGTTGTAGAGCACCCAGTGGACCCACGTCATCTTTGGTGCGGCGGGGTCGGGGGCGTCGGGGTCATCGACAATCAATGCCAGGCTGCGCGTGCCGGCCGGGGCGCCGGCCCACGCGAGCGGCGGCGATGTATCCGCGCCTTCACATGTGAGGCGGCTGGGGATTTCGCCGCCGGCGGCAAAGGCCGGAGAGGTCAAGGTGAGCGTCATGGCGTTCCTCACTTGAGCGGAGACGGGAGGGCCACACAGCAGGGTTGCCAGCAGCAGCGCCCGGCCCAGCATTCGGAGCGTTCGGCAGTCTGCAGGCGGCATGTGCTAGGTCCTGGTTGGCGAGAGCGCATCGTCTAACGCGCTCCTGACTCCTTTCAAGCTAGTGCGCGGCGGCGGGGCAGACAAGCATTGCCGCCGTCGCCTCAGCGCCCATCGTCCACTGCCTTCAGGCGAACCACCCCAGCACCAACGCCGCCACAGCCGGCACCGTCTGCACGAAAAGAATCCGCTTGTTGACGGTGATGGCGCCCCAGATGCCGGCCACCGCCACGCAGATCAGCCCGAACAGCGCGAACGACGCGTTGACGGTCGGGTCTGGTGCCACCAGCCCAATCACCAGCGCAGCCACCAGGAAGCCGTTGTACAGGCCCTGGTTGGACGCCATGGCTGCAGTCTCGGCGGCTTTCTCGGGCGTCATGCCGAAGACCTTGGGCCCGCGCGTCTTCCAGAGCACCATTTCGAGCACAACGATATAGACGTGGATCAGCAATACGAGCAGGTAGGCGATGAGGCCGAGGGTTTTGATCATGGGAGGCAATCAGATGTGAACGTGCCGCCATGATAGAGACTTTGTGCCGCGTATCGGCACCCTGATGGAGGGGTATCGGCAGGGCAGAGGCGCACGCAGCCCATTCCCGCTGATGCGCCGCCTGCAAATTTCATCTGGCAGGACTATCCTGTGCGTTTTCGTTCCAGGCAGAGGAGCCATCGCATGACTGCATCGCAAGGATCCATGATCTCGTTCAAGCGCCCAGACGGGCAGGATGTCCAGGGCTATCTGGCCAAGCCCGCCAAGGCGGAAGGCGCCCCGGGCATCGTCGTCATCCAGGAGTGGTGGGGGCTGAACGACCAGATTCGCGGCGTGGCAGACCGCCTCGCACGCGCGGGCTACATGGCCCTGGTGCCCGATCTCTACCGCGGCAAGATGACGGTAGAAGAAGAGGAAGCCCACCATCTGATGACCAACCTGAATTTTGGCGACGCGGCCACGCAGGACGTGCGCGGCGCCGTCCAATATCTCAAGCAGACGTGCGCCCGCGTGGGCGTGACGGGCTACTGCATGGGCGGCGCGCTGACGCTTCTGACGCTGAGCAATGTGCCGGAAGCGGATGCCGGCGTGGTGTGGTACGGCTACCCTCCGCTGGAATACATCGACGCCTCGAAGATCAAGGTGCCGGTGCAGGGGCACTGGGGCACGCAGGACACCGCCTTCAAGATCGAAGGCGTTGATGCGCTGGAAAAGAAGCTCGTCGATGCCGGCGTCGATGTCGACTTCCACCGCTATCTCGCGCATCACGCTTTCGCCAATGAAACGGCCGTGGGCGAGAACCGCATCGCCATCACGCAATACGACCCGGTGTGGGCCGAACACGCGTGGGACCGCGCGCTGACGTTCTTTGGCCGCACGCTCTGGTCGCGTCAGGCGTAAGCGCTGCCCGAAGTGCGGGTTTGGCGGTAAGGCGCAATCACGAAATGCTGCAAACTGGCACGTGGGCTGCGCCGTTGCCGCCGCTATAATTCACGGCGCTGCCGCACCAACGGCAGCTGGGTTTAGCAGCCTATTTTTACCGTATGGCCGGACGGCCGCCTCGCGCGGCTTTTTCACGTCCGTGCTCGTGCACGTCTGCATCATGGCGGGCCGGGCAGGGGACCTTCGGGTCGCCGGCGTCCTACGGGCCGGTCTGCTAACCCTGTCGTCGGGCCCGCCACCCTCGTTTAGCAGCGATTAGTCGGGCCTTTTGCTATCCGTAGGAGGCTCCATGACTGTTGTGTTCAGTGGGCGTCGCCCCGCGTCCTATCCTTCCCCGCCTTGGTTGTGCCCCGTTCCGTTGCGATTCGGGAGCTGCCAATGACACTCACCAAACGCCGCGTCTACCTTGACGGTGCGCTGGAAGCGCGAACCTTTCTCTGCCGAACGCAGGCCTACGTGCGCGAGTTTGGACAACACCGGCCGCGCCTTTTGCGGCAGCAACTGATGCAGTACACGGGCAGCGCATATCCACCCGCATTTGCGCGTGGGTTTGTCGACATGATTGGGGCATACCTGTCGCTGGCACTCGAACGCAGCGATATCGATCCGGCCACGTGGGAACTGATGGCCGAGGTTGAACGGTTGCGATAGGAGCGCTGCAGGGGGCTGGAAATCAGACGCCCAGAATGCGCCGCGCCGCGCGGTCACCCCACCACGCGGCTTCTTCAAACACGGAATAGCCGGACAGGTCCGCATGCGCGTAGTGGATCGGCCCGGCGCTCTCACGCAGGCGCGCAATGCCCGGTCGGGAGAGAAAGCCCGGTGTGGGAATCGCCATCGCGTGGCCGCGCAGCGTCAGGTCTGCGCGGCGTATCTGCGTGCGCAGGCGAATGCCGTACACCGTATCCAGATCGGCCAGCGCGCGATCGAGCAGCGCTTGCGGCGATGCCTTCAGCAGCCATTCACGCGCGGTCTTCGGCGTCATGTCCGACAGCGCCACGTAGGCCGTGAACACGCTCTGCGCGGGCGGGCCGACGCGAATGTCCTGGTGATTGGCCACCACGTAGCCCAGGCCCGTGCCGCGATAGACCACGTTGTCCCACGCCAGCGGCGTGTCGTCGTGTTCGGGCGGAAAGCCATCGATGAGCAGGTTGGCGAGCAGCCACGGCGCAGCTTCGGGCAACTCGGCGGCGGGCACATCAAAGCCCTCGACGATGTGTTTGGCAACGTGCATCGGCATCGCGCTGACCACGTGATCGGCCAGCAGGCGCACGACGCGGCCGTCTGCCTGCAGCACATCGGCGAAGACGCGTGCGCCGGCCTCGTTCGTCGTGCCGATGCGCGCGGCGCTGCCCGGTAGCAAGCGGCCTGGTTCGTTCAATCCGGCCGCTTCGAACAGCCGCTCGGCCATCCAGTCCAACCCTTCCGGCCACGTGAGCACGGTGCCCTGCTCGGCGTTGCTCGCCATGCCGCCTCGGCTGGCGAAATACGCAATGCCGGCCCAGGCGGAAACGTGATCTGCCGTGGCGCCGTAATCGTCGCGGCAGCAGTAATCGGCGTACCAGTGCAGCGTGGCGGCGCGGTAGCCCTCGCGGTGCAGCCAGTCGCGGAATGTGAGCGCATCGAGCGCGCGCCATGCCGGGTCTGCGGACGAGAGCGCCGTCGGCACGGCAAAGATGCGGCGGCCATCGGCGCCCTTGGTTTGGCGCAGGTTGTCGATCTGGGCGAAGAAGCGGACGTGCTCCGCACGCTCATCGGGTGTGATGCCCTCATGCGGCACGAAGCCGTCTTGCCAGCGATTGCCGAGCCACAGGCGTTCATCGGGGGCATGCACGAGCACGCGTTCGTCGTACGTCGGGCGCAACGCAAATGGGTTGCGCTCGATCACGCTAAAGTCGGCCAGCATCTCGCGCACGTGCGTCGATTCCATCGACGGCAGCGGCAGGTAATGCGCACCGGTCGGGAAACGCTGCGTACCGAAGGCGCCGCCCGCGGCATTGCCATATCGCTCGGGGCCTTCCACGACCACCACGTCGTGCCGCCCGCTTTTTGCCAGCCGCCACGCGCAACTTAAGCCGCCGATGCCGCTGCCGCAGATGGCCACGCCGACGCGGCGCGTTTCCGACGGCGCGGGCAACGCGCGCAAGTCGCGCAATTGGTGGCCCGCAGCCTGACCCGGCATGCGCACGTTGGGCGTGATTTCCGTAAACGCCCGAAACCCCGCCCACGAAGCGGCGCCCGCAGCGGCCACGCCGGCCGCAGCTGCGCTCATCAGAAAGCTGCGTCTGCTGTTCATGATGTGCCGGTCATCAGCGCAGCACGCCGTGCCAGTCTTCTTCGAAATACCGCACCAGCGATTGGTTGTTCAGCCGGTTCGGCTCCACCTGCGGGCGCGGCATGTCGGGCGCAAAGCTGAACATCTGGTGCGTGGTGTCGGCATCCAGGAAGCGCGTCGGCACGCGGTATGACGTAGGCGGCTGGAAATCCGCGCGGCCAGGTGCCGCCAGGATGAAGCCCCATTCGCCAAAGGACGGCACCAGCGCGTGATATGGCCATGTACGGTAGCCGGCTTCCTTCAACGTCGCATCCACACACCAGTACGAGCGCGGCGCGAAATACGGAGACGTGGCTTGAATGACGACCAGGCCCGTATCCGCCACATGGCGCGACAGCAGCCGATAGAACGGCACCGAATACAGCTTGCCGATGCTGAAGTTCGACGGGTCCGGAAAGTCCACGATGGCCACGTCAAACATGTCGGTAGCGGTCTGCATCCATTGCGCCGCATCGGCGTTGACCACCGTCACGCGCGGGTCGCTGAACGCATGCTGATTGAGCGCGACCAGCGCCTCAGCGTGCGAGAACAGGTTCGTCATGCGCGGGTCTAGGTCAACCAGCGTGACGTGCTCGATCTGCGGGTACTTCAGGATCTGCCGCAGCGCGAGGCCGTCGCCGCCGCCCAGCACCAGCACGCGCCGCGCACCGCGCACCGATTCCAGCGCAGGCAATACCAGCGCCTCGTGATAGCGGTATTCGTCGCGCGAGGAAAACTGCAGGTTGCCGTTGATGTACAGCCGCAGGTCGTCCTTCCAGCGTGTCACCACCAGCCGCTGATACGGCGAGGAAATCGCATGGATGATCTCGTCGCCAAAGAGCGCACGTTCAGACCAGTGCGTGAGCTTGTCCGATGCGCCAAAGCCCGCGAGCAATGCCGCCGCCACTGCACCCGCGCGCCACGCCATGGCCGCGCGCATGCGGGCCGAGAGCGCCAGCTCGGCGCGGAAGTGCCAGAGCGTCCAGACCGCAATCGCCGTATTGAACAGGCCGAACAGGAAGCCGGTGCGCACGAGCCCCAGGCGCGGCGCCAGCACCAGCGGAAACAGTAGCGACACCGCCAGCGCGCCTAGGTAATCGAACGTCAGCACGCGGCTGACGAGATCGGAGAACTTTGCCTGCCGCCGATGCAGCATGCGCATCACCAGCGGGATTTCCATGCCGACCAACACGCCGATCACCGTCACCAGCGCATACAACACCAGCCGGAACGGCGCCGATTCCAGCGCAAACAACGCAAACAGCGCCGCTGCAGATACGCCGCCGAACAGCCCGACCAGCAATTCCAGATCGACAAAGCGGGCGAGCAGCGCGTCATCGGCCACGTAGCGCGAGAGCCACGAACCGATGCCCATGGCAAACAGATAGGCGCCGATGATGGAAGAGAACTGCAGGATGGAATCACCCAGCAGATACGAAGCCAATGCCCCGGCAATCAATTCGTAAGCGAGCCCGCATGAGGCGACCACGAAGACGGCGAGGACCAGCAAGGCATTGCCGCGGCCCGCAGGCTGCGTGGGTTCGTATGTGGCGTCAGGCTGCGGCGTCGACATGCTGCGAAGGTGGAAAAATGAAGGTGCGTTAACAAACGGCGGATGCCAAGGCGAGCGCGATTGTGCCGCCTTTTTTCCCTCCCTGCGAGCCGGGTGGTGCTCGGCCGCATCGGGGGGTACGCAAGCGGCGCATCAGCCGCTATAGTGGCGCCACCTATGTACTGCACGGCCTTCCCATGCCCGACATGATCGCTCCCGTGATCGCCTACGCCTCGCACTTGCTGGCGGGCGCCGTGGTGTTCTCCGGCTTCTTTTTCGTCTATCTGCGCCTGACGCCGTATGACGAGTTCAAGCTGATCCGCGAAGGCAATATTGCGGCAGCGCTGTCGCTGTCCGGTGCGCTGCTCGGCTTCGTGCTCACCATTGCATCGAGCATCACGCATGCCGATGGCCTGGTGCCCTTTCTGTTCTGGGCGGTGATGGCGTCGGTGGTGCAACTGATCGTCTTCCTGGTGCTCACGCGGCTGATGCCGGACTACCGCTTGCAGATCGAGCACAACAATATCGCCGCCGGTATGCTGTTTGGCGTGAGCGCGCTGGCCGTGGGCGTGATCAACGCGGCGTGCCTGTCCTGACCTTGTCCTGATTATTCCTGCCCCGCGAATCATCGCGAAGGAGTTTGCTGTGAGCCTGTCCAGTTTCATCAAGAAGCAGTTCATCGACATCCTGCAATGGACGGAAAGCGAAGACGGCGTGCTTGCCTGGCGCTATCCGATGCAGGACATGGAAATCCAGAACGGCGGCACCCTGGTCGTGCGCGACTCGCAGATGGCGATGTTCGTCAACGAAGGCCAGATTGCCGACGTGTTCAGCGCCGGCACCTTCAAGCTGACCACGCAGACGCTGCCCGTTCTCACGTACCTGAAGAACTGGGACAAGCTGTTCGAGTCGCCCTTCAAGTCCGACGTTTACTACTTCAGCACGCGCCAGCAGCTCGGCCGCCGCTGGGGCACGCCGCAGCCCGTGACGGTGCGCGACAAGGATTTCGGCATGGTGCGCCTGCGCGCCTTTGGCGTGTATGCCTACCACGTGGCCGATCCGAAGCTGTTCTACCAGCAGGTGAGCGGCACGCGCGACATCTACACCGTGGATGAAGTCGAGGCGCAGCTTGGCCCCGTCATCATGGGGGCGATGGCCACCGCGTTTGGCGAATCCGGCGTGCCGTTCCTGGACCTGGCCGCCAACCAGATGCTGATGTCGAACAAGGTGCGCGAGGCGCTGCTGCCGCAGTTCACGCAGTACGGCCTGGCGCTCGACAGCTTCCAGGTGTCCAGCGTCACGCTGCCGGACGAATTGCAGGCCGCGCTGGACCGCCGCATCAGCATGGACATGACCGGCGACATGCAGCGCTTCACGCAATACCAGACGGCCGAATCGCTGCCGCTGGCCGCGCGCAACGAGGGCGGCATCGCCGGTACGGGCGCGGGTTTGGCGGCAGGGCTCGCGATGGGCCAGGCGATGGCCGAGAGCCTGCGCACGGCGGTGCAGGGCAACGCAGGTGGCGCGGCTGCTCCGGCGGCTCAACCTGCGGCTGCAGCCCCAGCGGCTCCAGCAGCGGACGACCCCACCGCTCGGCTGGCCAAACTCAAGGAGCTGCTCGACAAGGGCCTCATCACGCAAGCTGACTTTGATGCCGGCAAGGCTGCCGTGCTCAAGGCACTGACCGGAGGCTGAGCTTCGGCCCCGCTGATCGGATGACCGGGCGGCACCGCAAGCCGCCCGTTTTTCTGCGCAATTTTTCGCGCAATCGAACGACCTGACCATGTTTCATGCCAACTGCCCGGCGTGTGGCGCGCCGGTGGAATTGAAGTCTGCGGCCGCCGTCATGGCGGTGTGCAGCTTCTGCAAGAGCACGCTGCTGCGCGACGGTGAGACGCTGTCCGACATCGGCAAGATGTCTGCCGTGCTCGAGGACTACGCACGCGTGCAGATCGGCACCACCGGGCGCTACAAGAACAAGGCGTTCACCGTCGTTGGCCGCATCCAGTTGCGCTACGACGCAGGTTTCTGGAACGAGTGGTACGTGCTGTTTGACGACGGCACCGATGGCTGGCTCGCAGAAGCATCCGGCCAAGTCACGATGACGTTCGCGCGCGGCACACCGTCCAATGCGGTGGCATTCGAGGCGCTGCGTCCCGGCCAGCTTTACGACGCCGAGGGCACGCAATTCACGCTGTCCGACGTGCGCGAGGCCGATTGCACAGGCGGTCAGGGCGAATTGCCGTTCCGCGTGGGCGAGGGTTGGCATGCGCGCGTGGCCGACGGCCGCCGCGAAGACGCCTTCATCACGCTGGATTACTCCGACGGCACAGCCCCCACGCTCTACGTGGGTGAGGCCACCACGCTCGACGTGCTCAAGTGCCAGCTTTTGCGCACCGACGCCGAGATCAAGGAAACCGCCGGCCGCGTCCCGCGCAAGCTCACGAATCTCGACTGCCCGCAGTGCGGCACGTCGATTCCGTTCAGCCCCGGCCTGACGGGCCACGTGCTGTGCCCCGGCTGCGGTGCGGCCATCGATGCGGCCACGCCGCGCGGCGACATCATTGCGCGTGCGCGGTCGGTGCCGCAGGTGGCCACCACGCTGGAGCTGGGCGACAAGGCGCTCATCGACGGCCTGCAGTGGCAGGTGATCGGCGTGATGCGCCGTGCGGTGGTCGATGGCGGCGGCGAATGGTTCGAATACCTGCTGTACACGCCCAAGCGCGGGTTCAGCTGGATGGTCGAAACCGACGACGGCTGGTTCCGCGCCAGTGTGCTCGACCGCTGGCCCACCCAGAAGGACGGCCGCACCGCAGTGCTCGACGGCAAGGCGTACGCCCGCGACGAGGACTACACCGCGCGCGTGACCTACGCCGCCGGCGCCTTCAACTGGCGCGTTCAGGCCGGTGACCAGACGCGCGTTATCGAATACACCGCAGGCGAGGAGAGCCTGGCCGCGGAGAGCGACGCGCATGAGCTGACGTGGTCCAAAAGCACGCCGGTGAGCGCCGCTCAGATCAAGGCGTGGTTCGGCAAGGTGGTGGCGGAGCCGGCCAAGGCATCGTCGACGAACTACATGACGGTGGCGGTGGTGGCCTGTGTGCTGCTCGGGCTGCTGAACCTCGTACCGTTCTTCATGGCGCCGGGTTCGGTGTTCGGTATCACATTCTTCGCGGCACTGCTGTTGTTGGTGCCGGCGTGGCTGGTTGCCAAGATCGGGGGCGGGGAATGAAGAACTGGTTCGTTCTCTATGCCGTGGCGGTGGTGATTGGCGCCACCTATATGGACTGGAAGGCCGGCTTTACCGCGCCGCGCACGCCGTCGTACGGCAGCAGCACGGGCGGCTCGTCTTACTGGGGTGGCTCATCGGGCGGCAGCGGTTATGGCGGCGGTTTCAGTGGGGGCCACAAGTGACGCGCATCGACGCAGCGCTTTCAGTGGATGAAGCATCCTCCGCCGTGGGCGAGCATCTTCTGCTCGATCTGTACGGCGTGGCGCCTGCGCTGCTGCGCGATGCCGCTGCACTGGAAACCGCGCTGCGCGATGCTGCCGACGCGCTCGGCGCCACCATCCTGCATGCACATCTGCATCGTTTCGATTCCGTGCGCACGGGGTTGTCCGCTGGCGAGCAGGGCGGCGTGACCGGCGTATTGCTACTTGCTGAATCGCATCTTTCCATTCACACCTGGCCCGAGCATGGGTTTGCCGCCATCGATGCGTTCATGTGCGGCACCGGCACGACGCATGCCGCGCGCGCGGTGTTCGAGCGTGCGTTGGCACCGCAACGTGTTGACGTGCGCGTCGCCCGCCGCGGCGGCGAGCCTGCACAAAACTGATCTACACCGGCTGACCGTCGAATATCACGCGATTGCGCCCCAGCCGTTTGGCAGCCAGCAGCGCGGCATCGGCGCGCATGATGAGGTCGGTGGGCGTGCACAGGTTGCGCCCCGGCCCGCAGCTCGCCACGCCCAGGCTGATCGTGCACCGGATGTTGGCCTCGGGCGTGCCAATCTCCAAGGACTCCACAGCGCTGCGTAAGCGCTCCGCAATGCTGGTGGCCTGGGGGTTGTTCGTGTCGGGCAGCACCACCAGGAATTCTTCGCCGCCGTAGCGGCCCACCGCGTCGATGGGGCGCGAATTCACCCGCAGCGCACGTGCGATCTCAACCAATACCGTATCGCCCACGGGGTGGCCGTAGGTATCGTTCACGCGCTTGAAGTGGTCAACGTCAACCACCAGCAGTGAAAGGGGCTGCCCATGCAGCATCGCGTGGCCGCATTCGCGCGTGAGCAGTTCCATCGCAGCGCGCCGGTTCCAGATGCTCAGCATCGGATCGGTCAGGCTCTCGTGGCGCGCGACCTGCAGCTCGGTCAGGATGGAGCGCTGCGTTTCGCTCAGTTCGCGCTCGCGAAAACCCGATTCCACCCAACTGGCCAGGTCGTCGAGCAACTCTCGCTCCGCGCGGTCGAATGCACGCGGCTTCTGGTCGATCACGCAGAGCGTGCCGACGGCATAGCCCACGAGGTTCCTAACGGGCCGCCCGGCATAGAAGCGGATGTGGGGCGCGCCGGTAACGAGCGGGTTATCGGCAAAGCGCGGGTCGGCCATGGTGTCGGGAATGACCAGCATCTGGTCTTCGGCCACGGCATGTCCGCAGAACGAGATGTCGCGCGAGGTCTCGCGCACGTTCAGCCCGATGCACGATTTGAACCATTGGCGCTGGGCGTCGATGAGCGACACAAGCACGATGGGGGCTTCGAACACGCGCTTGGTGGTGCGGGTCACGCGGTCGAACAGTTCCTCATCCGGCGTGGACAGCAACAGCATGTCCTGAAGGGAGGCCAGACGTTCTGCTTCGTTATCCGGAATCGGGGCGGGTTTCATGCGCAAGGGGCGCCGGTCCGGCCGGCGCGCTTGAAACGGGCAATGGAAGAGGAATAGCCCACGCGTAGCAAGCCGCGGGCCCGTGGCACATCACGTTAGCGGCCGACCATGTTCTCTGGCCGCACCCACGCATCAAACTGCTCGGGCGTGACATAGCCCAGCGCCAGCGCGGCTTCGCGCAGGCTCGAGCCTTCCTTGTGCGCCTTCTTGGCGATCTGCGCCGACTTGTCGTAACCGATATGCGGGTTGAGCGCCGTCACCAGCATCAGGGATCGCTGCACCAACTCGTCGATACGGTCACGGTTCGGCTCGATCCCCACGGCGCAATGGTCGTTAAAGCTGCGCATGCCGTCGGCCAGCAGGCGCACGCTGTGCAGGAAGTTGTAGGCGATCATCGGGCGGAACACGTTCAGCTCGAAGTTGCCCGACGCACCGCCGATGTTCACTGCAACGTCGTTGCCGAAGACCTGCGCGCACAGCATCGTTACGGCTTCGCTCTGCGTGGGGTTGACCTTGCCCGGCATGATGGACGAGCCCGGCTCGTTCTCGGGAATGGAGATTTCGCCCAGACCGCTACGCGGGCCGCTCGCCAGCCAGCGGATGTCGTTGGCAATCTTGGTGAGGCTGGCTGCCAGTGTTTTTAGCGCGCCGTGCGCATGCACGAGGCCATCCGCTGATGCCATGGTCTCGAACTTGTTCGGCGAGGTGATGAAGGGCAGGCCGGTCAGTTGCGCCAATTCTGCGGCCACCTGTTCGGCGTAGCCGCTGGGGGCGTTCAAACCTGTGCCGACGGCCGTGCCGCCCAGCGCCAGTTCGCACAGGTGTGGCAGGGCGGCGTTCAGGTGCGTCTCGTTGTGCTGCAACTGCGCAACGTAGCCGGAGAACTCCTGGCCCAGCGTGAGCGGCGTCGCGTCCTGCAGATGCGTGCGGCCGATCTTGATGATGTCGTTGAAGTCCTCGGCTTTCTTGGCGAGCGTCTCGCGCAGCGTGCGCAGCGAGGGCAGCAAGTGCCGCGTGATGGCCGTTACAGCCGCCACGTGCATCGCCGTGGGGAACACATCGTTGGACGACTGGCTGCGGTTCACGTCATCGTTCGGATGCACGAGGCGCGCTTCGCCACGCTCGCCGCCGAGCAGTTCGCTGGCGCGGTTGGCGAGCACCTCGTTCATGTTCATGTTGGTCTGCGTGCCCGAGCCCGTTTGCCAGACCACCAGCGGAAATTCATTCGGGTGCTTGCCTGCGATGACTTCATCGGCGGCACCCACAATGGCGTTGGTTTTTTCGGCGGACAGCAGCCCGAGCCGCTGGTTGACGACGGCGCTGGCACGTTTGATGCGGGCGAGCGCGTCGATCAGCTCGCGCGGCATGCGGTCGCCGGCAATGTCGAAGTTCTGCAGCGAGCGTTGCGTTTGTGCGCCCCACAGGTGGTCGGCAGGGACTTCAATGGGGCCAAAAGTGTCGCGTTCGGTACGGGTGGTCATAGCAGAAGGAAAGGCGCGAGGTGACTGGGATGAACGCTCCAGTATAGGCAGAGCCCAGTGCCCTTGTTGGCGGTAGGGCGGATACGTCAGCCAAGCCGGGTACAGCGTTTGCGGGCTCACGCCAGGCGCGCCACAATGACGGCTGCCTCGCACACCGTGCCGCTCCTGCCCCCCGCCCCATGCCCACCACGCCCTCCGCTTCCGTCGACAAATCCCTGAAACCGCTGCTCTGGCTGGTGGCCATGGGTCTGTTCATGCAGACGCTCGATTCCACCATCGTCAACACCGCGTTGCCGGCGATGGCGCGCAGCCTGTCGGAAAGCCCGCTGAAGATGCAGTCGGTCATCATCGCCTACACGTTGACGACCGCCATGCTGATGCCCGCGTCAGGCTGGCTGGCCGATCGCTTCGGCACGCGAAAGATGTTCTTCGCCGCCATCTTCCTGTTCACCATCGGTTCTTTGTTCTGTGCAGAATCCCGCAGTCTGGACATGTTGATTGCCTCGCGTGTGGTGCAAGGTGTGGGCGGCGCGCTGCTGATGCCCGTGGGGCGGCTCACGGTGCTGCGCGTGGTGCCACGGGAGCAGTTTCTGCCCGCCATGAGTTTCGTCACGATTCCGGGGCTGATCGGCCCGCTGATCGGTCCGACGCTGGGGGGCTGGCTGGTGGAAGCCGTGTCGTGGCACTGGATCTTCCTCATCAACATTCCCGTGGGTGTGATCGGCGCCCTGGTCACGCTCAAGGTGATGCCCGATGTGCACGCTGAAGATGACAACGGTTTCGACTGGTCCGGCTACCTGATGCTGGCCTTCGGCATGGCAGCGGTGTCGTTCTCGCTCGACGGGCTCTCGGAACTGGGCTTCCAGCACGCGACGGTGCTGGTGCTGCTGGTCTTCGGTTTGGCCGCGCTCACTGCGTACTGGCTGCACGCGGGGCGCGTGGCCGGGCCGCTGTTTCCGCGCACGCTGTTCGGCATTCCGAGCTTTTCCATTGGTGTGCTGGGCAACCTGTTTGCGCGCATCGGTAGCGGCGGGATGCCGTTCCTTATTCCTCTGCTGCTGCAGGTGAGCCTCGGGTACACACCGCTGCAGGCCGGGCTGATGATGGTGCCGGTGGCCGCTGCCGGCATGGCCGCCAAGCCGTTGGGCACCTGGGCCATCAAACGCTACGGCTATCGCCGCATGCTCTCTGTCAACACGGTCATGGTCGGCCTGATGATGGCCAGCTTTGCCGTGATGACGCCCAACGTACCGGTGTGGCTGCGCATCGTGCAATTGGCGGTTTTTGGCACCTTCAACTCGATGCAGTTCACGGCCATGAACACGCTCACGCTCAAAGACCTGAGCGGCCCGCTGGCCAGTGCGGGCAACAGCATGCTCTCGATGGTGATGATGCTGTCGATGAGTCTGGGCGTGGCCGCAGCGGGCGCGTTGCTCACGGGCTTTACCGATTTCACCGCTGGGCCGGAAGGGCGCGACACGCTGGCTGCATTCCACAAGACGTTCGTCTGCGTGGGCGTCATGACCTGTGCAGCCGCGTGGATCTTCGCGCAGCTCTCGCGCTTCGAGTCAACGCACGTCGTCAAGCGGCCCGAGATGGAAGTGCATTGATTGCGCGCTTCGGCTGCCGCGCTGGCTACTTTTTCCAGTAGCCGCGCATCTTCTGGCTCAGGTCTACCCTGGCTGCGGCACGCGCTTCGGCTGCGGGGTCTGCGCCGGGCTCTGGTTCCGGCCATGCACACGTTTCGAACAGCGGCAGCAGCGCCGGCGGAATGAACCGCGTGCGCGACGCGTAGATGTGGCGATCGCCATTGGGTGTTTGCTGCGTGACGTAAAAGCGCTGGGGCACCAGGATGTCCAGGTGCTCGCGCGCACGGGTCATCGCCACGTAGAGCAGCCGGCGTTCTTCTTCCAGCTCTTCATGCGAACCGGCGCCCAGATCGGCCGGCATGCAGCCATCCACGGCGTTCAGCACATACACCGCTTTCCACTCCTGGCCTTTCGATGAATGGATCGTTGAGAGGATCAGATAGTCCTCATCGCGGTACGGGTCGCCCGATTCATCGCTGGTCAGCTCGGGCGGGTCGAGCGTCATCTCGGTCAGAAAGCGCTCGCGCGTGGCGTACGTGGCGGCCATGCGGGCGAGCTGGTCCAGATCGCCCTGGCGTACGGCCGCGTCGTCGTGCAGACGCTCCATGTGCGGCGAGTACCAGGCGCCTACGGCGTCGAGTTCGCCAGCCCATTCCAGACTGTCTTTGGGCGTGCGCAGGGCTTGCATGAGTGCCATCAGCGCAGACCAGTCGCCGGCCAGCCGTGCCGGTGGTTCGTGGGCGAGCAGCGCGGCAATCGGGTCCGCCGCTTCCGCCATGGCGTCGAGCACGCGTGCCGCCGTGGCAGGGCCTGCACCCGGCAGCAGTTGGATCACGCGAAACCCGGCGATGCGGTTGCGCGGGTTCTCGGCCCAGCGCAGCACCGAGAGCACATCCTTCACATGCGCGGCCTCCAGAAACTTGAGGCCGCCGTATTTCACGAACGGGATGTTGCGGCGCGTGAGTTCAATCTCCAGCGGCGCGCTGTGGCTCGAGGTGCGAAATAGCACCGCCTGCGATTTCAGCGTCAGCCCGCCTTCCCGGTGATGCAGCACCTGCTCGGCCACACAACGCGCCTGCTCGGCTTCATCGCGCACCGAAATCAAGCGCGGACGATGCGTCGATGCGCGGTCCGTCCACAGCGTTTTTGCAAAGCGCTCTGTTGCGAAGCGCATCACGCCGTTGGAGGCATCGAGAATTGGCTGGGTCGAACGGTAATTGCGCTCCAGCAGCACCGTGTGCGCCGGCCGCGAAAAGTGGCGCGGAAAGTCGAGGATGTTGCGCACCGTCGCCGCGCGAAATGCGTAGATCGATTGCGCGTCGTCGCCCACCACGGTGACGCCGCGGCCGTCCGGACGCAGCGCGCGCAGGATGGACGATTGCAGCCGGTTCGTGTCCTGGTATTCGTCGACGAGGATGTGGTCGAAGCGTGCGCCAATCTCGGCCGCCAGTTCTGCGTCAGACACCATCGCGTGCCAGTAGAGCAGCAGGTCGTCGTAGTCGAGCACGTGCTGCGCCTGCTTGGCTTCGACATACGCATCGAACAGCGTGCGCAGCTGCGTTTCCCACATCGCACACCACGGAAAGTGGTGCTTGAGCACGGCGTTCAGCGGGCTCTCGGCGTTGATGGCGCGCGAGTAGATTGCGATGCACGTCTGCTTGAGCGGGAAGCGGCGTTCCTTGGTCGACAGGTTCAGCTCATGGCGCACGACGTTGAGCAGATCGGCCGAGTCGCTGCGGTCATGGATGGTGAAATCGGGGGCGAGGCCGACGCGCTCGGCGTATTCACGCAGCAGGCGCGCGCCGATGCCGTGGAAGGTGCCGGCCCAGGGGAGGGTGGTTTTGTACGAAGTGCCAGCCGAATTGAGGGCGTTGTTCGATCGCTCGCCTTGCATGGCACGCGCCAGCAGGTGGCCGGCGCGGTTGGACAGCTCGCTCGCTGCCCGGCGGGAAAACGTCAGCAGCAGGATGCGCTGCGGATCGGCCCCATTGGCCACCAGATGCGCCACGCGCCAGCCCAGCGTGTGCGTCTTGCCGGACCCGGCACCGGCCAGCACGAGGAGCGGGCCGGTTTCCGCCGCATCCGCCCCGGAAATACCGAACTCGACCGCTTGGCGCTGCTGGTCGTTCAGTTGGGCTAGATAACCGGGGCTGGCCGCGGCATTGGCGGTGTCAGGGGTGGAGGAGGCGGTAAGCACGGCAGGGCGTCACAAAAAATAACTGTATGAATATACAGCACTGTGACGCCTGCTTTCGGAAAGTGAAGGCGGTGAAGGGGAGGGCCGATCAAATCCCGTCCCGCAGCGTCTTCGTGAAATCCTGCGGTGTAGCCCGCCGGTTGACGGCCTCCACCAGATCCGCCAGGAACCAGGGCAGCACGAGCTGCGTGCCCGGATCGCTCAGCCCGACGCGTAGTCTGTCAGGAGATGCCGGTTCGGCGGCTTTGGCCGGCTGGATCTGCTGCGGAGGCTGGCTGTGCGCGAGCATCCCTTGCAGGTCCTGATCGGTGAATGTGAAGGTCGACGTGGTCAGGGCCGAAGCGGACATTGCTGCCGACATCAGCGTCGCGGCCACGACAAGGTGTTTGAGGGTGTTGGCAGGCATCGTGGCCTCCAGAACAGAACGGTTGGGTGAGTAGGTGACCGGCGCGCAGCGCGATGGCCGCAGCCATGATCCTCCCTCCGATCCTGGCGGTGGCTTAGGGTTCCGTTTCGCTCAGGAAAACCTAAATATCTGCGCAATTCGATCAGTTGGCCTGCGGTTGCAGGGCGATCACCGCCATGCCCGTCAGCGCAATGGCCGCACCGCCGATGTCCCAGCGCGTGAGCGTCACGCCGTCGACCAGGCGCAGCCACACCAGCGCCACCGCGATATACATGCCGCCGTATGCGGCATAGGTGCGGCCGGCGGCGGTCGGGTGCAATGTCAGCAACCACGCAAACAGCGCCAGTGAGGCGGCCGCCGGCAGTAAGAGCCAGACCGGCTTGCCCTGACGCAGCACGAGCCAGGGCAGATAGCAACCGACGATTTCCGCCACGGCGGTGACGGCAAACAGCAAGGCAATGCGAAGCAGTTCCAAAGTGGGCCCCGAAGCAATCAAAACGCGGACGGCGCAGATTGTGGCATGCGGCGCCGCGCTGCCACGTGGTCTCAGGCGTGCGAGGCGGTGTGCGCCTGCTGCAGCGCATCGACTTCCTCCTGCGTGCCCGCATACGCGCCGGCGCGTGTGGCAGTGAGGGCGGCCGCGGCGGCGGCCTGGCGCAAGTGCGCTTGAACGGGCGCATCGGGCGATTGCAGCAGGCTCGCCAGCCAGCTTCCCATGGCGGCATCGCCGCAGCCGACGGTGTCCGCCACCGGCACGGCAAAGGCCGGTTGTGCGACACGGGCATCGTCTTGCCCCCGGTGCGCTGCTGCCAGCCATTCCATGCCATCGGCCCCGAGCGTGAGCAGGATGTCGGCCTGCGGCGCGAGGGTGCGCAGCGTGCTCAGCGGATCAGCATCCCTGGGGAAAAGCTGGCGCAGATCTTCATCGGACACCTTGATGACAGACGCGATGGCGGCCATGCGCAGCAGCAGCGGCGCGTAGTGCGGTGCGTCCATCGCCGTGCGCCAGTTCGGGTCGAAGGTGATGCGCGTGCCTTGCGCGGCCAGCGTCTCGGCCAGTGTCACCAGGCGGCTGCCCAGCGGCTCGCGCGCTAGGCTGATGCAGCCGAAGTGGGCGATCTCCACGGCGGTTTGCCAGCCGGCGGGCAGGGCGTGTGCATCGAAATGCAGATCGGCGCTGTCATCGCCCACGAAGAAATAGTGCGGCGGCTGGGTGGACGTGACCATTGCCAGCAACGGCGAGCGGTCGACGCGCTGTAGGAAGCGCAGGTCAAGGCCAGCCGCCTGGGAATCTGCGAAGAGCGCATCGCCGAACACGTCGTTGCTGATGGCGCCCGCGTAGCCCGTGGGCACACCCAGACGCGCCGCCACGCGTGCCACATTCCAGCACGCGCCGCCCGGCCGGGCGAGCCACTGGCCGTTGCCCTGGTGCAGAAAATCAGTCAGCGCTTCACCAAAGACGACGAGGCGGGGCAATGACAAGAAGTCGGTCATGCTGGCAATGGCAGGTCAGTCGTTTGAGCGGAAGGTGTAAGCGGCAGCGGCGAAGCACGCCGATACAGCGCACGGAATGTCGATAGCCGTTCAGCAAGCCGCGCGTGGCGTGCGGCATCGGGCCGATACGTGGCTTGCACGGGTGGTTTGGCGCAGACGGCCGCTTCGATGCCGCCATCGGCCATCCAGCCCAGGCGGGCAGCGCCGAGGGCGCCACCGGCTTCGCTGCCGACATGCGTCGTCAGTTCGGTGTTGAGCGTGTCGGCCAGCAACTGCGCCCAGAACGGACTGCGCGAGCCGCCGCCCACAAACGACAGCGATGCAACCTGCGTGCCCGCTGCGCGCAACGCGTCCAGGCCATCCGCCATGCCGAAGGCGACGCCCTCGATCACGGCATAACCGAGCGCGGCACGGTCGCTGGCGTGTGTGAGGTTGTGGAAATGCCCTTGCGCAAACGCGTCGTTGTGCGGTGTGCGCTCACCGCAAAGGTAGGGCAGGAAGAACGGCGCTGACTGGCGTTCAGATTCGGCCAGCGCCGCAATTTCCGGCAGCAGCGTGGCTTCCGGCACGCTCGTCAGCCGGCAGAACCAGCGCAGGCAGCTTGCCGCAGACAGCATCACGCTCATCTGGTGCCAACGCCCCGGCAGCGCATGGCAGAACGCGTGCACGGCTTGGGCAGGGTTCGGGCGAAAACGGTCGTTGACGACAAAGATCACGCCCGACGTGCCCAGCGACAGGAAGCCATCGCCGGGCTGTGTCGCGCCGATGCCCACAGCGCTGGCCGCGCCGTCGCCACCGCCGCCGGCAACGATGACGTCATGCGCCAGGCCCCATGCATTGGCCACCTCGGGCAGCAGCGTGCCGCTGGGCGCGCTGCCTTCCACCAGGCGCGGCATCTGGCGGCGTGACAAGCCCGTCGCGGCGAGCAGTTCGTCGGACCAGGTGCGCCGTGCCACGTCCAGCCAGAGCGTGCCGCCCGCGTCCGATGGGTCGGATGCGCGCTCGCCCGTCAGGCGAAGGCGCAGGTAGTCCTTGGGCAGCAGCACGCAATCGATGGCGTTGAACACATCGGGCTCATGGCGTGCGCTCCACAGCAGCTTCGGCGCGGTAAAACCGGGCATCGCCAGGTTGCCGGCGACGGTGTGCAGGTCGGGCACGCGGCGGGTGAGTTCCAGGCATTCGGCGGTGCTGCGCGTGTCGTTCCAGAGCATGGCAGGGCGCAGCACACGGTCGCGTGCGTCGAGCAGCACCGCACCGTGCATCTGGCCCGACAGGCCGACCGCGCGCGTGGCGGCGAAGGCTTCCGGCGCCGCATTGCGCAGTTTGCTGACGGCTGCACTCGTGGCTTGCCACCAATCTTCCGGCGTCTGCTCGGCCCAGCCCGGATGCAGTCGCGATACGGTGAGCGGCTCGCCCGCCGCTCCGACGATGGCGCCCGCTGCATCGAGCAGCAGCACTTTGACTTCCGAGGTTCCGAGATCGATGCCGAGGTACATGGGGCCGCCGGGTCCGGTTGCTTGAACCGTGGATTGTCGCGCGAATCCGCTGATACGTTGGTTGGCAACTAACCGGCCGTTGCGGCTTGTTCGACTGCCAGCCACGCCCGCACGCGCTCGATGGCGTCGCGAACAAGGCCGGTGAGCGCTTCCGTGCCCGCGAGATTGCCCCACAGTGCGGCGTTCCGGCAGTACACGGCAACCGGGTCGTCTGCGGCGAGCATGGCGTGCGCGGCAACCGGATCGAACTGGCCATCCTGATAGGCATACGGCAGCGTGCCCGCATGCCAGCGCTCCAGAAATACGAAGAACAGTGCCGGCAGCATCGCCGTGGCAAGCGGCACATGCCCGCGCGCAAAGGACTCAGCCAGCGTGGGCGTGATGAACCCGGGAATTTTCGAAAAACCGTCGGCCGCCACGCGCTGGTTGGTGTCGCCGATATGCGGATTGGCGAACCGGTCGAGAACGGTGTCGCGGTAGGCCGCCAGGTCGATGGGGCTGGGCTGATTGGCAGTGAGACACGGGATGACATCGTCGGTCACGTAGTCGCACGCCAGGCGCTGGATGGACGGCACGGCAACGCTTTCGTCAATCGTGTGCAGCCCCAGCAGCGTTCCGGCCCAGGCGATGCAGCTATGGCTGGCATTGAGCACGCGGATCTTTGCTTCCTCGTACGGCAGCACCGAAGGGACGAACTCGACGCCCACGCGTTCGAGCGCGGGCCGCCCGGCACGGAAATCGTCTTCCACCACCCATTGCGCAAAGGTTTCGGCCATCACGGGGCAGCGGTCTTGCCAGCCGGTCTGTGCGGTCACGCGATTGCGCAACGCGTCGGTCGGGCGTGGTGTGATGCGGTCGACCATCGTGTTGGGCGTGCTGGCATGTGCGTCGAGCCATGCAACAAGGCCGCTGTCGTCGGGCCTGCTGCGCAACGAGAGGAACTGGCGCAGGCCGCTGCGAAAGAGTTCTCCGTTGTGGCGCAGGTTGTCGCAGTTGAGCAGCGTGAGGGGCGCGCCGCCACGCTGCAAGCGCAGGTGCAGCAGACGGGCCAGCGCGCCGTATAGCGTGCAGGCACCGCCGCGCAGGTCAGCGGCGATGTCTGGCTGCGTCGCGTCGAGTTGGTGCTGCTGGTCGAGGTAGTAGCCGCCTTCCGTCACGGTAAAGGAGATCACGCGCGTATCGGGCGCCGCCCCGATCTCGCACGGCGCCGCGAGTTCGGCATCCCACGGCACGACGGCATCGATGGATTGGATGCGCGTGTACGCGCGATGCCCGGCGGTGTCGACGGTCTCCAGCGTGTAAGCGCCGTGCTGAGCGGCAAGGTCATGCAGCAGCGGGCCGGCATCGTCGCGGATATTGGCCAGCGCCAAACGCCACGACGTGTCGCCGGTCTCGCGAAGGCGATGCAGATACCACGCCTGGTGCGCGCGATGAAAGGAGCCGGCACCCAGGTGCAGCCAGGTAGAGGAGTGGGGGGAAGGCATGATCGTGTGCAACGTTGGGGTGTGCGCCTCAGGCGGCCAGTTGCGCTTGCAGGCGCGGCAGCGCGCGGCCCTCGGCGTCGAACAGGTGGCAGTGCGTGGCATCCGCGGTCAACGTGATGGCGCTGCCATGCGCGAGCTTGGTAGATTCCGGCACACGCAGCACAAGGCCATCCTGCGCGGCTTCGCAATCGGCATGCAGATAAGCCACGTCGCCCAAGGACTCGATATGCGTGACGGTGCCTTGTAGTGCGCCGCCCGCGTCCAGATGCAGATGCTCCGGGCGGATGCCGAGCGTGACGGCATCCCCCGCACGCAGCTCACCCGGCGATACGGCCACATGCTGTTGGCCGCCCGCGAGCGCCACGGCCACGCCCGACGCGTCGGCACGCGCGACGGCGCCACGCAGGAAGTTCATCTTCGGCGAGCCGATAAAGCCCGCCACGAACTGGCTGGCCGGGTGGTGATACAGCGTGTGCGGAGAGCCCACCTGTTCGATGCGGCCGTCACGCAGCACGACGATCTTGTCGGCCAGCGTCATGGCTTCCACCTGATCGTGCGTGACGTAGATCATGGTGGTCTTCAGTGCGTCGTGCAGGCGGGCGAACTCCAGGCGCATCTTCACGCGCAATGCGGCATCCAGGTTTGAGAGCGGCTCGTCAAACAGGAAGACCTTCGGTTCGCGGGTGATGGCTCGACCGATGGCCACGCGCTGGCGTTGACCGCCGGAGAGTTGGCGCGGCTTGCGGTCGAACAGCGCATCAATGTGCAGGACTTCGGCAGCGCGGCGTACGGCAGCGTCGATGGCCTCGCGCTTCATGCCCGACAGCTTTAGGCCGAAGGCCATGTTGTCGTACACGCTCATGTGCGGATACAGCGCGTATGACTGGAACACCATCGCAATGCCACGCTTGGCGGGTACCACATCGTTCACGCGCGTATCGCCGATCAGCAGGTCGCCGCCGTCGATGTCTTCCAGGCCTGCAATCGTGCGCAGCAATGTCGATTTTCCACAGCCCGAAGGCCCGACGAAGACGACGAATTCGCCATCGGCAATATCAAGGTTGATGTCGTGCAAGACGGTGTTCTGCTCGTAGCGCTTCTGCAGATTGCGCAGGGTCAGGCTGGCCATGGCGAGGTCTCCTTGGGCGTGTTCTGTGTGCGGATCAGGCGGGCGTGGCGAGCGTCGAAGAAAGCGCGTCGGCCAGTGCCCGCATGTCGGTAAAGACGTGCCGCGCGCCGGCAGCCAGCAGGCGCTGCGTGGCGACAGCCGGCACATGCGCGACGCCGGCAAAGCCGAATACGGTCAGGCCGGCGGCCCGGGCGGCACGCACGCCGGTGTCGCTGTCTTCAATGACTAGGCATTGTGCGGGGCTGGCGCCCAGGCCCGCACACGCGGCGAGATACACGTCAGGCGCCGGTTTGGGCCGCGGTGTTTCGTAGGCGCTATAGATATGCTCGCCAAACAGCTCGCGCAGTCCGGCGCGGCGCAGGCTCGCTTCAATGCGCGGGCGGCTGCTGTTGCTGGCGACGGCCTTGGGCTGCGGCAGCGTGGCGAGCAGGTTGGCAATGCCGGGCACCGGCTGCGATTGCGTGGCGCAGTCGTGTTCGACATCAGCCACCACGGTGGCCAGTTGCGCGTCGGACAGGTGAAAGCCGATGCTGCTCTGCAACTCGCTCAGCAGTGCCATCGTGTTCATGCCCAGGCGCGGTTCGAGCATGTCTTCCAGCGCGGCGGATGAAAGGTGCGGTATGTGCGGACCCAGCGTGCGGATCAGCGCGCGCAACGCCACCGACTCGCTGTCGATCAGCACGCCGTCGCAATCGCAGATCAGGTAGGCGGGGGCGCGCTCGTTGGCGTATTCGTTGGCGTGTGGCGTCATTTCACGGCCCCGAATGTCAGGCCGCGCACAAGTTGTCGTTGTGCCAGCCAACCCAGCACGAGGATCGGCGCAATCGCCAGTACCGAGGCCGCCGACAGCTTCGCCCAGAACAGCCCCTCCGGGTTGGCGTACGACGCAATGAACACGGTGAGCGGTGCGGCATCGATGCTGGTCAGGTTCAGGCTCCAGAACGCTTCGTTCCACGACAGGATCAGCAGGAGCAGCGCCGTGGAGGCCAGCCCCGGCAGCATCGTCGGCAGCAGCACGTAGACGAGTTCCTGCCAGAGGTTGGCGCCGTCCATGCGCGCGGCCTCCAGAATCTCGCGCGGCACGTCGTTGCAGTAGGTGAAGACCATCCACACGGCAATCGGCAGGTTGGCGAGCGTGTAGACGATGACGAGCGCGGTGATGGAATCCAACAGCCCCGCCGTCTTCGCCAGCAGGTACACCGGCAGCAGCACGCCCACGGCCGGCATCATCTTGGTCGACAACATCCACAGCAGGACCTGCTGGGTGCGCTTGTTCGGGAAGAACGCCATCGCATAGCCCGCCGGAATGGCAATCGCCAGGGCCAGCAGCGTAGAGATGATCGACACCGCCAGCGAGTTGCCGAGGAAGCTCGGGTAGTGCGCGCGCTCCAGCACCTCGCGGAAGCTGTCGAGCGTCGGCGTGAACAACAGCGTGGGGGTGTAGGCGTCCTGTTCGGTCTTGAAGGCAGTGAGCGCTGCCCACGCGATCGGGAAGAACAGCACCAGGGCAATCGCCCACGCCAGCACGCCGGCAAGCCGTGTGCGCCAGGTTGAGGTGAGGGCGCTCATTGCTCGTGCACTCCCTTCAGGTTGCGGGCCAGCATGCGCACGAGGAAGAACGCCACCACGTTTGCCAGTACGACGGCCACGATGCCGCCGGCCGACGCAATACCGATGTCGAACTGCTGCAGGCCGAGGCTGTAGACGAAGTAGGCGAGGTTGGTCGTGGCCGTGCCGGGGCCGCCGGCGGTGGTGGTGTGGATCTCGGCAAAGATCGAGAGCAGGAAGATGGTCTCGATCATCACCACCACGGCAATCGCACGCTTCAGGTGCGGCAGCACGATGTGCCAGAAGATGCGCACGGGGCTCGCGCCGTCGAGCTGCGCGGCTTCCTTCTGCTCAGGGTCGAGCGATTGCAGCGCCGTCAACAGGATCAGGAAGGCAAACGGCGTCCACTGCCACGCAACGATGATGATCACGGAGAGCATCGGCTGCGTCGCGAGCCAATCCACCGGCTCGACACCGAACAGGCGCGCCACCCACGCGGCCAGACCGTAAACGGGGTGCAGCATCATGTTTTTCCAGATGAGCGCGGCCACCGTCGGCATGACAAAGAACGGGCTGATCACGAGAATGCGCGCCACACCGCGCCCCGCAAACGGCTGGTCGAACAGCACGGCCAGCAACGTGCCCGCCACGACGCTGATCACGAGCACCGAGCCGATCAACACCAACGTGTTGCCGATGGCCGGCCAGAAGGCGGGGTCTTCGATCAGGAAG
Organism: Ralstonia sp. Ralssp135; assembly: GCF_047304345.1. NCBI lineage: Bacteria > Pseudomonadati > Pseudomonadota > Betaproteobacteria > Burkholderiales > Burkholderiaceae > Ralstonia > Ralstonia sp. Ralssp135. The sequence goes on from NZ_JBGLYZ010000005.1 coordinate 49,870, forward strand.
CGGTAGTTGTCGAGCCCCGCCAGGCCGGTCTGGTCAGGGTTGAGCAGGTTGTAGCGGCTGACGGAGAAATACAGCGTCATCGCCAGCGGCACCGTCATCCACAGCAGCAGAACCAGCACCGATGGCGACACCAGCAGCGTGGGCAGCCAGCGCCGCGCGCGCTGTGGCTGGGCCGGTGACGGCGTACCACCCATGCCGTTCACCCGAGACTCCAATACATGTTCCATGACACCTCCTGGCGCAGCAGCGGCTGCATCACTTCAGATAGCCGCCTTGGCGCATCGCCCGCAGTGCCTGCGATTGCGAGACACGGAGTGCATCGTCCACGGTCGTCTTGCCCGTGAGCGCACCGGCAATCGCCTGGCCAACCACCGTGCCCAGCGACTGGAACTCCGGAATCGTCACGAACTGCACGCCGGTGTACGGCACCTTCTGCGCGGACGGATCGTTCGGGTTGGCGGTCTCGATGGCGTGCCGCACGAAGCTCGAGAAAGGCGCAGCCTTCTGGTAGGCCGGGTCGTCATACGTCGATGCGCGCGTGCCCGGCGGCACCTCGCCCCAGCCCTGCGCCTTGGCCACGGCGCGGATGTAGTCCTTCGATGTCGCCCATGCCGCAAACGTCTTGGCGGCCTCCGGCGATTTTGACGATTTCGGCACCGCAAGCGCCCAGATCCACAGCCAATGCGAGCCCTTCGGTGTGCTGGCGATGGGCGCATTCGCAAAGCCCACCTTGTCGGCCACCTTGGAATCCTTCGCGCTGCTGACCATGCCGGCGGCGACAGTCGCGTCGATCCACATGCCGCACTTGCCGCCCGAGAACAGCACAAGGTTCTCGTTGAATCCGTTGCTGCTTGCACCGGGCGGGCCGTATTTCTTCAACAGGTCGACATACGTGTTGACCGCCTGTTTCCACTGCGGCGTGTCGATGGTTGGCTGCCATTTCTCGTCGAACCAGCGGCCTCCGAACGTGTTGACCATGGTGGACACCAGCGCCATGTTTTCGCCCCAGCCGGCCCGGCCGCGCAGGCAGATGCCGTACACACCCTTGGCGGGGTCGTGCAGCTTGGCGGCGAACTTGGCAATGTCGTCATACGTGGGCTGCTCGGGCATCTTCAGGCCCGCCGCACTGAACAGATCGCGCCGGTAATACGTCATCGAGCTTTCGGCATAGAACGGCACGGCGAAGAGCTTGCCGCCCTGCGAGAGGCCATCGCGCACCGTCGGCAGCAGGTCGGCCGTGTCGTAGCTGGCGGGCATGTCCAGCGGGGCGAGCCAGCCTTTCTTGGCCCACAGCGGCGCTTCGTAGCCACCGATCGTCATCAGGTCGAACTGGCCGCTGCCGGTGGCGATGTCGGTGGTCACGCGCTGGCGCAGCACACCTTCTTCCAGCGTGACCCAGCGCAGTTTGATGTCGGGATGCGCCTGCTCGAACTGGCTCGACAGTTTCTGCAGCACGATCATGTCGGGGTTGTTGATCGTGGCAATCGTGAGCGTGGTGGGTGCGGCATGCGCAGTGAGAGCGCAGAGAGCGGGGAAGGCAGCGAGGGCGGTCAGCTTGAGTAGTTGGGATGGGCGGGCCATCCCGCGCAGAAGCGTGCGGAACATGCAGTCGTCTCCTTTCTTGGAATGTGGCGATGCGGGCGCACCGCCTGGACTTGCTTCGGGTTTTGAGCAATTGTCCGTGTTGCGAGCAAATAATCGGATGCGATGTTGCGATTGTCAAGCAAATGCTCGGTGAGAGGGCAAAAGCACGATACGATGCATGCCATATCGCCAAGGTTCTAGAGGAGGCGCTGCGTGTCCAAGCAGCAGGAAAAACGAGACCAGGCCGCGCGCGCGGCGTGGCTTTACTACGTGGGCAACCACACGCAGCACGACATCGCCGAGCAGTTGGGCGTGTCGCGCCAGATCGCGCAGCGGCTGATCGCCTATGCGGTAGAACATGGGCTGGTGAAGGTGCGCGTGACGCACCCGGTGTCAGCGTGTCTGGAGTTGGCGGAGAACCTGCGCAGCCGTTTCCGGCTGGAGACCTGCCATGTGGTGCCGGCCAGTGCCGACGATGCAGACGCTGCACAACGCATGATTGCCGTGGCCGCCGCAGAAATCATGGAGCGCCACCTGCTGGCCGACGCGCCGCGCGTGGTGAACGTCGGCTCGGGCCGCACGCTGCGCGCCGCGATCGATCAACTTCCGGATATTGACCGGCCGCAGCATCGCATCGTCTCGATGGTCGGGGCGATTGCGGCGGATGGCTCGTCCAACCGCTACGACGTCGCGCTTGCCGCGGCGGAGAAAACCCGCAGCCGCTATTACCTGCTCCCTGCGCCGCTCGTTGCGGACAGCGCCGAAGACACCCGGCAGTGGTGCCAGCACCGGCTCTACGGCGTGGTGGCCGATTTGGCTGCGCAGGCGGATGTCACCTTCATTGGTGTCGGCACGATCGGGCCCGGTTGCGCATTGCAGGTCGACGGCTTCATCAGCGCGAAGGATGTGGAAGATCTGCTTGCCCATGGCGCGGCAGGCGAGTTGATCGGCCGGCCGATCGACGCCCAGGGGCGCTTGCTGGATGTGCCGCTGCAGAGCCGCATCACCAGCTTGCCGCTCAAGCCGATGCCATCTCGCCCCGTGATCGCCATTGCTGGCGGCGTGGCCAAGGCGGGCGCGATCGGGGCGGCGTTGCGAGGCGGCTGGCTGACCGGTCTTGTGACCGACGAAGCGTGCGCGCAGCGGATTCTGGCTGCAATGGACTGAACTCACCACACCGAGAACGTGATGCTCGAACTCCGCCCGACCTGCGAACACTGCAACACGGCGCTGCCGCCCGATGCGACCCACGCGCGCATCTGCTCATTCGAATGCACGTTCTGCGCGACCTGTGTAGACAGCGTGTTTGGCAATGTCTGCCCGAACTGCGGTGGCGGCTTTACGGCACGGCCGATTCGCCCGTCGAAAGATTGGAAGAACGGCAACTTCCTGGGCAAGCACCCGGCCAGCACGATGGTCAAGCATCGTCGGGCAGACTTGGCCGTGCATGCCGAACTGGCGGCGGCTGTGGGATCAACGCCGCCGGAAAGGCGCTGACTGGAAAACGCGTGCGGGCTAACGCGGTACGGCCGCCGGCAACACCGGCGTGACTTTGTATCCGCGCGCCGCCAGCAGCGCCGGAATCCCCTTGGGCCCGATCATGTGCAACGCGCCCACAGCAGCAAACACGCGTTGGCCGCTGTTGTGCACGCGCGCAATGTTGTTAGCCATGGCGCGGTTGCGGTTCGTCACCAGACGTTGGAAGGCGCGTTTATCCGTCGCGGTCTTCAGGCAATCGCACCACTGAGGGTAGTGCTCCAGCGTGCTGATGTCGCTGTCGGCCCAGGCGTTGGCGAGCGTGAGCGTCTGCGTGCGCGCCTCGCCCGATTCAATCGCGTCGAGCACGGTGTCGAATTGCTGCGCGACCTCGTTCTTCGGCACGATCTCGTTGAGCACGCGCACCTGCTGCGCCAGCGTTTCTAGCGGCACGATGGGCAAGTGCACGCTCTTGGCGTAGGTCGTGAGAAACAGGTCGATACCGAAATCGGGATAGAGCCCGTCCGTGCGCACCCCCAGCACCGCCAGCGAGGCCAACTGCATGGTCGGCTGGAATTTGCGGATCTGTGTGAGCGCCGTGTCGGGCAGGCACGCGGCAGAAAGCAGCTTGTTGAAGCGTTCACCGCGCCGGCCGGCCATGAGGCGGCGATCTTCTGCGCTGTTGTGCGCGGTGAGCGGTTTGCGGTCGGTGTCCTTGTCGAGCAGGTCGAGTTCGAGCGCGATGCTATCCACCTGCTGAAGCGCGTTGCGCACGGCGGGGCCGGGCAGCATCCAGTCGGCCCGCGCCACATGGATCGTCCCGTAGAGCCACGAGGTGTGACCGTTCTTTTCGATACGCCAGAGCAGGCCGTGGTCGGTCGCGCGTTGCGCGGCGGCGGCCCAGCCGTCCTTGGGGATGAAGCTGGAGGCCGGGGGCGGACAGTTTGTGGCCTGTGCCTGCGCGGGCGTTGCGTCTTGCGCCACAGCGGCGCCCGTGCCCGTCAGCAGAAAAAACGCGGCCGCCAGCGCGCGCCACGTGGTGCGATTGCCTGCCATTTGGCTGCTCCCCGAAATATTGTTGTGGTCGTCTGTGCAGTTTAGCGGGCGCAGACCATCGCGTCCCACGCGGCCATCGCGCAATCGACGGTGGCGATCAAGGCTTCACGCGGAGCGCCGTCGCGCGCCTGGATCGACAGGCCGTTGAGCACGGTCGCGTAGTAACCGCCAAGTGCATCGGCGTTGGCCGTGGCGGGCACGTCGCCTTCATCCATACCGCGGCGGATGCGCGTTCGGATGGCCTCGATGGTTTCCAGCCGGATCGCGCGCAAGTCCTCCTGCACCTGCCGATTGGGGGCCGAACACAGCAGCGCGCCGAGCACCACCATGCATCCGCGCGGCGCGTCGGGCTGGCTGAAGGCAAGGGCGTTGCTGCGCAAAAGCGCGTCGATGGATTCGCGCGCGGTAGCCGGTTCCGTCAGGGCGATGGCCGTGGTGCTGCCAGCCGTCTGCCGGTACAGCGCAACGGCCTCGCGAAAGAGCGCTTCCTTCGAACCAAATGCCGCGTAGAAGCTCGGCGCGGTGATGCCGCCCATCGCCTGCTTGAGTTCGTCGAGCGTGGTGCCTTCGTAGCCGCGCGCCCAGAACACGGTCATGGCCTGGCGCAAGGCTTCGTCGCGATCAAAGGTGCGGGGGCGTCCGCGTGTCGCCATGATGAAGTCCTGAAATCCCTATTTCTGTACCGGTCAATATATTAATCCTTGACGCCGGTCGTGTCGCCTCGTTAATTTGTATACCGATCGATACAAAAATAAGAGGCTTCCTTGAATACGACGATTTCGCATCGCTCACAGCACGCCGGGCGCTGGCTGGTGCTGGCGGCGGTTTGCATGGCGGGGCTGGTCCTGCCGCTGTCTTTCACCGGTGCGGCGGTGGCCACGCCGGCCATCGGACGCGCGCTGGGCGGCAGTGCCACGGCGCTCAACTGGGTGGTCAACGGCTTCATGCTGGCCTTCGGCAGTTGCCTGATGGTGGCAGGCGCGATGGCTGATTCGTATGGCCGCAAGCGCGTGTTCGCCTGTGGGATCGCGCTGTTCGTGCTGGCATCGATTGGCGTCGCGCTGGCGCCCAGCGTGAACGCCATCGGATGGCTGCGCGCGCTGCAGGGCGTGGCGGCGGCGATGTCGCTGGCGGGTGGCTCGGCTGCGCTGGCTCAGGAGTTTGATGGGCATGCGCGCATTCGCGCCTTCAGCCTGCTGGGGACGACCTTTGGCGTGGGTTTGGCCTTCGGGCCGTTGATTGCGGGCGCGCTGGTGCAGACGCAGGGCTGGCGCGCCATCTTCGTGCTGTGCGCGGTGGTGGGCGCGCTGGCTTTTGTGTTTGGTGTGCCGCGCATGCGGGAAACGCGCGATCCCGATGCGCGCGGCGTGGATTGGGCCGGCGCCGCAAGCTTTACGGCCACGCTTGTCCTGCTCACGTGGGCGCTGATGGAAGTGCCCGAGCGCGGCTGGGGCGACGGCGTGGTGCTGGCGTTGTTCACTGCGTCGGCGCTTGGGCTGGCCGTGTTCGTCGCCATCGAGCAGCGCGTGGTCAGGCCGATGCTGGATCTGTCGCTCTTCCGCTTCCGTCGTTTTGTCGGCGTGCAGTTCTTGCCGCTCGCCACGGCGTGCTACGTGGCGATGCTGGTGCTGCTGCCCGCGCGCCTCATCGGCATCGAGGGGCAGGGCGAAACCGAGGCAGGCATCACGATGATTGCCTTGTCGCTCCCGTTGCTGGTGGTGCCGCTGCTGGCGGTGCAACTCGCGCATCGGTGGTCTGCGGCGGCGCTGACGTGTGGCGGGCTGCTGGTGGCGGCGATGGGCTTCTGGTGGCTGGGCGATGTCGCGCCAGGCCAGCCGGCCGCCGCGTGGTTTTTGCCGATGCTGCTCACGGGTTTCGGCACCGGTTTCGCGTGGGGGCTGATGGATGGTCTGTCGGTGAGCGTGGTGCCCAAGGAGCGCGCGGGTATGGCCACCGGCATCTTCAGCACCACGCGCGTGGCTGGGGAAGCGATTACGCTGGCCGTGGTGGGCGCGGTGCTGACGGCGCTCATCGTTTCGCAGGCCGGCGCGTCGGGCAGCGCGAACGTAGCGACCTGGATGGAGGCCGCACACCGCACCGCCATGGGCAACGTGCCCGCGGCGTTGACGCTGCTGCCGGCCGGATCGGCGCCGACGCTCATCTCGGCCTACGTTGCTGCGTTTGCACAGATTGCGCATGCGCTGGCCGTCGTATCCGTGGTGTCGGCGGCGGTGGTATGGGGCCTGCTCGGCCGCACGCAGGCGGTGCCGGTGGCAGCAGTTTGATGATCAGAGGCGCTACTTGCTCAACTTCGGTGGCACGGCATGGGCGCCCCGCGTCTCGCGAAACCACAGCGCCAGGCTTTCGTCTTCCAGCGCGTAGGCGCCGCGTGACTCCTTCCAGATCAGGTTCTTGTCGCGCAGCGCGTCAAGCGCGGCTTGTACCGTGGCGGTGGAGAACTCGCTGTGGCCAAGCTTGGCCGCATACGCCTTCATCGAGTCTTCAGAGAACGGCGAATAGCCTTGCCCGCGCTCGATCAGCACCGCCAGCACGGCGCGTTGGACTTCGGTCAGCGCGCTGTAATCGCTCTCGATCTCGCCCCAGATACGATCGCGAAAACCCTGCGCGCCGCGCTTGAGCAACTCGCCCAGGCTGGCGGCTTCACCCAGCTCCAGGGCGATCTCGCTGACGATGCCCTTGAGCATCTCGGGCCGGTGGCCGACCAGCTGGAAGGCGGCAAACATGTCGTCTTCCTTGAACTGGTTGTTCGGCGCCAGGTGTTGATTGACCCACGCCGTGTACGCCGACACATACGGCCGCCCCAGCAGCGGGAAGTTCGTCACGCGCGAGCCGAAAAACGGCTGTGTGCGATTGAGCAGCAGATTGGCGAGCTTGTCGCGGTTCGACCCCGTAAAGACGAGGAAGAGACGGGGTTCGTCCACGCCCTGGTTCATCTGGTCCCGCGCGGCCTTGAGCGCGAACATGGCGTTGGTGCCTGCCTCGGTGGACAGCGCGTGCTGCGCCTCATCGATGATCAGCACGACAGGCCGCTGCACCGCCTTGTAGAGCACATCCAGCGCGTCGGCCAGCGTGATGCCCGGCGGCAGCCCAATCTTGCCGAGGTTGAAGGTGAAGGTGCGCAGCACGTCCACCTTTTCCATGCCGGCCTGCTTGGCCAACTTTGCGATCGGCCCGTCGAACTGTGCCAGCTTCGATTTGATGGCATCGGCGATGAGCAAGCCGGGGTCGCGGGCGCGGTCGGCCCATAAATCCACGTAGATGGCGATCCATTTGCGGCGCTCGACCTCGGGCACCAGGTCTTCGCGCAGGAACGTGCTTTTGCCTGTGCGCCGGGGCGCCGCCAGGAACAGCCCGGAACGCGCATCGGCCAGACCCTTGCCTTCCAGGCTGTCGCACAGCGTGTTGGCAAGGTCCTGGCGGTGGAAGTTGAAGCGGCCGGTGTCGCCGGAGTCGATTCGGGAATCCATGGAAAGCCCTGTTTTAGACCTGATTATGGAAGTCGGTATAAATTATAGTCGATTCAATAATTAAGGCTAATTCCAATCCAAGCGCCAGTCGATCTCCGCCGATTTTCCCGATGCGCGGCACTGTGCCGCAGGCAATTCGGGGAACTGTGTGCAGCGCTATACTCCGCACATTCTGACGTTGTCCATCCATGCTCCATCGCCGTTGGCTCTTCCTCGTCTGGCTTGCGATCGTACTGAACGTACTGTCGCCGGTGCTCGCTTCCGCTCGTGCGGCGGCCACGGGCACGCTTGCCGTCGAGCTGTGCAGCGCAACGGCACCGCATGGCAGCACCGTGCAGGTTGCCATCGATCTGCAAGGCGATGGCTCTGCCGACGATTCGGCCGCCCACCACAGCGTGGCGCACTGTCTGTATTGCCCGGGATTTGCCGCCGGGCTGGCGCTGGCCTCGTTGCCAGCGCTGGATGTTCCTTCCACCCATTTCGTCTATCGCGTGCGGCAGCCGGCCAGCCCGGCGCCCGTGTACGCGCGCAGTGCGCTGCGCGTGGCCGAGTCGCGCGCCCCTCCTGTGTCTCCGTCGTTGTCGATCTGACGCGCCTGCGGGGGTGAACTCCGTGGCGCCTTTGCGTCTGGCCCTTGTTGCGGCCAACGCCATCGCAATCCGGAGATCTTTCCGATGTCATTCCACAAGCGCGCCGGGGCCATCGCCCCTAAGCGCACGCTGGTGTGCCGTGCTGCGCTCGCGCTGAGCGCGGCGGCACCGCTGTCTGCTTTCGCTGCTGAAGACGCGGCCTCCGTGCCCGTGCCTGTCATGCAGGAACTCGCGCCCACCGTGGTGCGGGCCAACGCCAATCCCACTCCATTCGCCCGCAATACGCCCGCAGTCGTGCAAAGCGTGACGGCAGATCAACTGGCCGACCGCAATGTCGTCACCACCGAAGACGCGGTCAAATACCAGCCCAACGTGATGGTGCGCCGCCGCTTCATCGGCGACCGCAACTCCATCTTCGCCGGTCGCGATTTCAACGAGATTCAAAGTGCGCGCGGCCTGCTGTATGCCGACGGCATCCTGCTCTCGAACCTGCTGGGTTCCAGCTACAGCTACCCGCCGCGCTGGTCGATGGTCGGGCCGGACGACCTTGCACGCGTAGATATTTTGTATGGGCCGTTTTCGGCGCTGCTGCCGGGCAATTCGATGGGGACGACCATCGCGATGACCTTGCGCCGCCCGGAAAAATTCGAGGCCGCCGCGCAGACGCAGGTGATGAGCCAGCATTACAGCGATGCATATGGCTTTTCGCGCAACGTCACCGGAAACCACGAAAGCGCATCGCTGGGCGACCGCATCGGCAAGTTCTGGTATGCGCTGTCGGTCGACCGGCTGGAGAACGACAGCCAGCCGATGCAATACGCCACGCCCAACTCCAGGTTCACGGCGGGCGGCACGCCGGTGCCGGTCACGGGTGCGCGGCAGGATCTTGGCCCCAACGGCCAGCCGCGCGTGATTCTCGGGCCGCAGATGCTGGAGCGGACCCAGCAACTGCAAGAGACGCTGCGCCTGGGTTACGTCTTCAGCGACAGCCTGGAGGCGTCGCTTACGCTGGGTCACTGGGAAAACCATTTCAACGATCAGGCGCTCAGCTTCCTGCGCGATGCGGCCGGCAACACCGTCACGGGCGGCAATGTGCTGATCAACGGCACGCCGTACACGATCGCCCCGAACACCTTTGCCCCGCAAAACGGCGATCAGGAAAACTGGCTCTACGGCCTGGGCGTGAAAGGCAAGATCGGTGGCTGGAAGATCGACACCAACGCGTCGGCCTACAACGTTTCGCGCGACATTCTGCGCGCGTCGAACACGGCGGCCGGCAATGGACCCGGCACGGTGTTCTACGGCGACGGCACGGGCTGGTCCAACTTCGATATCAAGGCGACGTCGCCCGCGGTGTCCGGCCATACCTTCACGACCGGATACCACTACGACCAATACCACCTGCGTAACCAGACCTTCAACGCGACCAACTGGTCAACGGAAACGCTGTCGACGCTCAAATCCAGCTACCAGGGCGACACGCAAACGCAGGCCGTCTTCTTGCAGGACGCGTGGGCGTTTGCACCGCGCTGGCTCGCCACGCTGGGCCTGCGCTACGAAAGCTGGCGCGCGTACAACGGTCAACTGGGCAACGGCGCGAGCACGTTGGGCTACGCCAGCCGTACTGAAAACGCGTTCTCGCCCAAGGCGGCCATCCAATGGCAGGCCACGCAAGACACGTTGCTGCGCCTGTCGTACGGCCGTGCGGTGCGTTTTCCGACGGTGGCGGAGTTGTTCCAGGGCACGATCAGCGGCAACACGATCGTCAACAACGATCCGAGTCTCAAGCCTGAACGCGCCAATGATTTCGACTTCACCGTCGAACAGGCCGTGCCCTACGGCGTGCTGCGTACCAGCCTGTTCCAGAGCGACGTGCGCGACAGCATCTACACGCAGACCAACATCACGGTCACGCCCAACGTGACGAACGTACAGAACGTGGACCGCGTGCGCACGCGAGGCATTGAACTGGCGTATTCGGGGCAGGACGTTCTGCAGGAAGCGGGTGTGCGCGGCGTTGACTTAGAGGCCAACGTTGCCTTCACACAATCGAAAACGCTGGCCGACGCCGCCAACCCAACCTACGTCGACAAGACCTGGCCGCGCATGCCGCGCGTGCGTGCAAACCTGTTTGCCAGCTGGCACGCCACGCAGGACTGGACGGTGGGCGCAGGCGTGCGCTATTCGGGGCGGCAATACGGCACGCTCGACAACACCGACGTGCTGCCGAACGTCTATGGTGGCACCAGCAGCTTCTTCACCGTGGACCTCAAGGCCAGCTACCGCATCGACAAGCACATCACGCTGGCGCTGGGCATCGACAACCTGACCGACCGGCGGTACTTCGTGTACCACCCGTATCCGTCACGCACCTTCTATGGACAACTGAAATGGCGTCTGTAATGCAGTCGATTCCTCGATTCCTTGCTGGTGCGCTGCTGGCGCTTGCGGCAACGGTGGCGCTCGCGCACGAAGGCCATGACCACGGCGCCATGGCAGGCAAGGCTGCCGCAAAACCGCAGCTTGCGACGACTGCGGCGTTCGACAAGGCAGGGCGCTTGTGGGTGACGTGGGCGGAAGGGCAGCACGTGGTGGTCGCCTCGTCCGACGATCTCGGCAAGACGCTCTCCAAGCCGCAGCGTATCAATCCGCAACCCGAGCCGATCTACACCGACGGCGAGAACCGCCCGAAAATTATCGCCAGCCCGGACGGTGCGTTGTATGTGAGCTGGTCGCGCCCGCTCGATACGCCGTACACGGGCTTCGTGCGTTTCTCGCGCTCGCTTGACGGCGGCAAGACGTGGAGCGCGCCGGTCACTGTCCACCACGACCGCCAGCCGATCACGCACCGCTTCGATTCGATTGCGGTCGACAGCGCTGGCCATATCTTCGTCACGTGGATCGACAAGCGCGACCTGCTGCGCGCGCAGGCAGCCAAACAGTCGTACGACGGCGCGGCGGTGTATTACACCGTTTCGACCGACCGCGGCGCCACCTTCGCGCCCGAGCGCAAGGTCATCGACCAGACCTGCGAATGCTGCCGCATTGCGCTGGCGCCCGATGCCGACGGCCACATGCTCGCGCTGTGGCGCAACGTGTTTGCGGGGCAGATCCGCGACCACGCATTGGCGACATTACCGATCGATAACACGCCGCTTGCCGTCACGCGCGCGACGTTCTCGGAATGGCGCGTCGATGCGTGCCCGCACCACGGCCCCGCATTGGCCGTCACGGCGGATGGCGTGCGGCACATGGCGTGGTTCTCGGTGCTGCAGGGCAAGCCTGGCCTGTTCTACAGCAGGCTCTCGGCCGACGGCAAGCCGATCGGTGGCGCATGGTCCTTTGCCGGTTCGGCACAAGCAGGCGCGCAGGCATCGCACCCCGCGTTGCTCGCGGCGGACGGCGCACTGTGGCTGGTGTGGAAACAGTTTGCCGAAGACCGCATGCAGATCCTGCTGCGTAAATCCGCCGACGGCGGCGCGCACTGGACAGCGCCGGCCAGCGTGGCAAATACCGATGGCGGTAGCGATCACCCGCAACTGCTCACGCGCGATGGCCGTGTCTACCTGTCGTGGCGCACGCAGGCCGAGGGCTACCGGCTGATTGATATCGGCAATGTCGCTCCGTCCAATCCCTCATTGGAGGCATCGGAATGAAGATTCGATGGAAATTGTTTGCGATGGGCATGGCGCTGACCGCCGTCGCTTTTACGGCGCAAGCCGCCGGCGCGCTGCAGTTTCGGCCGCTGCATGCCCGCGATGTGCCGGCGCTGCTGCAGACGCCACACGCGCGCCCGCTTATCGTCGAAATCTGGTCATTGGAATGCAGCTACTGCCGCGAGAACATCGCCCGTATCGCGCAATGGCGGCGCACCGCCAAGCAAGATGTGGATGTGGTGATGGTGTCGATGGACGGCCCCGACCAGGCCGAGATGCTGAACCGCGCGCTGGCGCCGCTGGCCCGCGACAGGAAGATTGGCATTGCCCATGTGCCGCAATACGCTAATGCCGAAGACATGCCGGAGCGCTTGCGCGCCGCGCTCGACCCTGGCTGGCAGGGCGAGATGCCGCGCACGATCATCCTGCGTTCGGACGGCAAGCGCCACGCATCGAGCGGGTTACTGACGCCGCAGGCGCTGGACACAGCGCTCAGGGATTAATCAGAAAACGACGCGGACCCCCCTCGTTGTTGGGGTATGGCGGGGGGCGCGCACTTTTTATAATGGCCTCGCTTTGTGAATTCCGGCGCATTGCTCGTTCACAAAGCACACCCGACCATCTTTCGTCGTCAAAGGCTGAAGATGTTAAGCCCGCCCGCCCCCCGGCCCGCGGGCTTTTTCTTTGCCCGGTCGATACTGGATTTGTATTGAACGGGCCTGTGCTGCGGGGGGCGGATGATAACGCGCCCTCAGCGCGCTGTCGCGTGCGAAGAAGGGGGGTATGGCTCGGACGCGCGCTCTGCATCATTGGATGCCGCACCCAGGCCCACTGCTGCGGCGGCCAGCAAGACAGCAATACCACGCGCGATGTAGAACACCGCTTGCGCACCGGCCATTTCCGGCTTGTCAGTTGGGGTTTCAGCAAGATGGGCGTGCCAGGTATTGCGCGTGGCCCGATCCCGATAAGGAAGCAGATCACGATACGCGCGTGGCGCGTGCGTGCGGTGTGCGGGATGAGGCTGCATGTGGGGCATGGCGGTTCTCCTCATGCTCAAACGTGTGACCAGGCGCGCCAGAACAGCAGCGCTGTCATCGAAAAGCCGAAGGTGGAAATCAGCGCCCGCACAACCGCCACCGGCAAACGCTTGCCGACGTGCGCGCCCAGATAACCGCCCAGCGCGGCAGCCACCAGCATGACCAGCGTCTGTGGCCACCACACCATCTTCGCCAGGGAAAAACAGACCACGGCTACGAGGTTGGTCGCGCCCACGAGCAGCGTGCGCGAGGCGTTCAATGCTTTGATGTCGTCGTGGCCGAACAGTGCCCAGACGGCCATCATCATGATCCCCACCGCGCCGCCAAAATAGCCGCCATAGATGGCCAGCGCACCTTGCGCGACCAGCAATGTTGTCCGCCCGATCTGCATGCGCTGGCGCAGCCATACACCGGCCTGTTTGCCGAAGGTAAATGCGAGCGAGCCGATCAGCAGCAGCCACGGCACGATGAAATCGAACGCGCGGGACGACGTGTTCATCAGCAGCAGCGCGCCAAGCAGGCCGCCCACCAAGCTGATCGCGACCATGGCGCGCATCGAGACGTGTCCGAACTCGCGATAGTCCGCGCGATACGCCCACGCCGAGGTGGCCGCGCCGGGTAGCAGCGCCACCGTGCTCGACGCATTGGCAAAGACTGATGGCACACCCGCGAACATGAGCGCGGGCAGGGTGACAAACGAGCCGCCGCCCGCCAGCGCATTCATCATGCCGGCGAGCAGGCCCGCGCCAAAAAGCAGCGGCGTGGCGGATTCCATTGGGGGCGAATTTGGGGGGGGTCTGTTTTTGGGATGCCTCAGTTTCCGGCACTGGGAATTGCGCGGCAATCTGCGATACATTGACCCTGCCTCAGTGTGAAACTGAGGCTCATGCCAATTTTGAGATGCATCGTGCGCTTTGATCTGACCGACCTGCGACTCTTCCTCCATACCGCCGAAGCCGGCAGCATCACGGCGGGGGCCGAGCGTGCGCACCTGACATTGGCGTCGGCCAGTGCCCGCATCCGCGGCATGGAAGACACGCTCGGCGTGCCGCTGCTCACGCGCAACCGGCGCGGCGTGGAAACGACCGCTGCTGGCCGCACGCTCGTTCACCACGCTCGCGTTGTCCTGCAGCAGATGGATCGCATGCGCGGCGAGCTTGGCGAATACGCGCGTGGCCTCAAGGGCTACGTGCGGCTGCTTTCCAACACGGCGGCCATGACCGAGTTCTTGCCGGAAACGCTCAGCGCGTTCCTGGCCGCACATCCTGAAGTCGATATCGACCTGGAAGAGCTGGTCAGCCACGAGATTGTCGAAGCGATTGCGCAGGGCCGGGCAGACATCGGCATCGTCAACGACGCGGTCGATTTGTCGGGGCTGGAGACCTTTCCGTTTCGCCACGACCGCCTCGTGCTTGTGACCGCCCGCGATCACCCGCTGGCCGAGCGCCGGGAGCTGGCCTTCGTTGAAACCTTGCAGGAAGATTTTGTCGGCCTGACGGGCGACAACGCATTGCAGGCGTATCTGGCGGGGCATGCCGCGCGCGCCGGCCATCGGCTCAAATACCGTGTGCGGCTGCGCAGCTTCGACGCCGTGTGCCGCATGGTGGAACGCAACGTGGGCGTGGGCGTCATTCCCGAGCATGCGGCAATCCGTCTGCAGCGTTCCATGGGCATCCGCCGTGTCCGCCTGACCGACGCCTGGGCGACGCGCCTGCTGCGCATCTGCGTGCGCCATTTCGATGATCTGCCCGTCTTCGCACGCCAGTTGATCGAGCATTTGCGCGAGGCCTGAGGGCGTTGCGCGTCCGTCATTTGGCGGAGGGATGCTGTTTGAACTCGCGCGGGTGAAAACGCGTCGGTACACTGCAAGCAGTTGCGGGCCGCACAGCGCCACAGACGTGCGGCGGCGCACCAACCCTCCGCTCATGGAGCACATCATGGCGTCTGCCGGTGTTCCCCCTGGTGTTCCGCCGATTGGCCTGCTGCACGCGGCGCGTGCGTTGCGCATCTATCGGCGCCACGAGATCAATGCGCTGGCGTGGATCGCGCTGGGCGTGTGCCTGCGCACTCCGGCGCCCATGGCGGCCATCAGCGTTGCGTTGCTCATCGTATGCGCGTGGTTGCTCACGCGGCACATCCAGTATCTGAAGCCCCTGTATGAACTGCCGGTGTTCAGCCGCCTGCTGGCACACAGCGGCATGGCGTTCGCGGCCATCAATGCGGCGCTGCTCGCGGTGGAACTCGCCACGGGTGCCGGACGCGGCGCATGGTTCGACGCCGACGGCTGGCTTGCGCCCGCCTGGCCGCAGATTCTCCCGGACATGGCCGGCACGATTGAGCTGATGCTGGTCAGCGCCCAGTGGATCGTCGTACTGGGTGTCGTGGTTGCCGCAACGGCCTGGGCGTGGCTAAGCCTGGGTGGCGGCCGTTCGCTGCGTTTCCCGCCGCGCTCGCAATGAGCGCACGGCTCGGGAGAATCCGGGCTGGTCTGGCGGAAGAATTCCTCCTATAAGTGGCGATGTCGGTTGCAGGTGCGTTTCCGTAGCGCCCGGACGAGGCGCGTGCAGTTAGAGCGTGCACAACACGCTCCGAACCCCAGGAGACAGGCATGACATCGCTGGACGCTTTCCTGCGGTGCCGCGACTTTCTGCTCGCGCACCGTGAGGATTACGACACCGCCGTGCGCGATTTTGCGTGGCCCGAGTTGGACCGCTTCAACTGGGCGCTCGATTATTTCGACACCATGGCGCGGGGCAACGACGGTATCGCGCTCTGGGTGGTCGACGATCAGGGCAACGAGACGCGGCTGTCGTTCGCGCAGATGGCCGAGCGCTCGGCGCGCGTGGCCAACCACTTGCGGGCGCTTGGTGTGCAGCGCGGCGATCGCATCCTGCTCATGCTCGGCAACGTGCCCGGGCTCTGGGACGTGATGCTCGCCAGCATCAAGATCGGCGCGGTCATCATCCCGGCCACGACACTGCTCACCGCCGAAGACCTGCGTGAACGCATTGCCATGGGCGAGGTGAGCCACGTGGTGGCGGGCGCGGCGGATTGCGCCAAGCTCGACGTCGTATCTGGCACGTTCACTCGTATTGCAGTCGGTGCGGACAAGGCGCCGCCCGGCTGGCACCGCTTTGAAGATGCCTACGATGCATCCGCCGAATTCACGCCCGATGCACCAACGCAAGCCAACGATCCGTTGCTGCTGTATTTCACTTCCGGTACCACGTCCAAACCCAAACTCGTGATGCATACGCATGCGAGCTATCCGGTCGGGCATTTGTCCACGCTGTACTGGATCGGCTTGCGTCCGGGTGATGTGCACTGGAATATCAGTTCGCCGGGCTGGGCCAAGCACGCGTGGAGCTGCTTTTTCGCGCCGTGGAATGCCGGCGCCACCGTTTTTATCTACAACTACGCGCGCTTCGAGCCCAAGGCGGCGCTCGATGTGCTCTGCCGCGCCAAGGTGACGACGCTGTGCGCGCCGCCCACGGTGTGGCGCATGCTGATCCAGGAAGACTTGGCCGCATGGAAGCCCGCGCTGCGCGAACTCGTGGGCGCGGGCGAGCCGCTCAACCCAGAGGTGATCGAACGCGTGCGCGCTGCGTGGGGCATCACCATCCGCGACGGCTACGGCCAGACCGAAACCACCTGCCAGATCGGCAACAGCCCCGGGCAACCGGTCAAGGCGGGCTCGATGGGCCGGCCGCTGCCGGGCTACCGCATCACGCTGCGCGACCCCGACGGGCGCGAGGCGGAAGAGGGCGAGATCTGCATCGAATTGAGTTCACGCCCGACCGGCCTGATGGAGGGTTACGCCGGCAATGCGGACAAAACCGCCGAGGCCATGCGCGGCGGCGTGTATCACACCTCCGACATTGCCGCGCGCGATGCCAGCGGCTACCTGACCTACGTCGGCCGCGCCGATGACGTGTTCAAGGCATCGGATTACCGTGTCAGCCCATTCGAGCTGGAGAGCGTGCTGATCGAACACCCGGCCATCGCCGAAGCCGCCGTCGTGCCAAGCCCCGACCCGTTGCGCCTGGCCGTGCCGAAAGCGTTCCTGGTCCTGCGTGCGGGGCACGAGGCCGGCCCGGAGCTGGCGCGCGACATCCTCCGGTTTTGCCGCAGCCGATTGGCTTCCTACAAGCGCGTGCGTCGCATCGAATTTGCCGATCTGCCCAAAACCATCTCCGGCAAAATCCGGCGCGTCGAATTGCGCATGCGTGAAGCCGCGCGCAGCGAAAGCGCCGCGGGCGTACGCAACCTGCAGGAATATTGGGAAGAGGATTTCCCGGCCGATTAATCCGTGCGTTGTGCTTTGGCACCTGCGGAACGTGCGGCCCCCCGACCGCACGTTCCGCTGCGCCAGCGCGGGCTGATATCAGCGCGACGAGCGAGGGACCAGGCGCAGTTGACGCGCGCGATCCAGATCGTAGGCCGGCACGCCACCGTGCGGCAGCGATGCGCGTGAAGCGGCCAGGTCACGGCCGCGCACGATGACCGGGGCGAGCGAGCCAGCGCGGATCAGGTCCGACGCCGCCAGTTCGATCCAGTCCCGGTAATTGCGATAGACCTCTTCGGCCGTGATCTTCTGATGCGCGCAATCGCAGAGCGATAGCGCTTCAGACGTGACGAAACAACTCACGACCTTGCCGTCGACAATGGCTTGGAAGAACAGGTCGCCTACGGACCTGAAGGTCTTGCCGGTGAATGAAATGTTCATGATGCTCCCCCATTGATCAGGCGTGCCGTTTGAGCGGCGTGCCCCACATGCCGCTTTCGCGGCGCAGTGGCCACATGCAGGAGCGTTATTTCCGAATGGAGGGATGACGATGCTCCAGATGTTGAATCCATCCGGATGCGATTGACCCAGTGAAGCGGGTCGGACTATCCCTCGGTGCCGTTCTACGGTCTGTCAATTCGGTAGTTGACTGCGGGTTCGCTCTCGCGCTGCGACCTTCCCCGTACAAAATTCCGTTATGTTTTTTTGGTTACCACAATTGGTGCATCAGCCCGACACCGACGGTAATCGAAATGGCCAGAACCCAAAGCAAAACGGTGGAGGCGCGCGTCGCCGGAAGGCGTGTTTGAAAAAGGCGCCGACGCGTAGGAATTACCTGCCAATTAGCAGGGTGTCGTTCCCACCCCAGGCGAGCACTCAAGCTCGCTGTTCCCCGTTTGATTGTTCCCATGGCCCGCTCCCGAAAGCTCGCCGCTGCCGCGTATTTAGTTTTATTTAAATCTACTATTCTTCGGTTGCATTCTAGAACACTCTCTGCAGACCGCTAGCGAACCTTGGCATGATTCTTATCCTCCATTTGGCTCATAAACGGGAGGTTTAGGACATATTGGGGGTTCAAATATGAAGCGATTTTCATCACCTGCCAAGATGATTAATCGATGCGCAAACGCTTACGTTTGAAACGCACGCCGATCTTGCCTCGCAACCTGCCTGCAAGGTACCGCCGATACAGTCATGCGCGTCCGGGTCCCATGTTGCAAGACTGCACAGCAACAGGCGCCCCAGCGTAAAACAACGAAATGCCACGCGCGCTGCGGTACAGTGCCGCCGGGCTGGCTAGGCATCGGAAAACGAGCAGGACATCGACATGACGCAAGCAAGACGCGCCCGAAATAGCAGGGCGTTCGCAGGATTCGGGCGAGGGGGGAGCGCCGCTTTGATGGCATTGGCAACGTTGGTGGCAACGGCCGCCGCGCACGCTGCCGCGCCGAGCCTGGCAACGCGCCGTGCTGCCGTGGAATCCACACTCGCGAATGCCGGCAGTTGTCAGCGTCTGGGCGATTACTACTGGGAAATCGGTGACGCCCATGGCGAACTGATGCACGGGCAGCGGGGCCAGCGGATCGGCCCGAACAAGACGGTGCGGCTGGCATCGGCATCCAAATGGGTGTTTGGCGCCTACGTGGTGGAGCGTGCGCAAGGCAAGCCCACACCTGCCGAAATCGACGCCCTCACCATGCGCTCTGGCTACGACGGGCTCAATCCGTTGCTGTGCAATCGCAACGACACCGTGCAAAGCTGCTTTGAGCGAGGGCGCAACGCGACTTTCACGCCTGGGCACGTTGGCCGTTTCAGCTACAACGGCGGCCATGATCAGAAGCTGCTGATGGATCTCGGTCTGGGCCGGGCCGATGCCGAGGCGCTCAACAATGACCTCGACCGCCAGCTTGCCAATGCACCGGGCCTGCGCGATGCCGGTCAGCCGCTCGGCATTCGTTACCTCGCACCCGAACCGGCCGGTGGAATGATCTCCACGCCGGCGGCTTATGGCCAGTTCCTGCGTCGCCTCATTCGCGGCGAATACCAGCTCGGCAAGATGCTCGGCCAGCATGCCGTTTGCACCGAGCCGGGCACGTGCTCGACCGCTGTCAGCACCCCGGCCGCACTGCCGTGGCATTACGCGCTCAACTACTGGATCGAGGACCAGCCCGGCGGCGACGGTGCGTTCAGCTCTGCCGGCGCATTCGGTTTCTATCCGTGGATCACCGCTGACAAGCGCCATTACGGCATGCTCGTGCGCGAGACCCTGGCCCCCCGGGCCTATGTGCGCAGCGCGGCATGCGGCGCACTGATCCGCCGTGCCTTTGCCGAGGGCAAGCCGCAGCATGCAGCAGCAGAAGGTGCCGGCAGCCCCGATTTCACCGACTGACGAACGCTGTAGATCAAGCGGGCAAGCCATCGCCTAACGTGGTTGGAGGTGGCGCCGCATCCTGTCGGCACCCTCCGTACCTCGGCACGCCGGTTGCGACGCACAGGCCACCTACCTACATGGAGATGGCCCATGGTCCGGCACCCCCTGCGCGGCAGCGAGCGCACCATTCCTGAAGACGCGCGCATCCTTGGCGATGCGCATCCGGCAGAGCAGATCCGGGCGCTCGTGCAATTGCGCCGCCCTAACGAGGCTGAGCTCGATGCGCGCCTGTCCGGATTTGTCCACGCGCATGGCGCCGGAACGCCACCGCCCACACCCCTGAGCCGCGAAGAGTGGGCCGCCCAGTTTGGCGCTGCCACGGACGACATTGACGCCGTTCGCACGTTTGCCCGCGAACATGGCCTGCAAGTGGCCGAAGTGAACGTGGCCGCCGCTACCGTCATGCTCGAAGGCTCCGTCGAACAGTTCTGCCGGGCGTTCGATACGCACCTGCACCGCGTGGAACATGGTGGCAGCGAATACCGCGGACGTTCCGGCCCGCTGCGATTGCCGGACGCATTGCAGGACGTGGTAGTCGCCGTGTTGGGGCTCGACTCGCGCCCACAGGCGGCGCCGCACTTTCGCTTTGTGCCGTTGCCCACCGGATCGGTCGAGCCTGGAGGCATCCGGCCCGCCCGTGCGGCGCCCACCGCGTCGTACACGCCGGTGCAACTCGCGCAGCTCTACGGCTTTCCGCAGGGCGACGGCGCAGGCCAGTGCATTGCGTTTGTTGAGCTTGGCGGTGGCTATCGGGAAGACGATCTGCGTGCGTACTTCCAGGAGGTGGGCGTGCCGATGCCGACAGTGACGGCCATACCGGTCGGGCAGGGCGCCAACCGACCAACGGGCGACCCGAGCGGGCCCGACGGCGAAGTCATGCTCGACCTGGAAGTGGCAGGCGCCGCAGCGCCGGGCGCCACGCTGGCCGTGTACTTCACCGTCAATACCGACGCCGGTTTTGTGCAAGCCATCAACGCCGCCATCCATGACACCAAGCTGCGGCCCTCGGTGGTTTCCATCAGTTGGGGCGCGCCCGAAAGTGCCTGGACGCCGCAGGCCATGCAGGCCGTCAACGCCGCGCTGCAGAGCGCCGCAACGATGGGCGTGACGGTGTGTGCGGCCTCGGGCGACAGCGGCTCCAGCGACGGCCAGCCTGATCGTGTGGATCACGTCGATTTTCCCGCCTCTAGCCCGTACGTGCTGGCATGCGGTGGCACCAGCGTGCGCGCCAGCGGAAACCGCATCGCAGAGGAAACCGTCTGGAACGACGGCGCGCGAGGTGGCGCGGGCGGCGGCGGGGTGAGCACGGTTTTCGCGTTGCCGAGTTGGCAGCAGGGCCTGGCCGCGCAGCAAACCGGCGGGGACAGCGTGCCGCTGGCGCGGCGCGGCGTGCCCGATGTCTCCGCCGATGCCGACCCGCTGACCGGCTATGTCGTCCGCGTGGATGGCGAGTCTGGCGTGGTGGGCGGTACCAGCGCCGCAGCGCCGTTGTGGGCCGCGCTCATTGCGCGCATCAACGCTATCAAGGGGCGGCCGGTGGGTTATCTGCATGCGCGGCTGTATCAGAACCCCGCCGCGTTCAACGACATCAAGCAGGGCAACAACGGCACCTTTGCCGCCGCGCCTGGTTGGGACGCCTGCACAGGCCTGGGCAGCCCCAAGGGCGACGCGATCGCGAATCTTTTCTAGCAGCGAGGCACGCATGACCACCACCGACCAGCCGTTCTTCGATCCCACCGCTTACGGCAACGGCCCCGACGACAGCGTGACCGACACCAGCGAGGGCATGGCGATTACGCACCACACCGTGCGCATTGGCGGACGCGATATCGCCTACACCGCGCATGCTGGCCACCTCGTCACGGTAGACCCGAGCAGCTCGCAGCCCGTGGCCAAGATGTTCCACGTGGCCTTTGTGGCGGACACGCCAGCGGGTGGCGCGCAGGCGCGGCCGGTGACGTTCTTCTATAACGGCGGGCCGGGGTCGTCGGCGGTGTTTGTGCTGCTTGGGTCGTTTGCACCGCGCCGCATCGTGACGTCGATGCCGTCGTTTACGCCGCCCGCGCCGTATCGCATGGAAGACAATCCAGACAGCCTGCTTGATCGCTCCGATCTTGTTTTCATCAACCCGGTCGGCACCGGCTATTCGACGGCCATTGCGCCCAAGCGCAACCTCGATTTCTGGGGCGTTGACCAGGACGCACGCAGCATCGCGCAGTTCATCAAGCGCTGGCTGACTGCCAATGATCGATGGAATTCGCCCAAGTTTCTGTTTGGGGAGTCTTACGGCACGGCGCGTTCCTGCGTGCTTTCGTACGTGCTGCATGAAGACGGGGTGGACTTGAACGGCATCACGCTGCAGTCATCCATCCTCGACTACACGCAGGCGGGCAACCCGGTCGGGCTCTTGCCTACATGCGCGGCGGATGCGTGGTTCCATAAGCGTGCAACTTCACCCAAAGGCGGGCCGCTGCCCGCGGACGTGGGCGACTTTGCCGAAGCTGCCGCCGTATTTGCCAGCACCGATTACGAAAAAGCGCTCGCCAAACCCACGCATGCCGATCCGGCCGTGCTGAAAACGTTGTCTGCCTACACCGGCATCGATGCGGCGACGCTGCAGGGCTGGCGGCTGGATGTGGCAGCGTCTGACGGCGCCGGCACGTCGCTGTTCCTGACCACGCTGCTGGCGGACAAGGGCTTGTCGCTGGGTGCGTACGATGGCCGCGTCACGGGCATCCACACCGGCATTGCGGCCAGTGTGGATCCGAACTCCGGCGGCAACGATCCGACCATGACGGCGGTGTCCGGTGTCTACACTGCCATGTGGAATACCTACCTGAACGACGACCTGAAGTTCACCTCCAACTCTGCCTTCACGGACTTGAACGACCAAGCCTTCCGCCATTGGGACTTCCGCCACACCGACCCGACCGGCGCGCAGAAGGGGCTTGATGCCAACGGCAATGTCGCGCTCTACACCGCCGGCGACCTGGCGGCAACGATGAGCTTGAACGTGGATCTGAAAGTGTTCTCCGCCAACGGCTATTACGACTTCGTCACGCCGTTCTACCAGACCATGCTGGACCTGAAGGCGATGCCGTTGCTGGATGCGGGCGTGCGCAAGAACCTCTCAGCGGGGTTCTATCCGTCGGGGCACATGGTGTATCTGGACGGTGGTTCGCGCACGGCATTGAAGGCCGACCTGGCGCGCCTTTACGACGCCGCCACGACCGACCATCAGGCCGTCGCGCGCATCCGCATGCTGCAGGCGCGCAAGGCCTGAGCGGCGAGCATGCAGGCCGTGCCGCGCACTGCGAGGATCAATAGCCGCGGTAGTACGGGCGGTAGTAATGCGGGCGGTCGTAATAGCCGCCTGCCGGCACCACCACGCATGCGCTCAGCGCAGAGGTAGCGGCAGCAGCAAGGATGAGCAGGGCGATGGTGCGTTTCATGGTGAGGCTCCGTGGTGATCGTTGGACTTGGCCTCACTGTATGGAAACGGCCCGCAACCGCGCTTTACCGTTTGTAAGCAAAACTGTGACGCCCAGGCCGGTAATTCACCGTCTGCCCCAGGGTTGGCAACGCTTGCACCGCGGCCGCCGTAATTTGCCGTTACCTTTGCGATCAGACTGTGGAGCAGATCGGGGTGTTCCGGCACTGTCAGCGCAGCGCCACAATGTTCAACGAACTTACCTCCACTCTATTGACAGATCGTCGAGATCGGCGGGAAATACAACAAACGGCAAACGTTGGGCTTCAAGTTTGAACGCACAGCGCCGATAGCCGTCCATATAGATGTCAGGGCGTCTCGGCCCAGTCGAGACAGCAAAGCCCTGCGGGGACTATGCGATGCGCGCCGCCCAACCGTGCGCATCGGCAACACATCGGGGGACGCATCATGACGAATTTTCTGGAATCCACCATCGCCTGGGCAGTACCGTGCCTGATCGCTACCGCGATCGTCGTGCCGGTCATGTGGAACAAGCTGCGTACGCGCCGTCTGCTCGAAGCCATGCACCAGGCACGCGAACACCGCGACGAGTGATTTGCCGATCGGCCATCTGCGCCGATCCAACCTTCTTGCCACGCCAGTAAAAACGAAAACGGGCGCCGCATTGCTGCTGGCGCCCGTTTGGCATTCTGCGAGGCTGAGTGCGGCGCGTCCCGTTGCGCCGCAACCGCGTTCGCTCAGGCTGCCACGGCCTGGCTCACCACGTCGCGCATGGCGGCGTGTGCTGCTTCCAAGGCTTGCGTGCGCGCGTCCGGGCCCATCGCCAGGCGTTCTGCGCGTACGAACTGCACATCGGTGATGCCGAAGAAGCCGAACACCGTCTTCAGATACGCCTCTTGGAAATCCATGGCGGCTGCCGGGCCGGCGGAGTACATGCCCCCGCGCGTCGACGCAACGATCACCTTCTTGCCACCGGCCAAGCCAACCGGGCCGTTTTCCGTGTACTTGAACGTGCGGCCGGCTTGCGCCACGCGGTCGATCCAGGCTTTGAGCTGGCTGGGCACCGAGAAGTTGTACATCGGTGCGCCGACCACGATCACATCGCTGGCGAGCAGTTCGTTCACGAGCGTTTCCGAGCGGGCATGCTCGGCACGGGTGGCGTCGTCAAAATCATCGGCGCCCGTGGCGCGAAAGCCGGCGGCAATGGCGCCGTCCAGGTGCGGAATGGCTTCGACCGACAGGTCACGGTGGACAACGGTGGCGCTGGGGTTTTCGCGGCGCAGCTCTTCAACAATGGCGGCGCTCAGGATGCGCGAGGCCGAGGCGTCACCGAGGATGCTGGAATCAATGTGAAGGACTTGCATGGTGTCTCTCCAAGAAAAGGTGGGTTGCTGGAAAGATAGTGCGATGCAGCAGGTTCCAGTAGTGGGTTGAATCGACACACATCGTTCTACGAGTGGGACAATGCGCCCGTGCTTTGGAGAACGGCCATGGAAGACCTGAACGACCTCGTCCTGTTTGCCAGTGTGGTGACGCACGGCAGTTTTTCCGGCGCCGCGCGGGCGCTGGGGATTCCCAAATCGCGCGTGAGCCGCCGCGTGGCCGATCTCGAAACGCGTCTGGGTGTGCGGCTGCTGCAGCGCTCAACGCGGGCGGTGCATGTGACGGACGTGGGCTCGGCATTCTTTACGCATTGCGAATCGATGACCCAGGCGGCTCGCGCTGCCTTCGAGGTGGCCGAGCACGCCGGCGAAAAACCTTCCGGCCGTCTGCGCGTGAGCTGTCCGGTGGGCGTGGCGCACGTGTTCATCGCGCCGGTGCTGTCGAAATTCCTGCGCGCGCAGCCCGATGTGCGGCTGGAGTTGGACGTGACGAACCGCCGTGTCGACGTGATCGGCGACGGCTACGACGTGGCGCTGCGCGTGCGCTCGACACTGGACGATTCCAACCTTGTCGTGCGCAGCTTTGGCGTGAGCGATCAGGTGCTTGTGGCCAGCCCGTCATTTGTTGCCGAGCATGGCCCGTTCGAGACACCGGAATCGATGCGCGGCGCGATCGGCGTGGGCTTTGACGGTGCGGGCGGCGAGCGTACGCGCTGGCGCCTGACCGCCCCGGAAGGCAGCGCAGTCGACATCGAATACACCCCCGCGCTGGTAACCGACGACTTGTACCTGATGGGGCAGACCGCGCTGGCAGGCATTGGTGTTGCACAACTGCCGTTCAACCTGTGCGCCGAGCCGGTTCGCGATGGCCGGCTGGTCGTGCTGCTGCCGGAATACCGCTTGCCGGTGCACCAGTTTCATGCGGTGTTTCCGTCACGCCGCGGGCTGGTGCCGGCCGTGCGTGCGTTCATCGAATTCCTCGCAGAAGAGTTGCCCGGCATGACGGCAAATGTCAGCCGTTGTTATGAGGACATCGTCCGGCAACCCGATCGTTGACTCTGCAACGAATAGGAATCGGCAGTATCATCAACGGCTTCGCTTCTCCCATTGGCGCGGGTGCCTTGAGCGGCATTCGCGCACATTCCCATGTCCTCCCGCCCGAGCATCGAACCGCCCAAGCCAGACACGCCTACCGCGCCCATCGCGGCGGTATCCAGCCCGCTGGATACCCCACCGGTGGCTGAAATTCCGGTGATGGCAGTGATGGGCGGGCTGATGCTCGCCATCTTGCTGGGCGCGCTGGAGCAAACCATTGTTGCGGTGGCGTTGCCCGTGATCGCAGGCGAATTCAACGGCTTTGCGCTGATGGCGTGGTTGGTGTCGGCGTATCTGGTGGCGTCTACCGTGGTGACGCCCATCTACGGCAAGTTGAGTGATCTCTATGGCCGCCGCGCCATGCTGACGACGGCCATCGTCCTGTTCGTGCTGGCCTCCGTGGCGTGCGCGTTGGCAACCAGCATGCCGATGCTGCTGTTCGCGCGCGTGCTGCAGGGGCTGGGCGGCGGCGGGCTGATTTCGGTATCGCAGGCCACGATTGCCGATGTGGTGCCGCTGCGCGAGCGGGGCCGCTACCAGGGCTACGTGAGCGGCATGTGGGCGATGGCCAGCCTTGCCGGCCCGGTGATCGGCGGCTATCTCACGCATTACCTGTCGTGGCGCTGGATTTTCTGGATCAACCTGCCGCTGGGCATCGTCGCGCTGCTGGTCGTGCGCCGCACGCTGCGGCATCTGCCGGTGGCGCATCAGCGTCGCCCCATCGACGTGCCAGGCGTGGTGCTGTTTGCCGGCGGGCTGACCGCGCTGTTGTTGATGATTACCCGTGTGGGGCAGGGCACGCCGCTCACGCAGCCCGAAAACCTTGGCCTGCTGGCAGGTGCCGTGGTGTTGCTGGGCACGTTTGTCTGGCAAGAGAACCGTGCCGTCGAGCCGATCATTCCGCTGTCGATGTTCCGGGTGCGCACGGTCACGATCTGCTGCCTGGCGCTGTTCCTCTGCTTCTTCCAACTGATTGCCACGTCGGTGCTGATGCCGCTGCGCTTCCAGATGGTGGCGGGCGCCAGCCCCGATGCTGCGGCATTGCGCCTCGTGCCGCTCACCTTGTCAATTCCGCTTGGCGCCTTCATTGCCGGCAAGTGGATGACGCACAGCGGCCGCTACAAGCCGCTCATGCTGGGTGGCGCATGCGTGGTGCCGTTTGCCGTGGCTTCGCTGGGTTTGCTGGACCCGCACAGCGTATTGGCGCTGACCCTGGCGATGATCGTGCTCGGCCTGGCGATTGGCGTGCAGTTTCCGACCGGCTTGGTCGCCACGCAAAATGCGGTGCCGCCGCAGACGGTGGGCCTGGCTACGGCGCTGACGGCCTTCTCGCGCCTGCTGGGTGGCGCGGTGGGCGTAGCGGTGCTGACTTCCGTGCTGATTGCGCTGCTGCGCCAGGCTGCGCCTGAAGCGCATGTGGCGGCCGGCGGCGATGTGTTGATGGACCTTTTCCACGCCGCGCTTGCCAGCAGCGGCGCCGATGCCGAGGCCTTGCAGCGCGCGGGCGAAAGCGCCTTCAGGCATCTGTTCTTCTTTGCGGCTGCCGTGTCGGTGGTCTCGCCGCTGCTGATCATCCGGCTGGAAGAGAAGGCGCTGCGCGGCAAGGTGTCGCTTGCCGAAGC
The DNA here is from genome assembly GCF_047304345.1 of Ralstonia sp. Ralssp135. Classification (NCBI taxonomy): domain Bacteria; kingdom Pseudomonadati; phylum Pseudomonadota; class Betaproteobacteria; order Burkholderiales; family Burkholderiaceae; genus Ralstonia; species Ralstonia sp. Ralssp135. The sequence goes on from NZ_JBGLYZ010000005.1 coordinate 77,023, forward strand.
CATCGAGTAACGCGCGGACGCACTATGTCGTTGCGGGCGCCAGTGCGCGGTGTCTGGCCCGGCGCGCCACGCTTCCCTCGTATAGCGCCCAGCGCAGCGTGGGCGCCACGGTGCGCATGGCTGCCGACGCAAACGCTGCCTGCAGCGGCGGCCGTTTGAGATCGAGCATTTGTATCGCCCACGGCGGCAGCAACTGGATGCCCGCATCCAGGAAGAGGCGTACCGCCGGGCGCAACCCCGGGCGCGGCGCCTGCCACGTCGTCAACACCTCCACCACCGTGCGCGTGCGATCGCTGGCCACCAGCTCGGCGCGCATCGCATTCAGATAGGTCTGCACCGCCGCCCGCGATTTCGGCACGTCGCGCGCCCCGAGCATCTCGGCCACCAGCGAGGTCTCTTCAAAATAACGATCCTGCTGGGTGACACTCAGGTTGCCATCCACGTAACGCAGATAGCCTGCCAGGAAGCTCGACATCTCGGCCACATGGACCCAGGTGAGCAGGTCTGGGTCGTTGGCCGAATACGGCCGGCCATCGGGCGCGATGCCTCGCACTCGGTCGTGGATGGTCTTCACGCGCTCGATGAGCGCCAGCGCATCATGCCGGCTGCCGTACGTGGTGCCGGCCACGAACTGGGCGGTGCGGCCCAGGCGCCCTTGCAGGTCTTCACGAAAGTTCGAGTGGTCCCACACGCCGGCCAGCGCACGCGGGTGCAGCGCCTGGAGCAACAGCGCGCTGATGCCACCGGCCATCATCGCCGGAAAATCGGCATGCACCTTCCAGCAGACTGCGTCGGGGCCGAACAGGCCCGGGTCGCCTGGCGGCGAGGCAATGTCGAGAGTGAGGCTGCCGGTGGCGCGCGTAAGGCCGCGGACCTGGTTGGCGATGCGTTCGCGAATGGCGACGAGGGGCGAGGGCATGGTGCCGGAAGTGCTGGGAAGCACGAGGCGAAGAAGCGATCATTTTACCGAGCCGCATCGGAGCACGCCTTGGCTGTCGTGATGACAGAACGCCGCATGGCCGATGTGCCTTCGCAGGACCATTTGTTGCGAGACTGTGGGCGTTAGCGCCTTCTAGAATGAAGACCAATTCCACAAAAACGCCGTTTATGACCTTGCACCGACACTCCGCCTGGCTGCGCCTGATTGCCCTGCTTGCGCTGGTGGCCGGCCTATGCCTGAGCCCCGCCTCGCGCGCGGCAGACAATGCGCAGGGCCTGCGCGACAAATATCAGAGCGTGGCGTCCCAGTTGGCTGACAACCCGTTCCACCGCCCGCTGGCGTTGGAATCCACCGAGACGCCCACCATGCTCCAGGGCGACATTTACAGCGTGGTCGATTACCCGTTCGCTACGGTGAGTGGTGCGTTGAGTGACGCGACGCAAGGCCCCGGCAACTGGTGCGACGTGCTGATCCTGCACCTGAACATCAAGTATTGCCGCGCCGGGTCCGGGCCCCGTGGCACCGTGCTCGACGTGAATTTGGGTCGCAAGGTTGAGCAGAGCTTGTCGGCCAGCTATCGGCTGGAATTCAACTACCGCCCCGTTGCAAGCAGCGCAGATTACTTTCGCGTGGAACTGAATGCCGAGTCCGGCCCGTTCAGCACGAAGGATTACCGCATCATGCTGGAGGCCATTCCGGCCCCGGCCGGCGGCAATCGCACCTTTCTGCATCTGACGTACTCGTACGGTTATGGCACCGCAGGGCGGCTGGCCATGCGCACGTATCTGGGCACGGTCGGCAGCGACAAGGTGGGTTTTACAAAGACGGCAGAATCCTCAGCCACCGCACCTGAATATGTGGGCGGTGTGCGAGGCTTGCTTGAGCGCAACACCATGCGCTACTACCTCGCCATCGATGCCTATCTGAAGGCGTTGTCGGCGCCGCCCGACAAGCGCCTGCAGCAGCGGCTGAACACGTGGTTCAACGCGACCGAGCAATACCCGCGCCAGTTGCATGAAGTCGAGCGCCAGGACTACCTGCAGATGAAGCGCCACGAAGTCGAGCGCCAGCAGACGGCGCAGTAACGCTTCAGGCGGGCCGGTAGACCTTGGCAAAGCGCTGCGCCTGCACGACCCCGTAGTCGCCCGGGGCGTATTGGAGCACCCAGTCACCGGCCTGGCCGTGCAGCACATCGCCGGCTTCGGAGCGTGCCATCGAGAACGCTTCGCTCATCTGCCTGGCAAGCACCACGCTCGGGCGGTTGCGATAAGCGCCGGCCTGCCCATGTGCGAGCGCCGCATCGGCGGGAACGTACTTCGCATCGAAACGTTCGCGCGAGACCACCCAGCGGTCGCCCGTTGAACCGGTGATCAGCGCATCGCCGGGAGCATAGCGGTTGGGGCCTTCGAGGCTCATCAGCTCGCCGGCTTCGGCGGCAAAGTCGACGTGGACGGTCTCGTCCTTGACGAAGGGGCGGGCGGCGGGGTCCGTGCGTAGGTCGACGTGTTGCAGCGTGGGCATGAGGTGACGCAAAGGCGATGAAAGCGAGGTGGGGCGGAAGGCCGTAAGCGTAGCGCAAATGGCACCGCTACAGCGTGGTGGGATTGCCGTTGCGGCTGCTTTACAGCATCTTGTGGCGTGTCGGTAGTCCGATCGTGCGCGATTTTGCCCAGACAGCATTCGCTGAATGACACCGGCTTCTTTCGTCGATGTCTCACACCAAGGATTCCATCGTGAACGCACGTGAACCCCACAAGCCATCCCAACTGACCGATCTCGATATGGCACTGTTGCGCCAGGCGATTGTGGTGGCCGACGACGCACGCAAGCGCGGCCGTCATCCGTTCGGCGCACTGGTGGCCGATGAACACGGCAACGTGATCGCCAGCGCGGGCAACAACTCGATGCCGCCCGAAGGCGACCCCACGCAGCATGCCGAGCTGGCGGCCGCGGCGGCAGCGGCCAGGATCCTGTCGCCCGAGCAGCTTGCGCGTTGCACGCTGTACACCAGTGCCGAGCCTTGCTGCATGTGCTCGGGCGCCATCTACTGGTGCAACATCGGCCGCGTGGTCTATGCGTTGTCGGAGCACCGTCTGCTGACGCTTACGGGCGACCACCCAGAAAACCCGACGTTCTCGCTGCCATGCCGCGAGGTGTTTGTACGCGGCCAGCGCCAAATCGACGTGCACGGCCCGCTCATCGAAGACGAAGCCGCGCAATCGCACATCGGCTTCTGGGGGTGAGCGCCATGAACGTTCAAGATCGTCATGCTTTGTAGGGGCGTGTAAGCAACGGCGATAGAGCGATGGGCCGATCGCGCGCACAAGACCGCAGCTCAATTTTGCGGGGTGCGCATGCTCATCGATCGGTCCGTCATCGCTACGTACAAGCCCGACGCGCTGCAAGACACGATCGTCGACATGGAAGGCTGGGCGATGCCGCTTGACGCTGACCCGTCAGTCGAGACCGGCCAGATTCTGGGCGGCAACTACCGGCGCGTGTTCGAGGCGACGGTGGGTTGACCGGGGCCCGTGCTCTTTCTCACGGGCCAACGCGTGGTACGCAAGCGCTATAGGGCAGAAGCGATGGCGCCCATAGAGTGGTCTCGCCCTCTGCGGTTTGCTGTCTGTCGGGGGCATTTCTTTCACTCTTTGCGGAGCCCACCATGCCCCAAGCATTGCGCATCTATCAACTGGAATTCACCCAGAACAACGTCTCGGCCGGCAGCCTGCATACCAATCTGCAGACGTACGCTGCGCCCATCGCCCTGAGTGATCAGCGTTTCATCGTCGGTATTCGGCTGAACGAGCGCGGACTCCGCGATCTGCTCGGACACTTCTACTCCAATGGCCCCGCCATCATGCGTGTCGAGCACACCGACCGAGATGACTACGACCGCGCCGTCTGGACGCAGATCAACAACATCGTGAACAACGCCACCAATGCCAACATTGAGGTCGATTGGTAGGCTTGGAACCGGGCAGCGGTGCCCGGCCGATGATGGCGCGGACGTAGTAGAAGATCGTGGCGCGTGCATGCGGGTGGGTGAGCGCGCCAGCCTAGACGTCCGCCCGCCGTCCGGTCAATGCCGCATGCGCGCGCGGTAGCGGACATTGGCGGTGTGATTGGCGTGTGGCCCAATACGGCGGATCTTCCCAATCTCGATGCCATGGCGATGGGCATCAAGCGCATGGCCGATGTGGTGGGCGTGGCGCACGTGGGGCTGGGCACCGACATGCTCGGTTTTATCCGACCGCCGGTGTTCACCGGTTACGCGCAGTTGCCGACGCTGGCCCCGGCGCTGCTGAAAGCGGGGCTCACTTCAGTGGAAACGGGCCAGATTCTGGGTGGCAATTACCGGCGCGTGTTCGAGGCGACGGTGGGTTGATCGTGGCCCGCAGGGCGCCAGGCAATGACGCCTTGCGGGCCCGATCACCGCACTTCCCCGTGTGTGCCCTGCGTTGCTGCGTTCCTGCGTATTAGCGGTCGTACTCGACCGACGTGGTGAAGTTCAGATCCAGCGGGTCTGCCCACGACATGTTGGTGAACGACATGTCTTGCGCGCCAGACCAACCCGTCACGGCGGGGAAGGCCACCCCCTGATCACCCGCCACATTCACGGTAAGCGTGGTCCCGGGCGCTGCCGGTGCGGCGCGGCCCACACCGTTCACGAACACCGTCGACTGGCCCGACATCGTGGAACGGATCTGCACGTTGACGCGCTTCACGAATGGCACGCCCGCCTTGGTCGTCCACGTGACGGGCAAGGTGGCGCCGCCAGCAAACGTTGATGCCGTGCCCGGGGTGAGGATGTCGCGCGTGGTCTGCGAGATGTCTTGCCACGTGTATTGACGCAGCGCATCGGGCGAGGGCGACGGCGTGCGCAGCCGCACCGTGTACGTCTTGGACGGCTGGCTCGTAACACCGCCCTGATAGATGGCGATCGTGTAAGCGCTGAACGGCGTGATGGTCGCCAGCTCCGATGCCGTCAGTTGCGGTTTGGCCCAGGCCGTGTTGTTGCGCGGTGCATCGCCGGGCCACGTGAAGCTGCCCTGGTTGGCCGGGTCCTGTGCCACGCCTGCCAGGCGGAAGTTATTGCGGCAGGAGCTTTGCTTGGCAAGCAGAGCGAGTTGCGCCGGGGTCTGGCTCGCGCCAACCTGCGCACGGATATTCAGCGTGTCGCACGTGCCCGAAGACGGCTGCAGGAACACGCCATTGCGCAGGCCGGGCCCCGTAACAATCGCAAAGTCGACCGGCGTGCCGGCCGCATCCGCGATGCCCACCTGCATGTTGATCGAATCGACAAACGCGTTGGTGCCCGTCATTGCGGTGGCGCTGTTCAGCCAGTCCCACTTCTGCGCGTTGGCGTTGACTTTCGTGAACACGGCGCGCTGGTTGCCGACGATGCGCCAGCCGTTGTCGCCGCTGGCGCGTGAGGCAGGTTGTACCGCCACTTGCACGTGCTGCTGCATGCCGTCGCGAAGGCCATCGGCGCGGGTCCAGGCGAGCTTGACCCACAACGTGTCACCGCTGCTGGATGCTATGCGGATGATCTCCGGCAGGCTGAAGCTTGCGTTGTTCATCGCGTCGTCGGCAAACAGGCCCGGATTGCCCCCGCCCGATGCCGGGCCGAACTCCTGGTCAGCCGTCATGCCGTTGTTCAGGTAGGCCGACGGCACGCCGTTGATGAGCGCGCCATTGGCCACGTCATCCACGAAGATCTGGCCGCAAACGGGCACGCTGCCGCCCGTGCGCGCCGCACCCGTCGAACCGGCAAAGCACTGGTTCAGCGCAGTTTGCAGCGCAGCAAGGTCCGAGGCGGTCGGCAGGTTGGCGACGGGGTTGCCATTGATGGTCGCCACGCTGGGCAGGCTCGCCTTGTCGCTAGGCTGGGGCGCTACACCCGGCGCGAGCTGCAATTGCGCTGGCGTATCGCTCGACGCGCCTGCCACGGAGCTGATCTGCACGCTGCCGTCCGGCAGCACGTTTACCTTCAGCTGGTCTAGCAGGCGGTCGAGACCCGGTGCGCCGGCCGTCAACGGGCCGGAGATCAGATCCACCCCGGTGTTGCCGGTGGCGGCCAGCAGGTCGGCCAGGGCGGCGGCATAGGCGGCCACCGTGCTCGAGACGGTTTGCGCAGTCACCTTGCTCTGCAGCAGGCCCGTGTTGCCCAGGAGCTTGCTCGGGTTGTCGCCCACGATGGTGGCGGCAATGGCATTGGTGATGGGCGTGATGTTGATTGTCTGGCTGCCGGCACTGGCGGACAGCGCGATCAGCGTGGCTTGCGAGTCGGCCACGTTGCCGGCCGCCGACAGCACGAACGGCGCGGTAAGGCCCGTGACCGTGCACTGGAAAGCCCCCGTGGTGGCATTGGCCGGGCAGTCGACCGACTTGCCGGCTGCATCCATCAGCGTGACCGTCGCGCCCTGCATGGCCGCGCCCGTGGCGGCAACGCCGCTGACGGTCTGTGCTGCCGGAACGTTGGTGCCGGGCGATGTGCTGGCGCTGCTGCCGGAATCGCTGCCGCCGCAGCCCGACAGGGCAAGCGTGGCCAGTGCGATTGCAATGGGGGTGAGTTTCATGGAGTCCTCCGCTGGATCGTGGGTGCGCCGTGCATGCGACGCCGTTATTCGGCACGGAGATTCTCAAGTCGGCACTATGCGCCCGCATCATTCATTTGGAGGAAAGCGTCGCCAAATGAATGATGTTGAGCACCGCACGCGCGTGCTAAGTTATGTGCCCATAACATCACCGCAGCCACTTGGTTTTCACAGAGTGAGCATGGCGGGCGCCAAGGCCAGACAGCCATCCTTCGGGGGAGGGACGCGTGCTCAAAGACCAGCTTATTGGTGATCTGTACGAAGCTGCGGTAACGCAGGAAGGGTTTCTGGACGTGTTCCAGGGCGTGACCGAATCGCTTGGTGCCGACCTGTTCCACATGTTCAGTTGGGACGCCGTGCGCAATGCACCTCAGCTTTCGGTTTACTCCCCGAAGCAGGGGCTGGACGACACCATCGGGCTGTACGACAGGTACTACGGCGCACTGGACCCCCGGCGCGGTTTTGTCGAACGTGCGAGCGTGCGCGAGTTTGCCTTCTGCCAGGATTACCTGTCCGATGCGTATGTTGAGCGCAGCGAATTCTTCCAGGACTATCAAATCCCTGCGGGTTTCCGTTACCTGATGGGCGTGCGCCTGGAGCGCCCCGGCAGCAGCGACATCCTGCTCGGCATGTTGCGCGCACACGGCCGGACGCCCTTTTCCGACGAGGATCGTTTCAACGCTGCCGGCATGACCGACCACCTGCAGCGCACGATCAACCTCTGGCGGGATACACGCGTGCTGCATCGCGATGCAGCGCTCGGCGCCGAACTGATGGAGCAGCTTGGCCTGGCCGTATTCGCGCTCGGGCGGGACCAGCGCGTGCTGTTTGCCAATGCGCAAGCCGAAGCGTTGCTGCGCGCATCAACTTGCCTGCGGCTGGAGCACGGTCGGCTGATAGCCGCGTTTGCTGCCGACAACGATGGCCTGCAAGCCGCGCTGGCGCGGGTGGCAAAGTCACGCAAGGGCGAGAGCTTTGCTGTGCGGCCGGCGCTTGGGGCGCCACACGAGATCTTTCTCGGCATCTCGCAATTGCCCGCCAATGCCGCGCATGCCGCGTTTGGCGATGCCGCCATGCTGGTCACGGCCCGGCGCAAGGGCGATGCCGCTCCGGTGACAGCCATGCAGCTGCGCCAGGCGTTCGGTCTGTCAGCGGCAGAGGCAGCGGTGGGCGAAGCACTGATCGCCGGCAAGACACCCGACGAATATGCGGCCGACGCCAATGTCGCCATGTCGACCGTGCGCTCGCAACTGCGGGCCATCTTCGAGAAGACCTGCACGCGCTCCCAGGCAGAAGCCGTGGGAACGATGCTTTGGGTGCTGTCGCAGCGCAGGCCGCAAGGCTAGGCGAGCGTCAAGAAAGCACCGGGCGGAAGAAGCTGCGCTCGTAGCTGACGATGCAGCCGGTTTCTTCGGCGTACTGGATGGCCGCCATGCAATCGGGGTCGGCCTTGGCGCGCTCGCGATAGACCTCGTAGGTCGCCAGACTCGGGAACGAGAATAAGGCCAGCGCGACGTTGTTCGCCCCTTCCGATGGGAGAAAGTAGCCGTGGTGCTGGCCGCCGAATTTCTCGACGAGCGGAATCCACATCTTTCCGTAGGCTTCGAATTCGACAAGCCGTGCCGGGTTGATGATGTAGCGGAGGTAGCAGGTGATCATGGCGCGTGTGGTGAGGTCGGGAGCGCGCCAGCCTAAACGCCCGCCCGCGGTCCGGTCAATGCCATATGCGGGCGGCGTGCTCAGTAGTACCGCAGTTCTGTCGCCTTGCCGTGGAACACCTTGTACGAATAGATCGTGTAGCCGACGATGGTTGGCAGCACAATCGCCACGCCCACCAGCATGAACTCCAGCGATTCCGGCGCACTGGCGGCCTGCCAGATGTCGAGCCTGTCCACCACGAGATACGGAAAGAGGCTGTAGGCCAGGCCATTGAAGGCCAGCAGGAAGATGGCGCCGGTGCCGACAAACGGCGCCCAGATCAGGTGTTCGTCACCCTTGGCAATCTGCTGTGGCAGGCGGCGCAGTACCCAGTCGATCAGCAGGAACAGCACGATCGTCACCAGCGGCACGGGCGCCAGCAGGATGATGTTCGGCAGCGCAAACCACTTGTCGAACACGCGTGTGCTGACCCACGGCGTTGCCAGCGACACGGCGGCCACGCCCAGCGCGGTGAACCACAGGCTGCCGCGAGCCCACTGCACCGCGCGCAATTGCAGCGCACCTTCGGTCTTCATGATGAGCCACGTGGCGCCCAGCAGCAGGTAGCCGGCAATCAGGCCGCCCGCCGTGCAGATCGCAAAGATGACGTTGGCTGCGTCGTACTGGAAGCCTGTGATGTACAGCCCGAGCATCAGACCCTGCGCTGCGGTGGCGATGACCGAGCCGGCATAGAACGCGCGGTTCCACCACGGCTTGTGGTGCGCGCGCGCCTTGACGCGAAAGTCGAATGCCACGCCACGCAGGATGAGGCCGAACAGCATCAGTGCCACCGGCAAATACAACGCGCCCAGGATCTCGCCATGTGCAGCCGGAAACGCCACCAGCAGCAGCCCGACCCCGAGCACGAGCCAGGTTTCGTTGGCGTCCCAGAACGGGCCGATGGAGGCGATCATCGTGTCTTTTTCGGCGTCGTCGGCGCGGCGCAGCAGGATGCCGACGCCCAGGTCGTACCCGTCGAGCACAACATAGGCGAGCACGGCAATGCCCATCAGGGCCATGAAGACCATCGGCAGCCAGCCGGCGGGTTGGGTGAGGTCAGGGATGGTGCTCATGCGTGGCTCGCGAGGGGCGAAGAAAGTTGAGAGGTGTGCTTGGCTGGGATATCGGCATCCGTCGGATCGATGGCACCGCCGGCCTTCCGGGCCAGATAGAAGACCACGCCGATGTAGGAGGCGATGAGGAACGCGTACAGCGCGAGATACATCGCCAGCGTGCTGCCGATCATCCGCGCGGGCACGGACGACGCAGCTTGCGCGGTGGTCAGCAAGCCGTAGACGAGCCACGGTTGCCGGCCGATCTCGGTAACGTACCAGCCGGCCACCACGGCCACCCAGCCTGAGAACGTCATGGCGACGAGGGCGCGTGCCAGCCAGTTCGGTAGTTCACCATTGCGGCGGAGGCGCCAGGCGCTGGTCCACGACACCGCCAGCATTAGCAGCCCGACGCCCACCATCAGGCGGAAGGCGAAGAACACCGGCAGCACGGGCGGGTGCTGGTCGAACTGGTCGAGCCCCCGCACCTCGCCGTCGAGCGAATGCGTGAGATACAGCGACGCCAACTTCGGCACCGCAATCTCGTAGCGGTTGCTGTGCGAAGCCGCATCGGGAATGCCGAACAGCACGGCGGGCACGCCACGTTCGGTTTGCCAGATGCCTTCCATCGCGGCCAGCTTGGCCGGTTGATGCTCCAGCGTGTTGAGACCGTGCGCGTCGCCGGCGGCAATCTGCAGCGGGATCAGCATCGCCGCGAGCACCACGCCTGTCTTGAGCGCCGCACGCACATCGCCACCGCGGTCATTGCGCAGCCAGCGGTAGGCCGATACCCCCGCCAGCAGGAATGACACCGTCAGCCCCGAGGCCAGCAGCATGTGCGTGAACCGATACGGGAACGACGGGTTGAAGATGATCGCCAGCCAGCTTTGCGGATGTGCGCGGCCGTCGATCATCACGTAGCCGGCGGGTGTCTGCATCCACGAGTTGAGCGCGATGATCCAGAACACCGAGATGGTCGTGCCCAGCGCAACCAGGAACGTCGCGAATGTATGGATGCGCGGGCTCACGCGGCCTGTGCCGAACAGCATGATCCCGAGAAAGCTGGCCTCCAGAAAGAACGCGGTCAGCACTTCATACGCCAGCAGCGGCCCGGCGATGTTGCCGACGGTATTCATATAGCCGGGCCAGTTTGTGCCGAACTGAAAGCTCATCGTCACGCCGGACACCACGCCCAGCGCGAACGTCAATGCAAAGACCTTTACCCAAAGGCGATATGCGGCCATCCAGGCTTCGTTGCCGGTCTTGCGATAGCGCAGCTTGAAGAACAGCAGCACCCACGCAAGCGCGATGCTGATGGTGGGAAAGAGGATGTGGAACGTGATGTTGGCGCCAAACTGGATGCGCGCAAGGACAACGGGATCGAGCGACATGGTTTTTCTTGATACGGGGCTACTTCGATTTGCCGCCAACGACAACGGCAAGCTTGTTCTTCATCTCCAGCAGCTTGTGCACCTTGGAGCCCATCTTCATGAGTTGCTGCAACGAGTCGGCGTCGAGTTTCTGCACGTCGTCAAACCAGTTGGTCATGAGCGTGATGAGCTGGTACATCTCCTTCATGCGCGCCTGGGCGTGGCGGTCATCCGGATCGGTCGGGGATTCGAGCATCACGTCGCGCAGCAGCGAGAGCGTGGGATCGATCTCGCGCTTGCGGCGCTCCTCGGCCAGCGTGCGGAAGATGGTCCAGATGTCGTCCGGGGCGGAGAAATATTCGCGCCGGTCGCCCGGCTTGTGCGACAGCCGCACGAGCTTCCAAGACTCCAGCTCCTTCAGCCCGATGCTCACGTTCGAGCGAGAGAAGCCCAGCGCCTCGGCGATCTCGTCCGCGTTGATCGGCTCGCGCGCGGCGTAGAGCAGCGCGTAGATCTGCCCGACGGTGCGGTTGATGCCCCAGCGGCTGCCCATCTCGCCGAAATGCAGGACGAAGCGCTGTTTCAAGGGGGAGAGTTGCATTGTTTTGATCTTTCTCAATTTTTAGGAATTTCTGAAAGTTTAGCCCCCGTTGCCGCCCTTGGGATGCGACGCGCTGTCGCGGCGCGCGTGGGACGCTGCCCGCGGCCGAAGGCGCTCCAAGTGTGAGATTGGTTCACAAGAAAACGTGTGGCGCTTCAATATCGTGCTTTGTATCTTATTTTTCCGTCAACATTTAACGCAAATAAGGTATTACCGGACTCGGCGTGCAGAAGTCATCCGTGTCGCCTGCTGGCGGAAGCGAGGAACAAGGCGGGTAAAGCAGATAAGAATCATTTTCAAGAATGCAGTATCTGCTCGGGCAGGTGAATGGGTGTTGGCTGCAAAACTAGGTTATCGGGTCTTAATAAATCCAGTTATGTGCCGATAATCCGTTGCGAAGTAAATCATCAAAGGAGATCCCCCCATGCGTGTCAACGAACCTGTCACCCAGCGCGAATACGAGTTCCCGGACAACGCCACGCTCATGTCGACCACCGACACCCAAAGCTACATCGCCTATGCGAATGCAGCGTTTGTGGAGGTGAGCGGTTTTTCCCGCGAAGAAATTGAAGGCCAGCCACATAACATCGTGCGCCACCCCGATATGCCAACCGAGGCATTTGCCGATATGTGGGCCACGCTCAAAGCGGGGCAGCCATGGACGGCGCTGGTCAAGAACCGCCGCAAAGATGGCGACCATTATTGGGTGCGTGCCAACGCCACGCCCGTGGTGCGTAACGGACGGGCGAGCGGCTATATGTCGGTGCGCACCAAGCCCACGCGCGAGGAAATCGCCGCGGCCGAAGCGCTCTACAAGGATTTCCGCACCGGTCAGGCGGGCAGCCGCAAGTTTCACAAGGGCCTGATCGTGCGAACGGGCTTGATGGCCTGGCGTTCGGTGTTCCAACTGATGCCGGTGCGCTGGCGCATCCGGCTCACCTTCCTCACATTGCTGCCCGCGTTGCTGGCGGCGGCGTGGGCATTTGGTCTCTCCGGCGCGGCGCTCGGCGGTTTTGCCGGCGCGTTGCTCGTGGCGCTGGCGCTGGCCTCATGGTCATTGAAGGTGCAGATCGCCACGCCGCTTGAAAAGCTGCAGGAACTTGCGCTGAGCGTGGCCTCTGGCGAGAGCCGGAAAGTCGCCATCGCAGACCGCGTGGACGAGATCGGCATGACGTTGCGCACGATCAGCCAGCTCGGGCTGATGTTCCGCTGGTTGATCGACGATGTGGCCGAGCAGGTTGTCAACGTGCAGTCGGCCAGCCAGGAGATCGCCAAGGGCAACGGCGACATCAACACCCGCACCGAGCAGGCCGCCGCGAGCCTGGAAGAAACCTCCAGCTCCATGACGCAAATGACCGCCACGGTGGCCAGCAATGCAGAGACGGCGGGGCAGGCGAATACGCTGTCGGGCGCGGCCACGCAGGCGGCGGTCAACGGCGGCCGTGCCATGGAGCAGGTGGTGGCCACCATGGGCGCCATCACGCAGAGTGCCAAGCAGATTGCCGACATCATCGGCGTGATCGACAGCATTGCCTTCCAGACCAACATCCTGGCACTCAATGCCGCCGTGGAGGCCGCGCGTGCTGGCGAACAAGGTCGGGGTTTTGCCGTCGTGGCGGGCGAGGTGCGCGCGCTTGCGCAGCGCAGCGCGGGTGCAGCCAAGGAAATCAAGGAGCTGATCGGCACCAGCGTTGACAAGGTCGAATCGGGCGCGCGGCTGGTGGACGACGCCGGCAAGACCATGGACGACATCGTCGAGCAGGTCAAAAAGGTCTCCGCCATGATCGCCGACATCAGTCTGGCGACGGCGCAGCAGACCGACGGCATCACGCAGGTCAGCCAGGCGGTCAACCATCTGGATCAGGTCACGCAGGAGAACGCCACGCTGGTCGGCCAGAGCGCGGCGGCGGCCGAGGGCTTGCGCATTCAGGCCACGCGCCTGGTGGAGGCGGTGAACGTGTTCCGTTGAGCACGATGCAATTGCAAAAACCGTGTGAGCGCCACATCGCGATTGTGCTGTCTTCGCCTACTATGCCTGTGCGGTAACGTCCCTCAAAACGCACATTCTTTGGAGCGCGAACATGGCCTCACACGGTTTGATTGCCTGGTTGATCATTGGCGCGGTGGCGGGCTGGCTGGCCGGCATCCTGGTCAAGGGTGGCGGTTTCGGCATCTTCGTCGACATCGTGGTCGGCATCGTCGGTGCCTTCATCGGCGGATGGCTGGCTGGGGTGCTGGGCATCTCGCTGGGCGGCGGGTGGATCGGCTCGATCATCACGGCGGTGATCGGTGCGGTGATCCTGCTGTTCATCATTCGGCTGATCAAGCGCGCATAGCGCAAGGAAGCACCAGTCCCAAGAACGGCGGTGGATGGCAGTGTCATCCAACCGCCGGATTTCAACACGCACCCCATCACCTAGACTGGTTGAACCAAGGGCAGCCGCGCCGCGCCACAAGCGCCGGCACGGCCGGTACACGCTAACCCAGCGAGGCCACCATGTCTGACCAGCTCACCACCGCACCGCAAGAACTCTACGAAGGGTTCGAGATTCACGTTGTGCCAAGCCCGACGCGGGCAAACTCCACGCGCTACACCTACACCGGCTACGTGTGCCACCCGGGCGCCGATCCTCAGTTGCCCGGTCACGTCGTGCCCTTTCATGCTGACGGGGACGACACCTTCCGCAGCCCAGAAGAGGCCATGGAGGAAGCCGTGCACGTGGCGCGCAGCATTGTCGACGGCACGCATCCGGATCTGTCGGTGCTGTCGATCGTGACGCACGGCTACTGACGCCGATACCTACCGACATCTGGTCCGGCGGCTCCCTCAAATCGGTCCTGCACGTGATGCACCGGTCGCCATTGGCGGCCGCCGACGCATTTGCTGTGCCGCACCATCCCGAATCGCATCTGCACCGAAACCGTGCGATGCAGTGCTCGCGCATGAGGCACGCACCCCGGCCGATTTCGAGCTCATTTCCTGCAAACCGCGATAGCACAAGGCTTTGCGCGCCTGGCATACCTGTTGCATAGCAACATTGCGCGGGTCAAAGGCGATTCGTGCTCTTCGTGGTGAAGGCCCTGGTGCTCAGGGCTAATTGGACAACGGCGTCCCAGAACTCGGCTCTTGCAGCCCTGTTCTCGGACGCCTTTCTTTTTTTTGGCCCCTGATTGGGATTCAACATGACCGGCAAAGCCACCCGAATCGACCTGTTCAGCCTGCGTACGCCGCAGATGCGCGCCTTCCACCTGACGTGGCTCGCGTTCTTCGTGTGTTTCTACGCATGGTTTGCCTGCGCGCCGCTCATGCCGGTGCTCAAGGGCGAGTTCCACCTCACGCCCGGCCAGATCGCCAACATCAACATCGCCGCAGTGGCGGTGACGATCCTGGTGCGGTTGCTTGTCGGCCCGCTGTGCGATCGCTTTGGCCCGCGCAAGACCTATACCGGTTTGCTGCTGCTGGGGGCCATTCCGGTGCTGGGCGTGGCGCTCGCGCAAAGCTACGAAACCTTCCTCTTCTTCCGCCTGGCGATCGGCGCGATTGGCGCGAGCTTCGTCATCACGCAATACCACACGTCGGTCATGTTCGCGCCCAACGTGGTGGGCACGGCCAACGCGGCGGCGGCAGGTTGGGGCAATGCGGGCGGCGGTGTGGCACAAGGCACGATGCCGCTGCTGCTGACCGCCATCGTGATGATGGGCGTGACGCAGAGCATGGGCTGGCGCCTTGCCATGGTGGTGCCGGGCGTGGCGATGCTGATCGTCGCGGCGCTCTACTGGCGCTATACGCAGGACTGCCCGGAAGGCAACTACAGCGCGCTGCGCGCCGCCGGCAAGACCATCGAAGGCGGCAAGAAGGGCGGCTGGGGCAGCTTCGTGGCAGCCGCTGGCAACTATCGCGTGTGGCTGCTGTTCATCACCTACGGCGCGTGCTTTGGCGTGGAGATCTTCATCCACAACATCGCCGCCACCTATTACGTCGACCACTTTGGCCTGTCGCTGGCGGGCGCAGGCATGGCTGCGGCGAGCTTCGGTCTGCTGGCGCTGTTTGCACGCGCGCTGGGCGGCATCGTGTCGGACCGCGTGGCAGCCAAGCGTGGCCTGGATGCGCGTACTCAACTGCTGTGCTTGCTGATGGTGGGCGAGGGCCTGGGCCTGTTCGGTTTCGCCCATGCAGGAAGCGTGACGGTGGCGGTGCTCGCGATGCTCGGTTTCGGCCTGTTCACGCACATGGCGTGCGGCGCCACGTATGCGCTGGTGCCGTTCATTGACCGCCGCGCGCTGGGTGGCGTGGCCGGCATCATCGGCGCGGGCGGCAACGCCGGCGCGGTGGCGGCGGGCTTCCTGCTCAAGGGTATGGCCGACACGCAAGCCACGTTGTCGGTGCTCGGCGTGTTTGTGGCGCTGTCTGCCATCTGCGCGATTGCCGTGCGCTTCTCGCCGGAGCACAAGGCGCGCGAGCAAGCGCTGTACGACAACACGCTGGCCGCCGCCGCCAACGCCTAACGCAGTCAAGGAGACATCACCATGACCATGAAGATCGTCGTCATTGGCCACGGAATGGTGGGCCATAAGTTTCTGGAAAGCCTTCTGCACACACCGGGCCATCACCTTCAGGTGACGGTGCTGTGCGAAGAGCCGCGCCCCGCATACGACCGCGTGCACTTGTCGGAATTCTTTACGGGCAAGACGGCGGAAGATCTCTCGCTCGTGGCCCCGGGCTTCTTTGACCGCGATGACGTGGTGCTCAAGCTCAACGCTCGCGCCACGGCCATCGACACCATTGCCAAAACGGTAACGGCCTCCACCGGCGAGGTGCTGTCGTATGACAAGCTGGTCATCGCTTCGGGCTCGTCGCCGTTTGTGCCGCCGGTGCCGGGCAAGGACCGCAAGGACTGCTTCGTCTATCGCACCATCGAAGACCTCGAAGCGATGGCCGAATGTGGCCAGCGTGCCAAGACGGGCGTCGTCATTGGTGGCGGCCTGCTGGGGCTCGAATGTGCCAAGGCGCTGCGTGACATGAACCTGCAAACGCACGTGGTCGAGTTTGCCGGCCGCCTGATGGCGATGCAGGTCGACGACGGCGGCGGCCGCATGCTGCGCAGGAAGATCGAAGACCTGGGCGTGACCGTTCACACGCAGAAGAACACCTCGGAGATCATCGACGGCGAAACGGCGACGCATCGCCTGAACTTTGCCGACGGCACGCATCTGGAAGCCGACATGGTCGTCTTCTCGGCCGGCATCCGCCCGCGTGATGAGCTGGCGCGCGCCTGCGGGCTGGAAGTGGGCGAACGCGGCGGCATCGTGATCGACTCCGAGTGCCGTACCTCGGCGCCGGACGTGTACGCGATTGGCGAATGCGCGCTGTGGGGCGGCAAGGTCTACGGCCTGGTCGCGCCGGGCTACGAGATGGCGCGCATCACCGCCAAGCAGATCCTGGCCGCCGACGAGGTGGCAGAGTTCAGCGGCGCCGACATGAGCACCAAGCTCAAGCTGATGGGCGTAGACGTCGCCAGCCTGGGCGATGCGCAAGGCATCACGCCGGGCAGCCGCAGCGTGCAGTTCACCGACGAGCGCAAGCAGATCTACAAGAAGCTGGTGGTGTCGGAAGACGGCAAGTACCTGCTGGGCGGCGTGCTTGTGGGCGATGCGGCTGAATACGGCACGCTGCTGCAGATGATGCTCAACCGCATTGAGCTGCCCGAGGCGCCGGAATTCCTGATCCTGCCGCAGGCCGATGGCAATGCGCGCCCCGCATTGGGCGTGGATGCGTTGCCCGATAGCGCGCAGATCTGCTCGTGCAACGATGTATCGAAGGGCGCGCTGTGCCAGGCGGTGTGCGCCGGCGCCACCACCGTGGGTGCGCTCAAGGACGCGACCAAGGCCGGCACTTCGTGCGGCGGCTGCGTGCCGCTCATGACGCAGGTGATGAAGGCCGAGATGAAGAAGCAAGGTCTGGCCGTCAACAACCACATCTGCGAGCACTTTCCGTATTCGCGCCAGGAGCTGTATCACCTGGTGCGCGTGGGCCGCATCCAGTCGTTCGAAGCATTGCTGGAAGCGCACGGCAGCGGTATGGGATGCGACATCTGCAAGCCGGCCGTCGCGAGCATCCTCGCCTCGTGCTGGAACGACTTCGTGCTCAAGAAAGAGCACGCCGGCCTGCAGGATTCCAACGACTACTTCCTCGCCAACATCCAGAAGGATGGGACGTACTCGGTGGTGCCGCGCATGGCGGGCGGCGAAGTGACGGCAGATGGCCTGATCGCCGTGGGGCAGGTCGCCAAGAAATACGGCCTGTACACCAAGATCACCGGCGGCCAGCGTGTCGACCTGTTCGGCGCGCGTCTGGAGCAGTTGCCGCTGATCTGGGAAGAGCTGATTGCGGCCGGCTTCGAGTCGGGCCATGCCTATGGCAAGTCGCTGCGCACGGTGAAGTCGTGCGTGGGCTCCACATGGTGCCGGTATGGCGTGGGCGATTCGGTTGGCTTTGCGGTGGCGTTGGAGAACCGCTACAAGGGGTTGCGCTCGCCGCACAAGCTGAAGTTTGGCGTGTCGGGCTGCACGCGCGAATGTGCCGAAGCGCAAGGCAAAGACGTCGGCATCATCGCTACCGAAAAAGGCTGGAACCTGTATGTGTGCGGCAACGGCGGCATGAAACCCCGTCATGCCGAACTGCTGGCGGCAGACCTCGACCAGGAAACGCTCATCAAGTATGTCGACCGCTTCCTGATGTTCTACGTGCGCACGGCCGACCGCCTGCAACGCACCAGCACGTGGCGCGACAACCTGGAAGGCGGCCTGGATTACCTCAAGGACGTGGTCATCAACGACAAGCTGGGCATCGTGGCGGAACTCGAAGCCGACATGCAGCACGTGGTCGATACCTATCAGGACGAATGGAAGACGGCCGTGACCAACCCCGAAGTGCGCAAGCGCTTCCGTCACTTCGTCAACAGCGAAGCGAAGGATGCGAATGTCGTCTTTGTCGAGGAGCGCGGCCAGATCCGCCCTGCCACGGTGGAAGAGCGTGCCAAGACGCGGCCCGTGCGCATTCCTGTTGTTGCCGAAGCTGCTTGAGCCTGATAGAGGAAGAGGAGGACGTCATGCAAGCATCCCGTTGGACCCCGATCTGTGCCCTGGACGACATCGTTCCCAACACCGGCGTCTGCGCGTTGGTGGAAGGTGACCAGGTTGCCGTGTTCCGCGTGGGCGGCAACACACCGCAAAGCGTGTACGCCATCGGCAACTACGACCCGAACTCCGCCGCCGCCGTGCTCTCGCGCGGGCTGGTCGGCAACCTGGGCGAGCGCATTGTCGTCGCCTCGCCCATCTACAAGCAGCATTTCGACCTGACCACGGGCGAGTGTCTGGAAGCGCCGGCCAACTCCGTGCATGCCTACGCAACCAAGGTGGAAGACGGCAAGGTCTGGGTAGCGGCATGAGCCGCAAGCCGTAAGCCGCGGCCATGGCCGCCGGCACTGAGTGAATCAAATGACCGACAACCTTCAGGAGAAGGCAGCATGAACGCCAAGACCGTACGCCCCAAGCTGGTCGTCATCGGCAACGGCATGGCCGGCATGCGCACGGTCGAAGAGTTGCTCAAGCTGGCGCCGGACCTGTATGACGTCACCGTGTTCGGCGAAGAGCCGCACGGCAACTACAACCGCATCCTGCTGTCGCCCGTGCTGGCGGGCGAGAAGCAGGTTGACGACATCATGCTCAACACGCGTGAGTGGTACGACGAGAACCACATCACGCTGCACGCGGGCGACCCGGTGGTCGCCATCGACCGCCCGCGCCGCACGCTGCGCTCGCGCGACGGCGTGGAGGTGCGCTACGACCGCCTGCTGATCGCCACCGGCTCGCGGCCGTTCATCCTGCCGGTGCCGGGGCACCTGCTTCCGGGCGTGATCGCCTTCCGCGACATTCAAGACGTGGAGACGATGCTGGAGGCGGCCCGCAACCACCGGCATGCGGTCGTCATCGGCGGTGGCCTGCTTGGGCTGGAAGCCGCCAACGGCCTGATGCGTCAGGGCATGGACGTGACCGTGGTGCACCTGCCCGACAGCCTGATGGAGCGCCAGCTCGACAAGCCGGCCGCCAAGCTGTTGCAGAAGGCGCTGGAGGCCAAGGGCCTGCGCTTCTTGTTGGGTGCGCACACGGCAGAGCTACTTGGCACCGACCGCGTGACTGCCGTCCGCTTCAAGGACGGCACCCAAATTCCCGCCGACCTCGTCGTCATGACTGCCGGCGTACGCCCGAACATTGAACTTGCAAAGGCCGCCGGCCTGCACTGCGAGCGCGCCATCATCGTCGACGACACGCTGCAAACCTACGACCCGCGCATCTACGCCGTCGGCGAATGCGTGCAGCACCGCAGCGCAACGTTCGGTCTGGTTGCACCCATCTGGGACCAGGCCCGTGTGTGTGCCGCGCACCTGGCCGGTGCCGGACACCGCCGCTATATCCAGCAGGCCACGGCGACCAAGCTGAAGGTCACGGGCGTGGACTTGTATTCCGCTGGCGATTTCATTGGCGGCGACGGCACCGAAGACATCGTGCTGCGCGACCCGCGCCGTGGCGTCTACAAGCGCCTTGTGCTGAAGGAAGACCGCATCGTCGGCGCGGTGCTGTACGGCGATGTGGCTGATGGCCCGTGGTATTTCGACATGATCCAGCGCCAGACCCCGATCACACCGATTCGCCAGCGCCTGTTGTTTGGCCGTGCGCTGTGCGAAGCAGAAGCCGCCTGATCTCTGATCTGCCTGACACCCAAGGCCATCTCATGACGATGACGACCATCCCCATCCACCCGGCAGTCGAGACCGCCGCCAACACAGTGCGTACCACCTGCCCGTACTGCGGCGTGGGCTGCGGCGTGCTGGCGACCCCGCAGGCGGATGGCAGCGTCGGCATTGCCGGGGATCCGGCGCATCCGTCCAACGCTGGGCGCCTGTGCGTGAAAGGCTCGGCGCTGGGCGAGACCGTCAGCCTGGACGGCCGGCTGCTATATCCGGCCATGCGCGAGCGCTCGCATGACGCGGACGCTGCGCAGCTCACCAAGCCGGCGCCATTGCAACGCGTCTCGTGGGAGACCGCGCTCGATGCCGTCGCGCAAGGTTTTCGCCGCATCGCTGAAGAGCACGGCCCGGATTCCGTGGCGCTCTACGTCTCAGGCCAGTTGCTGACCGAGGATTACTACGTTGCCAACAAGCTGATGAAGGGCTTCATCGGCACGGCCAACATCGATACCAATTCGCGGCTGTGCATGTCGTCGGCCGTGGCCGGGCACAAGCGCGCGTTTGGCGAAGACCTCGTGCCCGTCTGCTATGACGATCTGGAAACGGCAGACCTCGTCGTGCTGGTGGGCTCCAACACGGCGTGGTGCCACCCGATCCTGTTCCAGCGCATCGTGCGTGCCAAGGAAGCGCGGCCGGAGATGAAGGTGGTGGTGGTTGACCCGCGCCACACGGCCACGTGCGAGCTGGCCGATCTGCATCTGCCCATCAAGCCCGGCACCGATGTGTGGCTGTTCAATGGCCTGCTGTCGTTTCTCTCGCGGCGCGGTGTGGTGGACCGGAACTTCGTCACGCTGCACACCAACGGCCCGGACGCCGCCCTGGAAGCCGCAGGCACCGAGAGCCACGACGTCGAAGCCATCGCCAAGGCCTGCAAGCTCAAGCTCGACGATCTGCTGACGTTCTACAACTGGTTTGCCGAGACTGAACGCACCATCACAGCGTTTTCGATGGGCGTCAACCAATCGACAGCGGGCACGGACAAGGTCAACAGCATCATCAACTGCCACCTGCTCACGGGCCGCATCGGTCGCGCCGGCATGGGGCCGTTTTCGATTACCGGCCAGCCGAATGCGATGGGCGGGCGCGAAGTGGGCGGTCTGGCCAACATGTTGGCGGCGCACATGGAACTGAACGAGCCGTCGCATCGCGATCTCGTGCAGACGTTCTGGGGCGCACCGCGTATGGCCGACAAGGTGGGCCTCAAGGCGGTGGACCTCTTCAACGCCATTGAGGACGGGCGCATCAAGGCCGTGTGGATCATGGGCACCAACCCCGTGGTCAGCTTGCCCGATGCGGACCAGGCGCGCCGTGCGCTGGCCAAGTGCGAGCTCGTCGTTGCTTCCGACATTGTTGAAGCCACCGACACCACCGTTCTGGCCGACATCCTGCTGCCCGCGCTGGGCTGGGGCGAGAAAGACGGCACCGTGACGAACTCCGAGCGCCGCATCTCGCGCCAGCGCGCCTTTCTGCCGGCACCCGGCGAGGCGCGCGCCGACTGGGACATCATCGCCGACGTGGGCCGCCGCATGGGTTACGACGGCTTCGACTTCAAGAGCCCGGGCGATGTGTTTGATGAACACGCACGCCTGTCGGCCTACGCCAACGATGCGAGCGGCACGCGTCGTGCCTTCCATCTGGGCGGCCTGACGGGGCTTGATGCCGACGCATACAACGGTATGTTGCCGGTGCAATGGCCCATCGCAACGTCAGGCAACAGCGAAGCGCGCCTCTTCAACGATGGCCGTTTCGCTCACTCCGATGGCCGCGCGCGTTTCGTGCCGACGCCTGCCCGTGCGCCCGCGCATGCGGCAGATGGCGAATATCCGCTCATCCTCAACACCGGCCGTGTGCGCGACCAGTGGCACACCATGACGCGCACTGGCCGCGCGCCCAAGCTGGCGGACCACGTGCCCGAACCGTTTGTCGATCTGCACCCGCACGATGCGCTGCTGGCCGGCGTGCGCGAAGGCAACCTGGCGCGCGTGTCGTCGCGCTGGGGCAGTGTGGTGGCGCGCGTGCGCATGACGGGCGGCATCGCGCGCGGCAGCGTGTTCGTGCCGATCCACTGGAACGGCCAGTTTGCTTCCGATGCGCGTGTGGGCGCGGTCGTCAATCCGGTGGTCGACCCGGTGTCGGGCGAGCCAGAGTTCAAGCACACGCCGGTGATGGTTGAGCCGTTCGATGTGGCGTGGCACGGCTTCGTCCTCTCGCGCAGCGCACTCGACACCGACGATGCAACCTGGTGGACGCGCATTCAAGGCAAGCAGTTCGTGCGCTATGAGCTGGCCGGCCGGCAACAGCTGGGCTCCGTACACGATTGGGCGCGCACGCTGCTGGGCGTGACCGACCCACATGCCGATTGGCTCGAATATGAAGACACCACCGCGCGTGTCTACCGCGCCGTGCACGTGGTGGATGACCGCATCGAAGCCTGCGTGTTTTTGTCACCCCGTCCGGACCTGCCGTCGCGCAACTGGCTCGCGGGCCTGTTCGCGCAAGAGCGCCTGGAAGACGTCGATCGCGCGGGCGTGCTGCTCGGCCAGCCGATCGAAGCGGGCGTCGATGTGGGGCCAACCGTCTGCTCCTGCTTTGGCGTGGGCCGCAATACCATCTGCGATGCCATCCGCACCAAGGGTCTGCAATCGACCGGCGAGATCACGGCTTGCCTGAAGGCGGGCGGCAATTGCGGGTCGTGCGTGCCGGAACTCAAACGGCTGCTGGTGGAGGCGCGCGTGCAGCAGGCCGCATGACCTCTGCGTCACGTTACGCGCCAGACCGCTTTTATGCCCGGGTAATATTGACATCAAATTAAACCCGGGTAGAATTCGTTCCTGTTGAAACTTCAGCAGGAGCGCTTCTCATGGATGCCGCAGCAATCCCCGCGTGCACGGCGTTTGCCGGCACCCAACGCCTGGCCGGCGGTCCCGTCCGCGATGTCGCACGGGCCGTCAAGACGCACCTCGATGCGCATCCCGATTCGCAGGTGCTGGTGTTCGACAACACCAGCGCACAGCCCGTGGAGTTCGACTTGCGCGGCACGGTTGAAGACGTGGTTGCGCGCATCGATCAACCCGCACCATCTGCCGCTGAACCCGCCGAATCTGAAAGCCGCCCGCGTGGCCCTGGCCGCCCCAAGCTGGGCGTGATTGCCCGCGAGGTGACCTTGCTGCCGCGCCATTGGGATTGGCTGGCCGCGCAGCCGGGCGGGGCGTCGGTTACGCTGCGCAAGCTGGTGGAAGACGCGCGCCGTGCCGCCGAAGGCGCAGACCGTCGCCGCGTTGCGCAAGAGGCGGCGTACCGCTTCATGTCCGCCATGGCCGGCAACGCCGCAGGCTTTGAAGATGCCACACGCGCCTTGTTTGCCGCGGATGCCATGGCGTTCGAATCCCTTACCCAATCCTGGCCCGCCGACGTGCGCGACTTTGCGCGCGAACTGGCGAGTCAGGCATTCAATCCTCAACAGGAGGCTGCATGACAGCGCCTGCTGCTCGCCCGTTGTGGCGAACATTCATTGCATTCCTCGGCCCGCTGATCCTGGCCAACATCCTGCAATCGTTGTCGGGCACGCTCAACAACGTCTATGTCGGACACATGCTGGGCGTGAAGGCGCTTGCCGCGGTGTCGGCATTCTTCCCGATCCTGTTTTTCTTCATCGCCTTCATCATCGGGCTGGGCTCCGGGGCGGCGGTGTTGATCGGGCAGGCTTGGGGCGCCAAGAAGCCCGAGGCGGTCAAGACCGTTGCGGGTACCACGCTGTCGGTGGGCTTTATCGTCGGGCTGGCGGTGGCGCTGCTGGGCGGGCCGTTTGCAAACGCGTTGCTGGGGTGGCTCGGCACGCCGGCCGACATCCTGCAGGACGCCACGCTTTACGCCAGCGTCATGCTCTATGCCATGCCGGGCCTGTTCGTCTACTTGCTTGCCACGGCGATGATGCGTGGCGTGGGCGACACGCGCACGCCGTTGCGCACGCTCGCGCTGTCGACGTCGATCGGACTGGTGCTGACGCCCACCTTCATCCGCGGCTGGTTTGGCTTGCCGCAGCTGGGTGTGGCAAGCGGCGCCGTGGCCACCATCATCTCGTTCACGGTGGCGCTGGTGTGGCTCGCCTTCTTCCTGCGCCGGCGCAATCATCCGCTTGCGCCTGATGCCGTGTTTGCGCGCCACCTGTGGGTCGATTTCGGGGTGCTCAAAACCGTGCTGAAGATCGGCGTGCCGACGGGCGTGCAGCTTGTGGTGATCTCGATTGCCGAGCTGGCGCTGCTGTCATTCGTCAACGGTTTCGGCTCCGACGCGACGGCCGCTTACGGCGCCGGTACGCAGATCATCAGCTACGTGCAGTTTCCTGCCATGTCGATTGCGATTACGGCGTCCATCCTCGGCGCGCAGGCCATCGGCTCGGGCAATACGGAGCGGCTCGACGCCATCATGCGCACCGGGCTGTGGCTCAACGTGGCCATTACCGGCGTGCTGGTGGTGATGGCGTTGCTGTTCTCGCGTGCCGTCATCGGCTGGTTCACCACGAACACGGAAGTGATGAGCCTTGCCCAGAGCCTGCTGCATATCTCACTGTGGAGCTCGGTCATCTTTGGCATGGCGAGCGTCTTCTCGGGCGTGATGCGCTCTAGCGGCACGGTGATGGCGCCCACGGCCATTTCCATCCTGGCCATTGCGGCGGTGGAAGTGCCGGTGGCCTGGGTGCTGAGCCGGCATATCGGCACTGACGGCATCTGGGCTGCATACCCGGCCGCCTTCCTTGCCATGTTCGTGATGCAGGGGCTGTATTACGCGCTCGTGTGGCGCCGCCGCGCGCAGCGGTTCGGCATCCGCCGCATGGTTTGACGCACCGCCGCCGGCTGCCACAGGTGCGGCCGGCGGCGGAGCGCGTGTGGCTTACGCCACGTTCTCGCGCAAGGCCTTCTTGTTGATCTTGCCAACGCTCGTCTTCGGAATCTCCGCCACGAAGGCGATACGGTCCAGTTCCGGCACGGCGTACTTGCTGATGCGTTTGGCTTCAGCGTGTGCCAGCAGGCAGTCGCGGATGGCCTCAGCCTTCAGGCGCCCACCGGGCTTGCCGACGACAAACGCCATCGGCCGTTCGCCCCACTTCGCGTCGCGCACACCGATCACTGCGCTTTCCTGCACGCCCGGCACCTGGGCAATCAGGCTTTCCACCTCAATGGACGACACCCACTCGCCGCCGGTCTTGATCACGTCCTTGATGCGGTCGACGATCTGCACAAATCCATCGGGCGTCATGACGGCGATGTCTTGCGTGTGCAGGTAGCCGCCCGCCCACAGCTCTTCCGATGCGGCCGGCTTGTTGAAGTAACCCTGCGTGAGGTACGGCGTACGCAGCACGATCTCGCCCTGATGCTTGCCGTCGTGCGGTACATCGCGCAGATGCTCGTCGACGATGCGCAGTTCGGCCAGCGGCACCGGGCGCCCTGTGGCGCAGCGCATGCGGATTTCTTCCTGCCGGTCTGCGGGCTTGCGGCCCGGCGGCAGTTGCGCCAGCGCCACCACGGGGCCGGTTTCCGACATGCCATAACCGGCAAACACATCAATGCCTCGCGCGAGCGCCGCCTCGCACAGCGCCGGAGACAACGCCGAGCCGCCAATGAGGACCTTCCATCCCGACAGATCGTGCATGCCGCCTTCCGCCGCCTGCAGCAGCATCTGCAGGAGCGTCGGCACGCAATGCGAGAAGGTGACCCGCTCCGTGTCGTGCAGCTTGAGGAGAAGATCGGCCGCGTAGCGCCCCGGCAGAACGACCTTCAGGCCCAGCATGACGGCGATGTACGGCATGCCCCACGCCAGGACGTGGAACATCGGCGTGATCGGCATGTACACGTCTTCGCGGTGCAGGCGCTGGCCATCGCGCGGTGCGCAGAGCGTCGTGGCAGTGGCCATGGTGTGCAGCACGATATCGCGGTGGCTGTAGCTCACGCCCTTGGGGTCACCGGTCGTGCCCGTCGTGTAGAAGGTTGCGGCCCGCGTGTGTTCGTCGAAATCGGCAAATGCAAAATCGGGCGATGCATGGGCGAGCAGCGCCTCGTACTCGCCTGCCACCGGCAGCGTGGTGTGCGGCATGGGGGCGTTGTCGGCCAGCACCACAACGTGGCGCACGCTCGTCAGTTCGTTCCAGATCTCTTCCATCAGCGGCACGAAGTCGGCGTGTACCAGCACGACCTCGGCCTGTGCATCGTTGAGCGTGTAGAGAATCTGCTGGGCTGAGAGTCGCACGTTCACGGTGAACAGCGTTGCGCCCATCATCGGCACGCCAAAGTAGCACTCGAGGTAGCGGTGGCTGTCCCAGTCCATGACGGCCACGGTCGAACCGTGTTGGACTTCCAGCGCGCTCAGTGCCGATGCGAGCCTACCGATGCGTTCACGAAACGTGCGATAGCTGTAGCGCAGCGCACCGCGATAGGTGATTTCCTGCTCGCCGTAGAGGCATTGCGCATTGGTCAGCAAGTGCTTGACGAGCAGCGGATACGTATACGCCGAAGGTGTCGGGGTGATGAGGTTCGCATGCATGTTGAATGGTCTCGTTCAGTGTGCGGGTTCGTATCGCGCGTGGCGAATCAGCTGGCGTCTTCCAGCTGGATAACGACGTGGCCGTCGGTCTCCTGAACGGGGTAGGTTTTCAGGCACAGGCCGCCGGGCCCAGGCATGCAACCGGTGGCGAGATCGAAGCGCAGGCCGTGTGCTGGACACTGCAATACGCTGCCGTTCAGACGCCCGCCCGCCAGCGATGCGCCGTTGTGCGGGCAACTGTTGTCGATGGCATGAAGCTGGCCTTCAACGTTGAACAGGACGATGCTGCGGCCGTTGACGAAGACGAGCTTGCGTTCTCCGGCGCTCAGTTCGCCGGCCGAGGCCACGGTGACATTGCACGCCATGGTGTTCACTGCGCGTCCTCTTGCGATTGCGGTGGCGATAGCGACAGCGCGTTCTGCATGGCGCGCACCAGCGTGCTTGCCGGATGCGCACCGGAAATCACCACGTCCGAGTTGAAGATGAAATGCGGCACCCCGGAAACGGTCACGCCGCGGCCCACTGGCTTGCAGACGCTGGGTGGGCACGCGCCGGGCGCCATCGCGTGGGCGATGTCATGCTCGAACTCCAGGCGCTGCAGCACGCCTTCGTTGCCGATGTCGGCGCCTTCCAAAAAATAGGCACTGAAGATGCGCTCGATGAGCTGGGCTGGCTTTCCACCCGCGTCGACCCGGCGATATTTCCGAACCACACCGTGCGCGCGCTCGGTATTGGGCAGGACATTGATGCGTGTGAAATCGAAGTCGATGCCGGCCGCTTGCCCGGCGCGCTGCACCTGAGCACGTCGCATCGACACAGCAGTGGGGCTGCCCAGGCGGCTGAGATAGAACGCCTGATAGGGCAATCCCTCAGCCGGCGTGTCCGGTAGCAGCGGATACGGGCGCCACCGCACCTTCGTCTTCACCTCCGGATGCAGCGTCGCTAACGTGCGCAGGGCGCTGGCCAGGTGGCGCGTACCTATCCAGCACCACGGACAGATGAAGTCGAAGAAGACATCGACGGTGAGCTTGGTGCGTGGGTGGATTGCGCCGCGCGGACTTGCCTGCATGGGCCGCTCAATCGAGTTCATGGATCAGGGCTTCCGCCATGGGCCACGGGCCGAAGCCGGCGGCAGGGTTCAAATGACCGACGTCTCCCAGATCGACCAGACGGCTGCCCCAGTCGGCCGCCATGCCGGCCACGCGCCCGAACGATGCCAACGGATCGTTCCGACTGGCGGCGACGATGCTTGGAAACGGCAGCGGACGCCGGGGGCAGGGCAGCCAGCCATTTTTCTGCAGCACGTCCTGCGTGGGGTAGCCCGACGGCAACTGTGTGTCGAGATCGGCCGGGGTGGCCAGCAGGGCGCCGTGAATCTTGCGCGCGTGCCGCTTGGCCCAATGCACGGTGATCATCACGCCTGCGCTATGCGCCACCAGGATCACCGGGCCGTCGATGGCGCTGACGGCTTTGTCCAAGGCCACTATCCGTGCCGCGCAGCTCAATTTGTCGGCTTCCAGCGGCGGGACCGACGAGGCCTTGTGGCCTGCCGCTCGGAGTTTGCCCTCGAGCAACGTCTGCCAGTGTTCGGCCACGTGGTCGCGCAGGCCGGGCACCATGAGGATGGTGGGAGAAGTGTTGGACAACGTCATGATGAAACGCCATGAAGAAAAAACGAGGAGGTCACCCTCCTCGAATGCCGACCGGGGAGACGGCGGAGTCCGCCTCCCGTGGTGTGGGCCGCTCAGAACTTGTGGCGAATACCGACGGCCGCGCCGAGCATGCTGGTCTTGCCGGCACCCAGGCCGTAGCCGGTGGCGTTGAGGTCCACCGTGGCCTGGTCGAGCGCCAGGCCCGCGTTGCGCGCATAGGCCGTGGTCAGGTACAGATCGGTGCGCTTGGAAAGGGTGTAGTCGGCAATGAACGCGACCTGCCACGGGTTGGCCTGCGTGGACGGCGCGCTGTTGATGGTCTTGATCTTCTGGTACGAGTATTCGAGCGAGAGCATCACAGCGTTTGTCGCCTGATAGTTCACGCCGGCCCAGAAGTAGTCGTCGCGCAGCGCCACGCTGCCGTTGGCGTTCTTGTTCTGGCCCCAGCGGTAGCCGCCCATGACCTTGAACACGTCGCCAACGAGGTAGCTGCCCGCCAGCGCCGCCTTGCGCACGGTGCCGGAGCTGAACGCGCCACCGCCCAGCGGGGCGCTGGGGTTGTACTGGTCATATGCGAGCGTGGCACCCAGCGGGCCAGCCGAGTACGCCACCCCGGCGCCATAGCCGCTGTCGCGCCGGGCTTGGCCGGGCACCTCGCCGTTGCCGCCGCCGGCGGGGTTGGCGCTCGGGGCGCCGGTGCCGAACGACCAATGCGCCTGCGCAGTCACCGGGCCGAAGTTGCCCGTGTACATGGCGGTGTTGTCGGACCGGAAATTCACGCCGGTCTGCACGGCGGCCGGTTCGTACTGCGTGGAATACGCCATCGGCTCGAAGTTGGCCAGCAACTGGAAGAGCGTCGTGTACTGGCGGCCGAAAGTGAATTGCCCGATCGTGCTGCTCTTGAGCCCAACGTAGGCCTGGCGCCCGAACAGCCGGCCGCCTTGCTGCGATTGGCCCGTGTCGCTTGCAAATCCGCTTTCGAGCACGAACAGCGCGCTCAGGCCGCCGCCAAGGTCTTCCACGCCACGCAAGCCCCAGCGCGAGCCTGACAGGCCGCCGCTTTGCATCGACACGCGGTTGCCCGAGCTGCCCGGTGTGGCGCCCGCCAGATTGGTCGCATATTCGATGTTGGTATCCACCACGCCGTACAGCGTGACGCCGGATTGTGCGCAGGCCGCGCCGGCGCAGGCCAGCAGTGCAGCGGGGGCGATGTGCTTCGTCTTCATGTTGCAGGGTCTCCTCTTGGTGTTATCGCCGACGGGTCCGATGTGTCCCGACGATCGTTAGAACGGCTTGCCGCCGATGATGCCGGCGCGTTCCATCTTGCGATGGCACGGCGCGTAATCCATGACCGCGTAGTGCTGCGTGGCGGTGTTGTCCCAGATGGCCACGCTGTTGGGTTTCCAGCGCCAGCGCACCTGGTATTCAGGAATGTAGGCCTGGCTGATCAGGTAGCGCAGCAGCTCCGATGCACCTGTCGTGGCGTCCTGCCCGTAGCGCACGCGCCCAGGGGTGTGGTAGTTCGTGAAGTGGGTCGTGAAGCCGTTCACGTACAGCACCTTCTCGTCCGTTTCGGGGTGCGTGCGCACCACGGGGTGTTCCGGATCGGGGTACTGCGCCTTGAGTGCGAGACGCTTTTCGATGGGCATGGCGGCACCAAAGCTGGCCTCGATGCTGTGGCGGGCGCGCAGGTTTGCAATGTCGCGCTTGACGTCTTCCGGCAGCTTCTCGTACGCCAGCGCCATGTTGGCCCACATGGTGTCGCCGCCCACGGGCGGGCATTCCACGCAGCGCAGCACGGCGCCAAACTGCGGCGCCTCGCGCCAGGTGGTGTCGGCGTGCCAACAGTTTTCGTAGCGGTCGTTCGGGTGGTCGGGCGTCTTGTAGATGCGCACCAGGCCCGGGTGTTCCGGGTCGCTACCGGCCACGGGGTGGTCTTCCAGATCGCCAAAGCGGCGGGCAAACGCGACATGCTGCGCGCGGCTTAACTCTTGATCGCGCAGGAAGATCACGCGGTGCTTGAGCAGCGCGGTGCGGATTTCGCTGAACAGGCCTTTGTCTTCGATCGCGTCACTCAGTTGCACGCCGGTCAGTTCGGCACCCAGGGCGTTGGTCAGTTGTTCGATACGCATGGCGGCCCCTCAGATGACGAAGACGGACGAACCCGTCGTCTTGCGCGATTCCAGATCGCGGTGTGCCTGCACGGCGTCTTCCAATGCATAGCGTTGGTGGATCTCGATCTTGATGCGACCGGCGGCCACGTGATCGAACAGCTCGCCGGCAAGCTCGGCTTTCTCGGCCGGATCAGCGATGTAATCGGCCAGGGCCGGGCGGGTGAGGTAAAGCGATCCCTTCATCGCCAGCAGTTGCGGGTTGAACGGTGGGATCGGGCCAGATGCCGTGCCCACGCACACCATCAGGCCGCGTCGCTTGAGCGAATCGAGCGAGGCATCGAAGGTGGCCTTGCCCACGCTGTCGAACACCACGTTCACGCCCACGCCGTCGGTCAGTTCGCGCACGCGTTTTGCAACGTCTTCGTGCGCGTAGTTGATGACGTGGTCGCAGCCGTGCGCGCGGGCGATGTCGGCCTTGGCTTCGCTCGATACCGTGCCGATCACGGTCAGCCCAAGCAGCTTGGCCCACTGCGAAACGATGAGCCCCACGCCGCCGGCGGCCGCATGCAGAAGGATCGTGTTGCCCTTCGCAAACGGGTAGATGCGGCGCAGCAGGTAGGCCGACGTCAGGCCGCGCATGGTCATGGCGGCGGCGGTTTCGCAGGCAATGGCGGCGGGCAGCTTGATGAGTGGTGCGGCCGGAATGAGCCGTTCGGTGCTGTACGCACCCAGCGTGTTGATGAAGCCGGTGTAGGTCACGCGATCGCCCACGGCGACATTGCTCACGCCATCGCCCACGGCTTCAACGATGCCTGCTGCTTCCACGCCCATGCCGGCGGGGCGGGGTACGGGATAGAGGCCCGAGCGGAAGTAGGTGTCGGCAAAGTTCAGGCCAACGGCTTCGTGGCGCAGACGGACCTGCCCCGGGCCCGGTTGGCCCACTTCGACGGTCTCGCAGCGTAAGACCTCGGGGCCGCCGGTTTCATGAAAGCGGACTGCGGTTGCCATGGATGTCTCCTGGATTCTTTTTCAGATGTTTGGGGTGCGCGCCGCCCGCGCGGCTCGCTTGGCGAGACGCGGTCAAGGCGGGAGAGGGGAGATGCCTTGTGGCGGCGCGCGGTTAGCGGAGTCAGGCCGTCATGCGGAAGCCACGGCGGCTGGTGCAGCGGTGGGCGCTGCGTCGATCGACACGTTGGCCACGCGCTTGAGTTCAGCTTCGTAGCTGCGTGCGGCCAGCAAGAAGCAGCCTGCTGCAACCACGCCGAAGATCGGCATCACTGCCAGGGCGGTCTGCAGGCCCCATGCATCGGACATGGCACCGCCCACAAACGGCCCGATGGCCAGGCCGAACAGGTTCTGGAACAGCGAGAGCACCGCAGCTCCGGTTGAGCGCACGCCGGGGTGCACCACGTCGAACACCACGCTGGAAGCCGGGGCCACCGTGCACGTCATCAAGAAGCCGCCGAAGGCGATCAGGAGGAACTGCTGGTTGGCCGGCATGGCGGTACCAAAGGCCGTCATGAACACGAGCAGCGTGACCACCGCCAGCACAGCCACCGCAATCAGCCGGTTGCGCTGGCGGCGCGCTGCAACCACATCGGCCACGACACCCCACACGAAGGCGCCCAGCGCACCGCACAGCACCACCAGTGCGGCTTGCATGGCAGCGCGGTCCGGCGGTGTCCCGTGATAGCGATTCAGGTAGCTCGGCAGCCACGCCCAGATGGTCGACACGACGATCAACTGGAAGGCTGCGCCCAGGCACGTCCACCATAGCGTGCGCGAGCTGGTGAGCGCGCCCGCAACGCGTTGCAGGAGCGTGCCAGCGGGTTGCCGCACTTGCGTGCCACCAGCCGCCATCGCCACCGTTTTGTAGTCCGGCACGAACATATAGAGCAGCGCCAGCACCAGCCCCGGTACGCCCACCACGCCAAATGCCGCCTGCCAGCCCCAGCGCGCTGCAATCACGCCACCGAGCAACACGCCCAATACCGAACCGACAGATGCCGCGGCAAAGAAGGCGCCCATCAACGTGGCGCGCAGGCGCTTGGGAAACAGGCTGGCGATGAGCGCCGCGCCCACCGAGCCGTAGCCGGTCTCACCCACGCCCACGATGGCACGCGCGGTGAAGAGCTGTCCGTAATTGCGCGTGAACATGCACGAGATCGTTGCCAGGCTCCATACGGTGGCCATCACGACGATGCTCTTGACGCGGCTGTAGCGGTCGGCCAACAGCGCCACCGGCAGGCCACCCACCGCCACCACGATCGAGATGACCGAGACGAGCGCGCCAAGTTGCTTGTCGGACAGCGCCCAGGCTGTCTTCAGATGCGGGAAAAGCGACACGATGACTTGCCGGTCGATGTAATCGAACAGCATCAGTGCAAAGGTCATTGCAAACGCAAACCACGCCTGGGGTCGGCCGACGAGGTAGCCGTCGTGGTGGTCTGCGCGCGGGTCGGCGGCATGCAGATTCATGGTTGTCTCCGAGTGGCGGCGCTTGCGTTGAGCGCCGCCTGTGTTGGCCCGGTGATACTGCGGCTTCTAGTTTAGGCCGCGCGCAGCGGCAGGTTTTTCACGTTCGGGGCACGGTTGGGGGACATGCCGTTCCTCGCCAGCGTTTCTTCCACGCTGTCATATTGCACGCCGATGCGGTAGATGGCGCGAGCCTCCTTGCCGCTGGCAATCTCACGGCCCAGTTCATGCGCCACGCGCACGCACTGCTCGATCTGCTGCACGGACGTCATGCGGTTGCCGTGCTGGTCGATGATCGTGTCTTCAATGCCGCAGCGCGGGTGCAGGCCCATTGCCATGGCCATCATGTTGAAGGGCAGCACGTTCTTGAGCAGCGACTCGGCCGTCAGCGTGCAACCATCCGGCGCGCGGTGGATGAAGTTGAAGAAGTTGAACGGGTTGGGGCCGTCGAAGCCGCCGCCAATGCCGATCCACGTCAGGTTGAGCGGGCCCTTGTAGACGCCCTTGCGGACCACGCGCTCCAGCGTTTCCAGCGCGTGGATGCCGGTCAACTGGAAGTGCGGTTGCACACCGGAGGCCTGCAGACGGCGCAGGTGCTCCTCCAGCCAGGCGGGGCCGGCGGGCACGGTCATTTCTGCGTAGGCCGCAGCCAGCGCCG
Source organism: Ralstonia sp. Ralssp135 (assembly GCF_047304345.1). NCBI lineage: Bacteria > Pseudomonadati > Pseudomonadota > Betaproteobacteria > Burkholderiales > Burkholderiaceae > Ralstonia > Ralstonia sp. Ralssp135. Next base: position 110,527 of record NZ_JBGLYZ010000005.1, read on the forward strand.
GATTGGCCAGCGATGTGCCTTCCAGATACGCCGGATACAGCAGCTCCATGATGTTCATCTGCGTGGTGTTGACCGCCACGGTCACCTGGTCCGGCGCCGGGGTCAGGTCGGCCAGCATGTGGCGCGTGTCGTCCGACAGCCACTTGGCGGCTTGCCCCTCGTCTTCCGGCGCAAAAGAAATCGAGCCGCCTACCTGGATGATCATGTCGGGCACCGCCGCACGCACGCCGGCAATCAGCTCGTTGAATTTCGAGAGCCGCTTGGAGCCCTTGCCGTCCAGTTCACGCACGTGCAGGTGCAGCACGGTCGCACCAGCGTTGTAGCAATCGACGGCCTTCTGCACCTGTTCTTCCATCGTGACCGGAATATCTTCGGGAAAATCTTCCGGCATCCATTCCGGGCCGTACGGCGCAACGGTAATGACGACTTTGTCCTGGTTTTCCGGGTGCAGCGAATCATCGAGGAATTGCATGTTTGGGGCTCCTGTAGGGGATGTCTCGGCTGGACTTCACTATAGGGAAGCGGTAGCTTTGAATTTCTCAATTGGCGCCAAATTTTTCTCTTTGGGTGCCATTCCGTGTAAACACCAAGACGGCTCGAAGCCCACTGAAACCTATGGAAACGATGGTGCGTGCCCGCTCGCTCAACGGCTACTTCCAGGTCGTGCGGCGGCTCGGTTTCAACCCGCAGGAGGCGCTGCGGCAGGTGGGTCTGGACCCCGCCAGACTGACCGATCCAGAGCAGCTTGTCTCGGTCGTGGCGACGTGCCAGTTGATGGAGATCACCGCCGCCAACGCCCCGTGCCCGACGCTCGGGCTGCAGATGGCCGAGGCGCGCCAGGAACTGGATTTCGGTGTGCTCGGGTTGTTGCTCGCCCACAAGCGCACGCTGCGCGAGGCGCTGCAGGCCATCATCCAGTACCGCCACCTGCTGAACGAGGCGCTGGCGATCTACCTGGAATCCGACGGCGACATGGTCGTCATTCGCGAAGAGGTGATCACCGAGACGCCGGTGCCGCTGCGGCAGGCCAACGAGCTGGCCGTCGGCGTGCTGGCCCGGACGTGCAGCGCGCTGCTCGGGGTTCACTGGAAGCCGCGCAGCGTCCATTTCACCCATGGCGCTCCCACCGACGTCAGCCTGCACCGGCGCGTGTTTGGTTGCCCCATCGTGTTCGGCAGCGACTTCAACGGCATCGTCTGCGCGGCTGCCGATCTGGAGACGCCCAACCCCGCAGCCGACCCGGCACTCGTGCGTTATGCGGAAAGCCTTGCCGAGCCGCTCAATGTGTCGGCGCAAGAGGCGGTGGTGCAGGACGTGCGTCGCGCGATCTACCTGCTGCTGCCGCTGGAGCGTGCGTCTGTCGAGCAGGTGGCAGACCACCTCCACCTGAGCGTGCGGACCTTGCAACGCCAGTTGGAATCGGCCGGCATGACGTTCTCTGACCTGGTGGAGGAGGTCCGGCACAACCTCGCCGTTCGCTACATGGCGAACCCGAGCTACCGGATCGGGCGGGTAGCTGCGTTGCTCGGCTACACGCGGCAGGCGTCGTTCACGCGCTGGTTCATCGCCCACTTTGGCATGACGCCGCGCGCCTGGCGCGATCTGCAGCGCGGCGACCGCGGTGCCGACGCGGCTCAAGCAGGTTCGAGCCCGGCCGATGTATCGTCCGCACGCGGCTGACGCGCCAGCCGCACCGCGGGCGATTGCAGGATGCACAGCAACTGCAGCGCAAAGCCCGCCACCGCCATCAGCAGGCACGCCCCCGCACCGGCGTGTGCGGCGAGCCACGCGGCCATTGCCGCGCCGATCGGCCGAGCGCCATACGACATCACATTCACTGCGGATACACGCGCCAGCAACGCGGGCGGCGTTACCGTTTGCCGCAGCGTGGTGGTGCTCACCACCCACAGAATCGGCCCGCAACCCAGCAGAAAGAAGCCGGCCTGTGCCAGCGCCGGCCACGGCTGCCAAAGGGTGGCCGCAAGCAGAACACCGCCCGCCAGTCCGCACACCGGGCCAGTTGCCACCACATGACCGAAGCGCCAGCGCGCCAGAATGCGCGCGGCCAGCAGCGCGCCAATCACCATGCCCGCACCGTACATGCCTAGCGTCAGCCCAATCGCTTGTGCAGAGAGGTTCAACCGATGCGCCGCGTACGGAACGAAGATGGCAAACACCATGAAGAACGCCATGGTGAAGACGCACTGCGTGATGAACACCGGCCGCAGCAGTGGATGGTGGAACACGAAGCGCGCGCCCTCGGCAATGTCGCGCAGCGGGTGCGCCGCGTGCCGCGCCACGGGCTCCGGAGCCGTCACACCTGCCAGCAGCGCCGCAGCCATGGCGGACAACGCCGCCGCCAGCGCGAATGCTGTCATCGAGCCGGTCCAGCCGATCAACGCACCGCCGATAGCCGGCCCGCACGCAAATGCAATCGTGCGCGCCAGCTCGATGCGGCCGTTTGCGCGCGCAAGCATCGCTGCCGGCACGAGCGAAGGCACCAGCGCTGGCGCCGCCACGCTGAACACCACCGTGCCGCACACCGCAATAAAGCCCAGCACGCCCAGCGTTGCCAGGTTCAGCCGCCCCGCCACCAGCAGGCACGCCACAACAAACAACGCCAGCGCGCGCACCGCCTCTGCGCCGGCCATCAATGCGCGTTTGGGCCAACGGTCCGCCAGCATGCCCACAGGAATGGCAAACAGCACAAACGGCAGCGTGAGGACCACCTGCAGCCAGCTCGCTGTGCTGGCGTCGGCACGCAGGGTAAGCACCGCAACCATTGGCATGGCGGCCAGCGCAATCTGTTCGGCCGACTGCGCGGCCAGGTTCGAGGCCGCCAGCCGGTTGAAGCCCGGCGGCAGGCGGTCGACAGCAGAGTCATGGGGATCGGACATCGCACACTCCTGAAAATGTTCACTTCAGGGTAGGGACAGCGATGCCTGGAAGCGCTCCGCTTCTTGCGGGCGAACTCGGAACTCGGAGCGTGATTACAAGATGGGGGCGAACAGCTTGGCCACGTGCATGATCACGCGGCGCAGCGGGTGTGCACGTTCGTATTCGTCGCGGCCAACGCGAGCGGCTTCGGCGAAATCGACTTCGAGCATCTGTGCGACGTCATTGGCGAAGCGCGGGTCGGCGGTCATGATCATCAGCTCGAAGTTCAGGCGGAACGAGCGGTTGTCGAGGTTGGCGCTACCCACGGCGGCGGCCTCGTCGTCGATCAGCACGACCTTCTGGTGCAGGAAGCCTGGCAGGTAGCGGTAGATTTTCACGCCTGCGCGGATCGCCTGATATGCATACAGCGTGGAGGCCAGGAACACCATGTGATGGTCTGGCCGTGACGGGATCAGGATGCGCACGTCCACCCCGCGCAGCACGGCCAGGCGAAGCGCGGCAAACACAGCTTCGTCTGGTATGAAGTACGGCGACGTAATCCACAGCCGCTTGCGCGCCGATTGAATGGCTTCCATGAAGAACAGCGAGCAGGTTTCCTGCTTGTCTGCCGGGCCGCTAGCCACCACCTGACAGACCATGTCTTCCTCAGGCCGCAGTTCGGGCACGATCAACTGCGGCACTTCGCGGGCGGCCCAATACCAGTCTTCGGCAAAGGTCAGCTGCAAGTCCATCACCGCCGCACCGACGATCTCGATATGCGTGTCGCGCCACGGTGCGAGCGGCGGCTTTTCACCCATGTATTCGTTGCCGACGTTGTGGCCACCAACGTAAGCGCGCTCGCCATCCACCACCACGAGCTTGCGGTGGTTGCGGAAGTTGAGCTGGAAACGGTTGACGAACCCGGCGTGTGTGGAGAACGGCTTGGCCTGCACGCCGCCTTCAATCAGGCGCTGCACATAGCGGCGGGGCAGCGCGTGGCAGCCGATGCTGTCGAAGAGAAAGTACACCCGCACCCCGGCACGTGCGCGCTCGAGCAGCAGTTCGGCCAGGCGGCGGCCGAGCGTGTCGTCATGCACGATGAAGAACTGGACGATCAGCACGCGCCGCGCCTGTGCAATCGCCGCAAAGACGGCATCGAAGGTTTCCGCGCCGTTGACGAGCAGACGCACGCGATTCCGGGCCAGGCACGGTGTGCCGGTCAGGCGCGGCAAGGCCTGCATGCAGGTGTGCTGCGGCGCAACGACGCTGGATTCATGGTCGCGCAGGCGGCGCCAGTCGTCGGAGAGGGTGATTTCGCGCAGGCGGGCGTTGTGAAAGCGTCGCGCATCCACATAGCCGGCAAAGGTGCTTCGCCCGAAGATCAGATAGGGGATCAGCGTGAACTCCGGCAGCGTGACGAGCGAAATGGCCCACGCGATGGCACCCTGTGACGTGCGCACGGTCAGCACGGCATGCATGGCCGCGAGCACGCCCACGCAGTGCACGAAAAAGAGGAACGTGGCAAATGCCGTGGTGTTGGTCAGCATTGAAGGCAACGGGGGGAAACAGCACACCGTTGGTCATTTTGACACGCTCGGGGTGGCGTCGGATAAACACGGATATTGCCCCGGCTGATATCTCGCGTAGTCTGGCCGTGGCGTCGGTTCAGGCACGCCACATGCTGGTGTGAAGTAGACGTCCTCTCGACCTGCCGTACCCAACACAACATCGAACATGCAAGGGCACCCGAGGAACCTCCCGATCGCGTATCTGCGCGCCTGGTTTGCGTGTCTGGCCATCGCGCTGGTGACGGGTTGCGCAAGCTTGCCGGAACACGTCGATCGCCCCGTGACGACGGCGCTGCCCAATGCCGAGTCGGCCACCTCGCTCGGGCGCCTCGCACAGTCGAATGCGCCCTCGGCAGATGTGTCCGGCTTCCGGCTGATCCCGTCGGGCGAAGAAGCCTATGCCACGTTGCTCACGCTGGCCGACCGGGCCGAGCGCACGCTGGACTTGCAGTACTTCATCATTGCGAGCGACAACAGCGTGCGCGAACTGATGCGCCATGTGCGGGCCGCTGCCGACCGCGGGGTACGCGTACGCATGCTGGTCGACGATCTGCACAGCGATGGGCGCGATCTGGCATTTCTCAAATTCTCGTCGCACAAGAACATCGACGTGCGGCTGTTCAACCCGTTTCCGGGCGGGCGGATGTCGAACGTCACACGGTACCTGAGCGGTGCCGCCGAGTTCCGCCGCGTCAATCGGCGCATGCACAACAAGGCGTTCATTGCTGACAACGCCTTGGCCGTGACGGGCGGGCGCAATCTGGGCGCTGAATATTTCACGCAGAACCAGACCACCAACTTCGTCGATCTGGACGTGCTGGCCGCGGGGCCGGCGGTGCGCCAGTTGTCGTCGGCGTTCGATGCGTACTGGAATAGCGAGTTTGCCTATCCGGTGCAGGCACTGGCGCCCGAGCCGAGCAAGGCGCATCCGCCCGAGCCGAGAGAGGGCAACTATCCGCCGCCGGTGACGATGCCCAACCGGCCGGAAGGGCCGCCGCAGCATATCGATGTGCCGACCCGGCCGATCGACATGGGCTCCGGTTCGGCCAAGCCGGCGTCCGATCAGACGATCTCGCAGCTCGAGCAACGCCGCAACCAGACCGATCTCGCCAGCCCCGCGCCGGAGCAGCCCTTGCCGCTCAAGCCCGCCCCGCGCGATTGGTTCCTGGCTGATCAGATCGCCCGTGGCCGCCTGAGCCTGGAATGGGCGCCCGCGCAGGTGATCGTCGATCGTCCAGCCAAGGTGTCGGGTGACGAGGTCGAGCCTGGCGGCGAGCGCCTCGCCCAGACGCTTCTGCGTCTGGTTGACGAGGCCAAGCGCGAGGTGGTGCTGATCTCGCCGTACTTCGTGCCGGGCAAGCGCGGTGTCGAGGTAGCCAAGCGCCTGCAGGATCGGGGCGTGCGGCTGCGTGTGCTGACCAACTCACTGGCAGCGACCGACGCGCCCATCGTGCATGTGGGTTACGCGAAATATCGCGGCGCGCTGATCGACGACGGTGTCGAACTGTACGAACTGCGCCCGACGCTGGGCGATCGCCCGAAGATGTTCGGCACGTTCCGTTCGTCGCAGGCAAGCCTGCATGTGAAATCGATCGTGGTGGACCGCAGCACGCTGTTTGTCGGCTCGATGAACATCGACCCGCGCTCCATCGGGCTGAATACGGAAACGGGGTTGATCATCCGCAGCCCGGTGCTGTCGGATGCGGTAGCCAAGCTGTTTGACGACTCGGTGCGCGACAGCGCCTACCGGGTGACCAAGGACGACGGCCACTTGCGCTGGACCACGCATGAGAACGGCAAGGAGGTCGTCGTCGATCACGAGCCGGAAGTGGGCCTGGGCCGCAGGACGTGGATCCAGATGTTGGCGCCGTTTACCCCGGAAGAGCTCCTGTAGCGGCGCTAAAAAAAAACGCCGCAAACTTGCGGCGTTTCTCATCTCAAGCCAGGGACTCCCCGGCCGTCCTTCATTACATCTTCTGCTTGGTGTTGTCAGCAGCGTTTTCCAGCTTCTGGCCGCCCGTCTGAATGTCCTTGCCCATGCCGGCCATCGTATTGCAGCCTGCCAGGACGACGCAGCCCAGGGCCAGCAGCGCGATCAGTTTCTTCATCTCGATCCCCTAGTGAGCCGTGCGGTATCCCGCACGATGTTTGCGTAATTGCCACCCCAACGGTGGCGCAACCCGCATTTTAGTGCCACCTCGCGCACGCGGGTGCGTCGGCCGCATCTTTTTTACTTCTTGCATATCACTTGCGGCGCATTCCGGACATTCGCGGTGATGCCCTCTATTTCCGCCGTCGCCTGCCGTTAGCACCTTTGGGAGTGAACAGGGTGCCTGGAGAGGGGCGCGGGAAGACGATCTCTGCGCCGCACGGCCCAATCATGCGGGGGAAAACAATATGTGGAAGTGGATGGATACGAGCATTCGCACGCGGCTGACGTTCCTGGTCGCGGTATTTGCAGTCATGATTGCCGTGGTGGGTTTCGCCGGTATCACGACCGGCCGGGCGACCAACGATGATTTGCGCGCGGTGTATCTGGAAGATGCCAAGGGCCTGGACCTGCTGGCAAAAGACACCATCAACCTGCTGTGGGCGCGCATTCACCTGACCAATTTCGATGCAGTCTCGTCGCCTGAAGAGCTCAAGAAGCTGCTGTCCGATGCGCACACGATGGTCAACACAGCCAACGATGCCTGGGCCCAGTTCATGAAGCTGCCGATTGCAGATGCGGATCGCGCCCAACTGCAAGCCGCCGACGCGGCGCGCACCAAGTTCGTCAAGACCGCGCTGGAGCCGGCCATCGCCGCACTGGAACGCAGTGACCTCACCACGTACCGCGAACTGAACACGAACCTGGTGCCGAAGCTGTTTGTGGATTACGACTCGGCGCTCGGGCCCCTGGTCGGGGCGCGCTTCAAGTACGGCCAGCAACGCTTTGACCATTCCCAGTCGCGCTATGCGATGAGCATCTGGATCTCTGGTGGCTTGCTGGCCGCCGCGCTGGTGCTGTCGGTGGTGGCGCGTGGCGTGCTTGGCCGCACTGTGGTGCGTCCGCTTGAGCGCGCCATTCAGGTGTTCGAACGCATGGCAGCGGGCGACCTCGCCGCACGCATGGAAGGCCAGACCGCTGCGGGGCGCCGCGACGAAACCGCACGCCTGATGCATGCGGTGTCGTCCATGCAAACGAGCCTGCAGCAGATCATCGGCCAGGTGCGCACGGGCTCGGATTCGATCGCCAGTGCCACCAAGCAGATCGCCGCGGGCAATGCCGACCTGTCGCAGCGCACGGAGCAGCAGGCATCGTCGCTGGAAGAAACGGCGTCGAGCATGGAAGAGCTGACGAGCATCGTGAAGCAGAACGCCGACAACGCGCGTCAGGCAAGCACGCTGGCCGTCAATGCATCGGATATTGCCGTCAAGGGCGGGGAAGTCGTGGGCCGCGTGGTGGACACGATGGCTGGCATCAACGAAAGCAGCCGAAAGATTGCCGACATCATCGGCGTGATTGAAGGCATTGCGTTCCAGACCAACATCCTCGCGTTGAATGCCGCGGTGGAAGCCGCACGCGCGGGCGAGCAGGGCCGCGGCTTTGCTGTTGTTGCCGGTGAAGTGCGCAGCCTCGCACAGCGCAGCGCCACGGCTGCCAAAGAGATCAAGGAACTGATTGGCGATTCGGTGGGCCGCGTGCAGAACGGTACGACCCTCGTGGCCGAAGCTGGCACGGTGATCGACGAGGTGGTGGTGGCCGTGCGCCGCGTGACCGACATCATGGGCGAGATCAGCGCTGCGTCGGAAGAGCAGAGCAGCGGCATCGAACAGGTCAACCAGGCCGTCACGCAGATGGATCAGGTGACGCAACAGAATGCAGCGCTGGTCGAACAGGCTGCGGCTGCGGCGGAATCGCTGGAAGAGCAGGCGGAGGCGCTGCGTAGCGCCGTGGCGGTCTTCCGCGTCGAGCACGCGTAAGCAGCACGCGCGCAAGCCCCAATGCCCTTCCGCCGTGCAAGCGGGAGGGCATTTTCTTTTACGGCATCAGATCGCGTGCGCGCTCGGCAATCACGTCTTGTGTGTCGTCGATCCAGCGAGCAGGGAAGGGCTGCGAAAGCAGGTAGCCCTGGATCACGTCGCACCGGCAGGCGCGCAATGCGTGGAGCTGCGCGGCGGTTTCCACGCGCGTGGCGGTGACGGGCACGCCCGCGCCATGCGCGGCAGTCACCAGGCGTTGCAGCACCGCATGATCGCTCGCGTTGGTCACCGCGTTGACGATGGCCTGATCGAGCTTGACCTGATCGGGGCGGAACGTTGCCAGGCAATCAAGGCTGTGCGCGGTGGCGCCAAAATCTTCCACTGCCACGCGTGCGCCGCAGGCGTGCAGAGCTTCCACGGCTTTCTGCGCCGAACCGTTGGCACGGTGCAGCGTGTGTTCCGATATTTCGAAGACGAGGCGTGTGGCCGGAACCGCGTGGCGCGCCGCAATCTCGAGCACCACGTCGCTCAATTGCGGATCAAGCAGCTGCGCAACCGACAAATTGACGGCTGCATGCACGCCTGGCTGGTGCCGGCTGTTGCGTCCCGCGCGCTGGGATTCCTCGCGCAGCAGCCCGGCCAGCATCTGGGCGGCGTTGTCGAGCACCCAGTGGCCCACCTCGCGAATGTCGCCCGTCTGCTCCAGGATCGGCAGAAAATCGGCAGGCGCCACGACTCCCAGTTCCGGTGAAATCCAGCGCAGCAAAAATTCGTAGCCGACGATCCGGCCGTCGGTCAGGCTCAGTTGCGGCTGCAGGTTCAGGCTGAACTGACGGCGCGCAAGCGCATGGCGCAGCCGGGCGGCCAGGCGTGGATGCTCGGCGGCGGCGTCGTATCCATCAATGGCGGCGGTGTTCCCGCCCGAGATCGGAGGCATGGCCGCCGGGGCATACAGCGCCGGGCTTTGTTCGGCACCGTGCTGGACCCCGTAGAGCGCCCGGTCGGCCTGTTCAATCAGCCGAGCTGCATCGGAAGGCATGGTTTCAAAAAGCGTCATGCCGATGCTGCACGAGCAGACCAGTTCGTAACCATGCGTGATGAAAGGTCGCGTGAGTGCCGCGGAGATCCGCCGCGCGAGGTCGTGCACGTCTTGTGCCGAGACGAAATCTGCGCAGGCAACGGCAAAGGTTTCAGGGCCGACGCGCCCGACGATGGGTGCGATGCCATTCGCTGGCGGCACGCTCAACGCTTCAAGCCGCGATGCACATTCGACGATGACCTCTCGCGCGGCCAGCGGCCCGAGCGTGTTGGTGGCCTCGGCAAAATGGTCGAAGCCGATCAGCAGCAGTGCGCCGATTGCATCCTGGCGTGCGGGTTGCGGCATGGCAGCCAGCAGCTGGACGAATCGTTCGCGGTCCGGCAATCCGGAGATTGGGTCCAGACTCGCTGGCGCGGCAGACCTTGCGCGGCTCATAAATGGGGATCGTCCTGCAAATGCCTTTAAAACGGAAATACGTGCACTCGGCGCACTTTCAATTGTATAGCTTTGTCACAAGCTCGCCTTCGGCATCATAAGCTGAAAACCGGCCATGGAGGCCGCTTCCGGGCATGTTTTCGGATGCGTCCGGCAGGCGGTTTTAACGTTTAACAGCAATTAAGTCTGATCAAAAAAAATCGAATATCAGGTCTGTCTGCACGTTACACCATACGCTGGCCGCCCCAAAGCAGCTGTTCATAGATAAAGCACTGCAGCAGCATTTTTTGAGCAGCGACCAATTCGATGAATTCCACGCCGTATTGGTAAACGTTGGGCAGGTCGGCCGGCTTCTCACTTCGCACGAGGGCCGCGGCCACCAGTTCGGAGTGGTAGTCGCGCGTCTTCACGCGAAAGCGCAGACGCGCCGGCGCGCCGCTCACTTCCAGCCGATGCGCGGAGCGGAATGACGCGCCCGTGGTGCTGATGTCGGAGATATGGATCATGCGCGGCGGGTCGCCGCTCACCAGCATCTTGCCGACCACGTTGGCACGCACGCGCAGCGATTTGCGCAACATGCGGTTCTTGATCCGCCGCGGTGGTGACAACACGACGTATTCGAACGGGATGCGGCACACCCCCATCACCGTGCATTCGAAACTGGCAATGCCCTCGCCCGAGAAGGCGTGGATTTCCACCAGCTCGTCCTTGACCGGCATGACCGTGCGGCCGTTGTCGGTTGGCATGGTGATGAGCAGATGGCGCTGCGGGCTGTAGCCCATCACGCGCGCGGCTCCCTTGGTCTGGCCGGCGCCTGCGGTCAGGCGCACGGTCAGCATGCCGCCGGGGCGCAAGCCCAGCAGCTCCAAGGCGATCGTGCGTTCGCCGTCAGGGTCGTCGCCCATGTCGGGGAACATCGTGTTCGGGAACTGCGTATTTGCAAACGCGGGTGCAGGCGCGGGCGTGCCGTCCGCCAGACGGTGCGGGCGGTGCAGCGTGCACAGCAAGTCGACCTCCTCCGGAGAGTGGATGACGTCGCCCTTCGGGACGAGCAGCTGCCCGTCGGCGTCAAGCATCGGCCACGGCAGGGGGATCGCAAGCGGAATGTCGAGAGGTTGAAGTTCGAGCATGGCAATAGGGGAGCCAACAGCCGCGCACGGCTCCACCGGTTTTATACGGCCAAATGTTGCATAACTTTAAGCGCACTTATTGTGCGGGGTGCGTGGCACGCCCGTTGCGACCCCGCAGCCATGATCGAGCACAATGTCGGTTCCAAAGTGGATGGGGTGGACACGCGCATGGCGTCTCGGCGGCATTTCTGGGCGGCGGTGGAGCAGTTTGCGCGCTATGTCGTCATCGGCGGGGGCGCGACGCTGGCGCATTATGTGGTGCTGTTCGGGCTGGTGCAGGTGGGCGTCTCGCCCTGGCGGGCGTCGGTGGCGGGCAGCGTGATCGGGGCCACGCTCAACTACTTCATCAGCCGGCAGGCCGTCTTCAACAGCACGCGCGGGCACGTCGGCGCGATGGTGCGGTTCGGCCTGGTGGCCTTTCTTGCGCTCGGTTGTAACGCGACCATCATGGCCATCGGTCTGGGGATTGGCCTGTATTACCTGATCGCGCAGGTGTTCGCCTCGGCCATCACGGCCATCTTCAACTTCCTGGTGCACCGGTACTGGACGTTTCGTGACGCCGACGCAGTCGGCGCGCCAACTGAGCCGCAGCCGACCATCGTGCCGGAGCGGCCCACGCATCACGGGCCCTGAGAGGCCCTGCCCGGATTAATGTCGGCTTGCCACGCTGTGCAGGCCGGCCGTGGTTTCCGTAACAAACGTCACTTCGCCGATGCCGTCAGCAGGCGGCGTGGGGGCATCGTCACGCAGGCGCTCCACCACGAGGTGTACATCGATTACATCGGCCACACCGGATGCCTCCAGCGACACAAGTGCGGCCAGCTGCGCAATCGCAAACGTATCCGCGAGCAGCGGCGTGTCGTCGTGGAGATCGCCGGCAACGCGTGCAGGTGAGGTGTTGCCGGTAGCGCGCGTGCGGTGCTGTGCCGTCTCACGGGCGCGATAGGCGAAGTAGGCGTCGGCAAAGTGCACGCGGTGCGCGTCGAATACGCGCACGGCGGCGGTAAGGGCATCGTCCACCCAGGCTGGATCGACTGGTGCCGTGCCGGGCTCCGTCCCTTCGGGTAGGCCCGCAAGCTTGAGTGCATACCGATGCGTCTGCGTGCCGGGGGCGACAAAACTCAATTCCATACAACCTCCCACAACCGCGTGCGCTTGTGCCGCGGCTCGCCGTGTTTGAATTCGCCCCCCCGAGCGATATTGAAGAATAGTAACGGAGCGGGCCGTTTGCGCGTTTCGTCCTTCCGGATGAGATTGAGCGGCCTTGTCTTAACCTTAAGACATTCACAATGTGGAGATTGGGTGGCACCCACGTGGCAAACGGTTGCGTGCCGGCAGCGTCTGTGCGACCTAACCGAACGGCTAACTGCTTCGCCCAGGGGGCCGGTGTACAGTTATCGGGTGTCTGGCGACGCCGGGCAGCTGTCGACAATCGACGTCGACAAACGCAGACGGGAATGACGCGGGGCGCGTTTCCTTCGCGTCATCTCGCGCACATGGGGACCCAAAGCGGGCACGCGGTCCATGTCCCCTCGCGGGAAGGGATTGCCCCGTTAACTCGCGGCTTCTATAGTCCGCCTCGATTCGTGCGCTTGCAACGCACCTAGGTCTGCCATTACCCGCCGCCAACTGGGCCACGCAGACCACGAGACCGGTTACGGGGATCACGCCAACTGCCGCCGCGCGCCTAACGCAACGATTGCGTCATGGGGCACCGACGGTGCGATGGCCATCATATCAACCACACCCCGGGACTGCCGCATTCGCGAAACAGCATCGCCATGCTTGAGGACCACCACTTGTACAAGGCTGCGATCGAACATTCGCCGATAGGAATCGGCCTGTGCGCGCCGGAGGGTCGCTTCCTCGACGTGAACCGAGCACTGTGCGCGCTGACCGGCCACGAAGCGCAGGCGCTGCGCGCGCGCGATCTGTTTGACCTGTGCCACCCCGACCACACTGAACGCACACGACATGGTGTCGAGTCGCTGCTCGCCGGTCGGCGCGACACGCTGTCGATGGAAACGCGCCTGGTCCGCCAGGACGGCACCACGGTCTGGGTGCAGACCGACGTGGCGGTGGCGCGCGACGACGGCAACGAGCACCTTGTCGTGCAGATGCAGGACGTGACCGCGCGGCGCCTGGCGCTGGAATCGCTGCGCGCGTCGGAGCAACGGCTGGCCTATGTGCTGGACGGCGCGGGGCTGGGTACGTTTGACTGGTCCACGCGTGCACGGCATGTGTCGTTCAACCGTCGGACGGCCGACATGCTCGGCTACGAGCCAACGGATCTGTCCAACGATCCGGATGCCTGGTTCGCCATGGTGCATCCGCAAGACGCGGCCTTGAGCGCGCGACGCATCTATCGCCACATGCGCGGCGATGCCGACAGCTTTGAAGTTGAACAGCGCATGCGCGCGCGCCATGGTCAATGGATCTGGGTGGCGGCGCGCGGCCGCGTGACCGAGCGCGATGCCCGCGGCACGGCCACGCGCGTGAGCGGCACGCTGCTCGACGTGACACAGCGGCGCACGGCGCTGGACCGGGCGCACCACCTCGCGCTGCACGATCCGCTGACGGACTTGCCCAATGCACGTTTGTTGCGCGATCGCCTGTTCGTCGCCATTCAGGCGGCACGTCGCGCGCGCGGCCAGGTTGCGGTCGTGTTGATCGATCTCGATCGCTTCAAGCCCGTCAACGATGAGTACGGCCACGGGGTTGGCGATCTCGTCCTGAAGGCTACGGCCATGCGGTTGCGCAGCGGGCTGCGTGCCTCGGACACGGTGGCGCGCCTGGGCGGCGATGAGTTTGTCGCCGTCCTCACGCACTGCGCCACGCGCGACGATGTGACGCAAACCGTTGAACGCCTGATCGAAGAATTGCAGACGCCGTTCCGTGTGGAAGGCCATGTGCTGTCGATGGGCGTGAGCGCCGGCGTGGCGCTGTATCCGACCGACGGGCATGACGCGCAGACGCTCATCCGCAATGCCGACGCAGCGATGTATGAAGTCAAACGCGCCGGCGGCAACGGCGTGGGCTTCCATGCCTCGCTCAATTACGAGCGGCTGATGGGCATGCGATCGCGTGATCGCGACCTCGACGGCGACGCGCGTTGATTCACCGCCGCACGCAAAAACAAAACGGCCCGCCGCAGGGCAGGCCGTCTTTCTTCAAGCGTTGCAAACGCTCAAATCTTAGAACGTGTAACGCAAGTAAAGCTCGTTCAGGTCCGTGCCCGGATTCGGGCGCTTGATCGACGCGTTCGACAGGTGTTCGAAGCGGTAGCCCATTTGGAATTGTTGCTTGCTGCCAAAGGCCACGCCCACGCCGATCATGTCGGAGAACTGGAAGGCCGTGCTGAAATAGTGCTCGTTGGACGTGCTGACGTGCGACAGCAAGCGCGGGCCGACACCAGCCTCGATGAACGGTACCCACGAGCCGCCGCGCTTTTCAAGCCGGAACAGCGGCGTCACGCCGAATTCGGTGATGTTTTGGCGGTTGGTGCCCTTGGTCGAGCGCCACTGGCCCAGCGCGACTTCCCAATCCAGATTCACGAACCAGCCTTCCGGGTTGCCCCAATGGAAGCCCGAGTCGAAGTCGAGGTCGACGCCGTATTTCTCGATGCCGTGCTTGTTGTCTTTGCCATAGATGACGCGCACGGACGGGTCAGCCTGAGCGGGCAGGGCGGCAAACAGCGTGGCGGCGCCCAGGGCGGCAGCCAGCAGCTTGGCGGAACGGGGAAGCGCGGATCGGATCATCAGAGAGAGCAGAGTCAGTTGAGCGGCGCGCGTGAATCGGGGCAACTGCGTCGGCAACCACGCGCGCGGCGGACATGGTGGCTGGCAAACAGACGGCCTGGATAGGACCGGGGCGGCTTGCAAGGCATCGGGCGACGCAATTTGCGCGCCCGATGCTGCATCAGCCGGCCCGGATGGTCGGGGCGGTCTGAAATAAAGTCCGTCGATTATAGGGGGAACTATCCGACTGCGTGCGGGCTTACGCACAAGGGGACATTGCCGGTGGCGAAATGTTGTCGGCCACCGGCAACAACAGAAGGGTTATTGCGCGGCAGGAGCGGATGCCGGTTGCAGTGCCGCCTGGCCAACCACCGGCACTTCGCCGTGCCACCCGCCGCCCAGCGCCTTGACCAGCAGGACGGCTGCCGAATATTGCTTGCCCTGCAGCGTGAGCAGCGTGCGCTCGGCATTGTAGGCCGTGGCCTGTGCGGTGATGACTTCCAGGAAGCTCACCGTGCCCGCGCGATAGCGGTTCAGATTGAGTTGCGCGGCTTCCTGCGCGGCCTTGACGGCATCGGCCTGCACGCCAAATTCCTGCGTCTGCCAGCGAAGCGCGGCGAGGTTGTCTTCGACATCCTGAAACGCGCCCAGCACCGTCTGGCGATATGTTGCGACCGACGCATCGTAAGCAGCGCCGGCCTTGTCGACGGCGGCTGCACGCGCGCCGCCATCGAACAGCGTGGCGGCCAGCGTCGGGCCGATCGACCAGACGCGGCTCGGCAGCGTTGCCAGGCGCGTGAGCGTGTTGGCTGCCAAACCTGCCGATGCGCCCAGCGTGAGCGTCGGGAAGTATGCAGCCTTGGCCACGCCGATCTGCGCGTTGGCAGCGGCCATGCGGCGCTCGGCGGCGGCGACGTCAGGGCGGCGTTCCAGCACGGCCGATGGCACTTCGAGCGGAATGGCGGGCAGGGCAGGCAAGTCGGCCGCGCTGGCAGCGGTGGCCGGGGCCAGCGAGAATTCCGCCGGCGGTTTGCCGATCAGCACCGCAATGGCGTGCTCAAGCTGCGCACGGGTGACTTCGGTATCCAGCAGCAGCGCCTGCGACTGCTTGAGCTGCGTCTGCGCGGTCAGCACATCCGATCGCTGCGCCACGCCCACCGCATACTGGTTTTGCGTGAGCTTCAGGAAGCGCTCGTAGTCTGCAACCGTGCGTTGCAAGACAGCCTTTTGAGTATCCGTGACACGCAATTGAAAATAGTTCTGCGCAAGCGTTGCCTGCGCGGACAGCAAAGCGGATGACAAATCACCGGCGCTGGCTTGCGCGCTGGCCTTGTTCGACTCCACCGATCGGCGGATGCGGCCCCACAGGTCCAGTTCCCAACTGGCGTTGAGCGAAAGGCTTTGCGAGTTGAGCAGGCTCGGGTTGCCGGTCGACAGGCTGCCGTCCGGGTTGACCGAGGTGCGCACTGAACGGCTGCGTGTGGCCGAGGCATTGGCGCCCAGCGTGGGGAAGAACGAAGCCTGCGCCGATTGCACCAGCGCCTGGGCTTGCCGGTATTGCGCCTCGGCCACCAGGATGTTCTGGTTGGCGGCGGCCACCTGTTCTTCAAGCGCGTTCAGTTGCGGGTCGTTGAAGATCTCCCACCACTTGCCGCGGGCAATGGCGTCGCTCGGGTTGGCGACTTTCCAGTCGCCGGCTTCCTTGTATTGCTGCGGCACTTCGGCGTCGGGGCGCTTGTAATCGGGCCCGACCGCGCAGGCCGAGACGAGCGCGCACGCGGCCAGCGCGAGCAACGAGGTACGAAGGGCTTGAGTGCCTCTTGTCATGTTCAGCTTCCTTGCGAATCCAATGCGGGCAGCGGTGCGTCCTTGCTGCGGCCGGCGCGACGCAGGCGCAGCCGGTCGAGCGCCAGGTAGACCACCGGCGTGGTGTAAAGCGTGAGGATCTGGCTGACCAGCAGCCCGCCAACGATGGAGATGCCCAGCGGCGTGCGCAGCTCCGCGCCGTCGCCATGGCCGAGCGCCAGGGGCAGGGCGCCCAGCAGCGCGGCCATCGTCGTCATCAAGATCGGCCGGAAGCGCAGCACGCACGCGTGGAAGATCGCATCCGCGGGGCTCATGCCCTGGCTGCGCTCGGCCTCCAGCGCGAAGTCAATCATCATGATCGCGTTCTTCTTGACGATGCCGATGAGCAGAATCACGCCGATCAGCGCGATGATCGAAAAGTCCGTGTCTGTAATGATGAGGGCCAGCAGCGCCCCGACACCGGCTGAGGGCAGCGTCGACAGAATCGTGATGGGGTGGACGTAGCTCTCGTACAGCACGCCCAGCACGATGTAGATGGTGATGAGCGCAAACAGGATCAGCACGGGCTGGCTGGAGAGCGAATCCTGGAAAGCCTTGGCGGTGCCCTGGAAGCTGCCATGCACGGAGGACGGTACGCCGATGCGGTTCATCGCGTCCTGGATGTCCTGCGTGGCACCCGACAGCGAAGCCCCTGGCGCCAAGTTGAACGAGATCGTGCTCGCCGCGAATTGCCCCTGGTGGTTGACCGCCAGCGCCGTGTTGGTCGGCTCGTAGTGCGAGAAGGTCGACAGCGGCACCTGCGCACCTGCCGACGTGATGAGGTAAATGTCCCGCAGGCCGTCGGGGTTCTGCCAGTACTGCGGCGCGGCTTCCATCACCACACGGTACTGGTTGAGCGGGTTGTAGATCGTCGACACCTGGCGCTGTCCGAACGCGTTGTTCAGCGCGTTATCGACATCGCTCGGGTTGATGCCCAGCGACTTCGCCTTGTCGCGGTCAATGACGAGGGAGGTCTGCAAGCCCTTGTCCTGCGTATCGGTGTTCACGTCTGTCAGCGATTTCACCTGCGTGAGTGCCTGCTTGATTTTCGGATCCCACGCGCGCAGCTCGTTCAAGTCATCGGCCTGCAACGTGTATTGGTACTGCGCGTTGCTCGCCCGGCCCCCCACGCGGATGTCCTGTACGGATTGCAGGAACAGGCTCGCTCCTGGCTCGCGCGCCAGCTTGCCCCGCAGGCGATTGATCACCTGATCGGCAGAGAGTTTTCGGTCGGCCAATGGCTTGAGCTGGATGAACATGAAGCCGCTGTTACGCTGGCTGCCTCCCGTGAAGCCGACGACGTTTTCAACTGCAGGGTCTTGCTGAATGATGTGGATGAAATCGGTCACCTTCGTGCGCATGGCCTGGAACGAGATGGCCTGGTCTGCCTGGATGTTGCCGATCACCCGGCCGGTGTCCTGCTGCGGGAAGAACCCCTTGGGCACGATGATGTACAGATAGACGTTCAGGCAGATCGTTGCCAACAGGATCAGCAGCGTGAGCCAGCTGTGCCGCAGCGCCCACGCCAGCGAGTTGCGGTAGATGTCGAGCAGGAAGGTGAAGAAGCCTTCGGTCTTGCGGTGGAACCAGCCGTGTTCTTCCTCGGCGGCGGGCTTGAGCAAGCGCGCGCACATCATCGGCGTGGTGGTGAGCGACACCACCAGCGACACCAGGATGGCGACCGACAGCGTCACTGCAAACTCACGGAACAGCCGCCCCACGATGCCGCCCATCATCAGCAGCGGGATGAACACCGCAATCAGCGACAGGCTCATCGACACCACGGTAAAGCCGACCTCGCGCGCGCCCTTGAGCGCCGCCTGCATGGGCCGCATGCCGTTCTCGATGTGCCGCGAGACGTTCTCGAGCACCACGATCGCGTCGTCCACGACAAAGCCTGTCGCCACGGTCAATGCCATCAGCGAAAGGTTGTCGAGGCTGTAGCCGCACAGGTACATCACCCCGAATGTGCCGATGAGCGAGACCGGCACCGCCACGCTCGGAATGAGCGTCGCCCGCACGTTGCGCAGGAACAGGAACACCACCATGATCACCAGCGCAATCGACAGCACCAGCGTGCGCTCCACATCCCTGAGCGAGGCGCGAATGGTGGGCGTGCGGTCCATCATCACATCGAGGTTGATCTGCGCGGGAATGGTGTTACGCAGGTACGGCAGGATGTCGTTGATGCGGTCGACCGTGTCGATGATGTTGGCGCCCGGTTGCCGGCTGATGATGAGCAGCACCGACGGTTTGCCATTGGCCGAGCCATAGTTGCGGATGTCCTGCACGCTGTCACTGACGTCTGCCACGTCAGCCAGCCGCACCGGCGAGCCATTGCGCCACGCGACGATGAGCGACTGGTATTCGGCAGCCTTCTTGGCCTGGTCGTTGGCGTAGATGGTCCAGACGCGTTCGCCGGATTCCATCATGCCCTTGGGCTTGTTGGCGTTAGTGCTGGCGATGACGGTGCGCACGGTCTCCATCGAGATGCCGTACTTGTTCAGTGCCATCGGGTTCAGCTCCACCCGCACCGCCGGCAGCGACGCACCGCCGATGGTGACCTGGCCCACGCCGTTCACTTGCGACAGCTTCTGCGCAAGGATGGTCGAGGCCGCGTCGTACAGCTCGCCGCGCGACTTGGTGTCGGACGTCAGCCCCACGATCATGATGGGCGCATCTGCCGGATTGACCTTCCGATACGTCGGGTTACTGGGCAAGCCCGAAGGCAGCAGGCTGCGCGACGCATTGATGGCCGCCTGCACGTCGCGCGCAGCGCCGTCGATGTCGCGCGACAGGTCAAACTGCAGCGTGATCCGTGACGAACCGAGCGAGCTGGACGAAGTCATCTCGGTAATGCCCGCGATGCGGCCGAGTGATCGCTCCAGTGGAGTCGCCACAGTGGCTGCCATGGTCTCAGGGCTGGCGCCCGGCAGCGACGCGTTGACCGAGATGGTCGGAAAGTCCACCTGCGGCAGCGGCGATACCGGCAGCAGGCGGAACGCCGCGATACCGGCCAACGCCACGCCGATGGTCAGCAGCGCCGTGGCAACAGGCCGGGCGATGAAGGTCGCGGACAGATTCATCGCGGTCCGCCAGACTGATTGGTGCCCGCAGCGCCGTGGCGTCGGGCAGCACGGCGCGCGCGCCAGTCACGCAAGCGTTCGCCCAAGTTGTCGAAGGCCAGATAGATGACTGGCGTGGTGAACAGCGTCAGCACCTGGCTGACCAGCAGGCCGCCCACCATCGTGATCCCCAGCGGCTGACGCAGCTCGGAGCCCACGCCGGTGCCCAGCATCAGCGGCAGGGCACCCAGCAGGGCGGCCATGGTCGTCATCAGAATCGGACGGAAGCGCAGCAGACACGCTTGGTAGATAGCGTCGCGCGGGGTCATGCCCTGCTCGCGCTCGGCTTCCAGCGCGAAGTCGATCATCATGATCGCGTTCTTCTTGACGATACCGATCAGCAGGATGATCCCAATGATCGCGATGATGCCCATGTCCTTGCCGGAGACCAGCAGCGACAGCAGGGCACCCACGCCGGCCGACGGAAGCGTCGACAGGATCGTCACCGGGTGGATCGTGCTTTCGTACAACACGCCCAGCACGATATACATCGTGATGACGGCTGCGAGGATCAGCCACAACTGATTCGACAGCGACGCACGGAACGCCAGCGCCGCACCCTGGAAACTGGTTTGCATGCTGGCCGGCAAGCCGATTTCCTGTTCGACGGCATTGATCGTGTCGACCGCCGCACCTAATGAGGCACGCGGCGCCAGGTTGAACGAAATGGTCGCGGCCGGGAATTGCCCCTGGTGGTTCACCACCAGCGAGCCCGGTTGTTCCACCACCGTGGCAAACGCGCCCAACGGAATCTGTTGGCCACTGCTAGAGGCCACGTGCAGGTCGTACAGCGATTGCGGCCCAAGCTGCATCTTCGGGTCCGTTTCGAGCACTACGCGGTATTGGTTCGATTGGGTGAAGATGGTCGAAATCAGGCGCTGGCCGTAAGCGCTGTACAGCACGCTATCCACCGCTGCCATCGTGATGCCGTACACCGCCGCCTTATCGCGGTCGACCTGCACGTAGGCGCGCAAGCCGTTGTCCTGCAAGTCGCTCGCCACGTCGCGCAGCTCGTTGGTCTGCTGCAGGCGTTCAACGAGTTTCGGCACCCACTTGGAGAGGTTGTTCGGGTCCGGGTCTTCGACAGTGAACTGGTACTGCGTGCGGCTCACGCGGTCTTCAATCGTCAGATCCTGCACCGGCTGCATGTACAGCGAGATACCCGCCACCTTGGCCAATTCGGGTTGCAGGCGCTGAATGATCTCGGTGGCGTCGGCGTCGCGTTTATCTTTCGGCTTGAGGTTGATCAGCATGCGGCCGCTGTTGAGCGTGGTGTTCACGCCATCCACGCCGATGAACGACGACAGGCTCTCGACCGCAGGGTCTTTTAGCACCACCTCGGCCAGCTTCTGCTGCCGCTCGGCCATGGCCGAGAACGAAATCGACTGCGACGCATCCGAAATGCCCTGGATCACGCCGGTGTCCTGCACCGGGAAGAATCCCTTGGGTACCACCACATACAGCAGGCCCGTCAGCACCAGCGTGCCTATGGCCACCAGCAGCGTGGTCTTCTGCCGGTCAAGCACCCATTGCAGCATGCGGCCGTACCGCGCGATGACGTTGTCGAAGAACGCGCCCGCAGCGTGATAGAAGCGCGATTGCTCGGCTTCGGGAATGTGCTTGAGCAAGCGTGCGCACATCATCGGCGTGAGCGTGAGCGACACCACGGCCGAGATCAGGATCGATACCGCCAGCGTGATTGCAAACTCGCGGAACAGCCGCCCGACCACGTCGCCCATGAACAGCAGCGGAATCAGCACGGCGATGAGCGAGAACGTGAGCGAGATGATGGTGAAGCCGATCTGCTTGGAACCCTTGAGTGCGGCTTCCATGGGCGGGTCGCCCTCTTCAATGTAGCGGGCGATGTTTTCGATCATGACGATGGCATCGTCGACCACGAAGCCGGTGGCAATCGTGAGCGCCATCAGCGTGAGGTTGTTGATCGAAAACCCGGCCAGGTACATCACGCCGAACGTACCGACCAGCGACAGCGGCACCGCCACCGCCGGAATGACCGTGGCTGGCACGTTACGCAGGAACAGGAAGATCACCATCACGACCAGCGCCACGGCAAGCATCAGTTCGAACTGCACGTCTGATACCGAAGCGCGGATCGTTGTGGTGCGGTCGGTCAGTAGCGCTACCTCTACGTTGCCGGGCAGTGTTTCTTTCAACTGTGGCAGCAGCGCTTTGGCACGGTTGACCACCTCGATCACGTTGGCGCCAGGCTGGCGCTGCACGTTCAGGATGATGGCGGGGGTGGTGTTGGACCACGCGGCCAGCTTGCTGTTTTCGGCGCCGTCAACGATCTGCGCCACGTCGGTCAGGCGGATGGGCGCGCCGTTCTTGTAGGCGACGATCATCTTGCCGTACTCGGCGGCCGACTTGAGTTGATCGTTGGCGTCGATGGTGGAGGCGCGCATCGGGCCGTCGAAGCTGCCCTTGGCGCCGTTCACGTTGGCGGTGCCGATGGCGGTGCGGATGTCATCGATCGACAGCCCGAGCGCCGCCAGCGCCGACGTGTTCGCCTGGATGCGGACGGCCGGACGCTGCCCGCCGCTGATGCTGACCAGGCCAATGCCCGGCAACTGCGACAGCTTTTGCGCGATGCGCGTGTCGACCAAGTCTTCCAGCTTGGGCAACGGCATCGTGTTGGAGGTGATCGCCAGCGTGAGGATCGGCGCGTCGGCCGGGTTCACCTTGCTGTAGATCGGCGGCATCGGCAGGTCGTTCGGCAGCAGGTTGCCGGCCGCGTTGATGGCCGCCTGCACCTCCTGCTCGGCAATATCGAGCGAAAGCGACAGGTCAAACTGCAGCGTGATGACGGAGGCGCCGCCCGAGCTGGACGACGTCATCTGTTTCAGGCCCGGCATCTGCCCGAACTGCCGCTCCAGCGGTGCGGTGATGGACGACGTCATCACGTCGGGGCTGGCACCCGGGTACAGCGTTGTTACCTGGATGGTCGGGTAATCGACCTCGGGCAGCGCAGAGAGCGGCAGCATCCGGTACGCCACCAGGCCCGAGAGCAGGATGGCGACCATCAACAGCGTGGTCGCCACGGGCCGGAGGATGAAGATTCGGGAGGGATTCATGCCAGCTCGGAACAGAAGACTTCGTCAGGCGAGTGCAAGCAATGCACGACTCAGGGCTTACGGCTTGGCAGCCGGGGCACTCGCGGCGGGTGCCGAAGCGCCGCCCTGGCCACGGCGATGACGCCCGCCCTGGTGGGCTTGGCCGGCGGCGGGTGCGCTTGCGGCGGCGGCACCGGGCTGAATCACCTCCACCGGCGAGCCATCGCGCAGCTTGTCAGCTCCGTCGATCACCACACGATCGCCGGGCTGCAGACCTTGCGCAACCGACACGCGTTCCCCTTCGGTCACGCCCAGCTTGACCACGCGCAGCGCCACCTTGTTGTCTTCGCCGACCACATAGACGAAGGTGCCCTGTGTGCCGCGCTGGATAGCCGCGCCCGGCACGATCACCACGTCGCGTAGCGTATCCACGCGCATGCGCACGTTCACGAACTGATTCGGGAACAGCATGGCGTTCTGGTTCGGAAACTGCGCACGCAGCTTGACCGTACCGGTGGTGTTGTCGATGGTGTTGTCCACCGTCATGAGCACGCCGCGCGCGAGCTGCGTGGTCTGGCCGCGGTCCCAGGCTTCCACCGGCAGTTTGTCGCCGGACTGCAGGCGCGGCATGACCTTGGGCAGGTTGTCTTCAGGAATGGAATAGATGACGGTGATCGGATCAATCTGCGTGATGACCACGATGCCGTTGGTGTCCGAGGCGTGCACGATGTTGCCCGGGTCCACCTGGCGCAGGCCAACCCGGCCAGACACCGGCGCGGTGATGCGCGTATAGGAAAGCTGCACGCGGGCGTTGTCGACGTTGCCCTGGTCCAGCTTGACCGTGCCGTCGTACTGGCGCACCAACGCGGCCTGCGTATCCACCTGTTGCTTGGAGATCGAATCCTGCGAGAGCAGCGTCTGATAGCGCTGCAGGTCGAGCTTCGCGTTTTGCAGCAGCGCCTGATCGCGCGCAAGCTGACCTTCCGCCTGGGCAAGCTGTGCCTGATAGGTGCGCGGGTCAACCTCGGCCAGCAGGTCTCCGGCCTTGACGGTCTGCCCCTCCGTAAACGCCAAGCGCACGAGTTGGCCATCTACACGTGTCTTGACCGTCACGTTGTTGACTGGCGTGACATTGCCCAGCGCCGACAGCACCACGTTGATGTCGCCTTTGACGGCCGTGCCGACCATCACAGGCATCGGCTTGCCGGCCATGGCAGCGCCGCGCCCACCGGGGCCACCTCGCCCACCGGGGCCGCCCGCGTTGCGGTACTTCGCGTGATAGACCGCGTAGCCGATCAGCACCAGGATAATGATCACCACCCAGATGCCCCAGCGGCGGCGCTTGCCACCCTCTCGCGGGGGCGGCAGCAGCGTTGGAGATACCTCGTTGGGCGTCTCCTTCCCGTCGCGCGTACGGCGGCCGGCGTCGTCAAACTGGCCGGGCTTCTGGTCCTTGGGATCGGACATGTTGGCGTTCCTGTTCTTAGCAATATGGGGACGAGCGCACATGATAGCTGGCGCCCATGCCAGTCAGACCGCAGCTTAAAGGCAACGTCTTTGCGAAGAATTAGTCGCGCAGCGGGTTCTATTACGGCAGATTACAAACCCATCGCGGTGTTACCGGGCGAAACAATATGGTGAAAGTGCGCGCGATTCGTGGTGGCCACAATCGCTATCATGAGCACACCTTCCTGCGCATACCAGACACTCCACCAGACAGATGAGCGGCACCAAGATCCTGGTCGTCGATGACGACGTCGAACTGCGCGACCTTCTGCGCGAATACCTGACCCAGCAGGGGTTTGCCGTTTCCGTGCTGCATGACGGCGATGGGCTGGGCGCCCGGCTCGAACGGGAGCGCCCGGCCCTTGTCGTGCTCGACCTGATGATGCCCAAGGTGGACGGCCTGTCGGCCCTGCGCGACCTGCGTGCCCGCAACGACGACGTGCCCGTCATCCTGCTCACGGCCCGCAGCGATGAGATCGATCGCATCATCGGCCTGGAAATCGGTGCCGACGACTATCTCGGCAAGCCGTTCTCGCCTCGCGAGCTGCTCGCCCGTATCAACGCGGTGCTGCGCCGGCGCCTTTCCGTGCCGGCCTCCGCACCAGAAGACCGCGACAGCTTCAGCTTCGGCCCCTTCAAGCTCAACTTCCGCATGCGCACGCTGTTTCGCGGCGACAGCGCACTGTCCATCAGCGATACCGAATTCGCGCTGCTCAAGCTGCTGATCGGGCATGCGATGCAAGTGCTCACGCGTGAGCACATCGTCGAGCTGATGTACGGGCCGGGCAGCGGTGTGTCCGACCGGGGCATCGACGTACAGATCTGGCGCCTGCGCCGCGTGCTGGAAGAAGACGCCCAGCGCCCGCGATACATCCAGACCGTGCGCGGCCGCGGCTACACCTTTGTGCCGGACGAGCGGGAAGAGGCCAATGAAGTTCAAGGCTAGATTCGACACGCTGTTCGGCCGGCTGGCGGTGCTGATCGTGGTGGTGCTCGTGCTGAGCCACTTCTCGTGGCTGGGCGTGCTGCGCGCGGAGCGCCGCGAGCGGCAGTTCCAGGCGTCGGTAGATCAGATGGCGTTCCAGTTGCAGGCCTTCCAGGCGGCGATGGACGGCCATCTGCATGTGAAACTGCCCGATCTCGTGACCGAAACTGATGAGCCGCCCTCGGGCGACGCGTCTTCGGCATCGGACAAGTCTGCGGAGTTGGTGCGACAGCTTGCGCGCCGTTTGCCATCCGACACGCAGTTGCGGCTCGAAGTGGGCCCCACGCCCCGTGTGTTCGTGCGCTTTTCGCAGCGCAACAAGTGGATTGCCATGCCCCTGGTGTGGGTGCATGCGCCGCCCACCATTTCGGCCGTGGTGCCGGGCGTGATGGTGGTGTTGGCGATTGCCATTGCGTTCTCGCTGTTTGCGGCGTGGCAGATCCAGCGCCCCGTGCGCGAGCTGGCCGATGCTGCCGGGGCGTTAGCCCGGCGCCGCTACGTGGCGCCGCTCAAGGAGCGCGGCCCGTACGAACTCCGGCAACTGACTGACCAGTTCAACCATATGGCGACTGACTTGTCGGCCGCTGACGAAGAGCGCAACACCATGCTGGCCGGCATTGCGCACGACCTGAAGACGCCGCTGTCACGCCTGCGCCTGCGCGCCGAAATGCTGGCCGACCAGAAAGCCGGTGCCGGTATCGAACGCGACGTCGAATCCATGTCGGCCATCGTCGAACAGTTTCTCGCCTATGCGCAAAGCGGCGACAGCGAGGCGCGCGAGGTGTCGGTCGATCGCCATCTGCGCGGCCTGGTGCAGCCCTTTGCAGAGCACGGCAAACATGTCGCGCTGGATCTGCATGCGGGAGACCGCTTCCGCCTCAAGCCGACGCATCTGGAGCGCATCGTCGTCAACCTGCTCGACAACGCGTTCGCGTATGGCGCGGAGCCGGTGAACGTGCGCACCGCGGCGGACGAAACCGGGTATACGCTGACGGTGGAAGACCACGGCGCTGGCATCCCCGTTGCCGACTTTGACCGCGTCATGCGGCCCTTTGTGCGCCTGGACCCGGCGCGCGGCGGCAATGCGCATTGCGGGCTTGGGCTGGCAATCGTCGATCGGCTGGTGCGCCACCTGGGCGGGGATCTCGCGGTTGGGCCGGCGGATGCGGACGCGCCGTCGCCGGGGTTTCGCGTCACCATGCGGTTTCCGGCCTCAACAGCGGCGGCTTGATCGCCCGATCGCTCGACTGATTGCCCGACTGACACATGGGCAAGCGATTGCGTGAGCTATCCTAGGCGAGGCAAGCACGCTTGTTGCGTGCGTTCACCAGAACTCCGGGAGGAAAACGCATGAATCGCGCTGTCTGTCTCGTCAAGGATGCCGGCCAAGCCCGCATAACCGCCGCCGTTGCCGCGTGTGTGCTGGCGATGGGCCTGGCGGCCTGCTCGTCGCCGATGCCTCCGTGGCAGCCGCCGCGCATGACCATCCAGCCTGCGCCGCCGCCCGCACCGGCACCTGCGCCGGTGACCACGCTGCCGCCGTCACCGGCCATGCAGCCGGCGCCGTCTCAGCCGCCGGCCTACGCTCCACCGCCTGCCGCAGACACCGAACCCCCGCGCGCAACGCCGGGCATGGCGAATCCGGCATCCACGTATTGCCTGCAGCGCGGCGGTCAACTTGAGTTTTCCACGCGTGCCAACGGCGCTGACGTAGGAACCTGCGTCAGCCCCGGCGGCGATGAATGCGAGGAATGGGCGTTCCTGCGCGGCAGTTGCACGTGGTAAGTCGCGGCAGTTGCCGCAGGCAATAAGAAAGGGCCGCAGATATTGCGGCCCTTTTTGTTTGGAGGAGGCGAATGGTTTGGAGATGCGCTTACCGCCGCGCCACCACCACCTTGTCTGCAGATTCGGCCACCAGGCGCATCGGCACACCGGCGTCTTGGAGTTTCTGCCACGTGGTGCGGCGCATGAATGCGTAGGCGGGCGGCCCGTCGGTCCAGCGCTTGATCCATTCGTCTGTGGTGGCGACAACCTTGCTCGGCTCCAGGCCAGCGCCCATTTCCAGTTCGTCAAAGCCCGAGACCAGCGTCATCGGGCGACCGAGGTAGTAGATGGCGGTCTGGTCCAGCCATTCGACCGAGTAGAACGGCGTCTCGGCCGGAATCGGGCCCGTCGCGCTCAGCGTCTTTTCGATGACGTCGCGGGCAGACAGTGCGTTGCGGAAGATCTCGCTGGCATTGAGGACGCGGTCCCAGCAGACCAGGGCGGAGATGGATAGCACGATCACGGCCACGGTGCGCTTCTGCCAGCGCAGCGCCAAGAGTGCGGCCAGCGTACCGACGGCCAGCATGGCCATCACCTGACGCAACGCAGGCATGGCCAGCGCAACCTGTTCGGCGGGCATCTTGGCGCCGGCCTTGGCGCCGATCATCGGCACCGCAAACCACAAGCCGATGGCGATCAGCAGATTGACGCCCAGCGACCACGCAACGGCGCGCGTGGGCATCTTCTCCAGCGCCAGCGCCAGCGCAATCGCCAGTGCAGGGAAGGCCGGCACGATGTAGCCCGGCAGCTTCGAGTTGGATATCGAGAAGAACAGGAAAATCATCCCCGCCCACGCAATCGACCAGCGCATCAGGTCAAACTGTCGCGTGCCAACGAAGAGATCGGCCACGCGACCCATGCGCCGGCCGATGGCCGCAAACAGCAGCGGCGTCCACGGCAGCAGCCCAGCCAGGCCCACCGCGATGAAGTACCACCACTTGCCGCTGCGATGGTGCTCGTTGGTCAGGAAGCGCTCGAAATGCTCGTGGATGAAGAAGAAATGGAAGAACTCGGGGTTGCGCTCCTGCACCATGACGAACCACGGCACCGTGGCGATCAGGTAGAGCGCAAGGCCAGGTAGCCAATGCATGCGGCGGATCAGTGCCCAGTCGCGCGTCATCAGCAGGTAGGCCATGCCGATCAAGCCCGGGACGACCAGCCCGATCAAGCCCTTGGTGAGCGTCGCGCCCGCCAGCGCCAGCCAGACCACCAGCATCCACGCGAGCTGCCCGCGACGCGATGCACCGCGCCGCTGGGCCAGCGCGAAGCCGCACGCGCCGACCGTCAGGAAAAAACCCACGCCCATGTCCAGCGTGATGACCTGCCCGAACAGCAGATACAGCAGCGACGAGGCGAGAATCGCCGCGCCGGTTGCCGCCGTGCGCCCACCGCGATAGACCGCCAGCGTCCAGGCTGTCATCAGGATCCCGCCCAGGCCGAACAGCACTGGCCACAGGCGCGCACCCCAGGCATTGACGCCGAATGCCTGGAACGTGGCGGCCGTCGTCCAGTACTGCAGGGGCGGCTTCTCGAAATATTTGAGATCGTTCAGGCGTGGCGTCACCCAGTCACCGGAAGCCACCATCTCGCGCGGGATCTCCGCATAGCGGCCTTCATCTGGTCGGAAGAGGGTGGAACGCTGGAACAGGTCGTCCGTCCACAGCGCGAGGAACACGGCGATGAGCGCGACGACAAGCAACGCCATCCATGGCGAGCGGCGGGAGGAGACTGGGCGGGATTCCATGCTGGGGTGAACTTCGCGGGCACGGTCGGAAAGGGTAGGATTCTAGTCGATGCCGGATTAGCGGATGGTTAGCCTGGCCAAATGTCTTTGACCTCACCTGTAAGACGCATGAGCAAGGCCAAGCTCGACACCTACCTCAACGACCGCCTCGACTGGAACCTGCTCCGCACGTTTCTCGCCATTGCGCGGGAACGCAGCATCAGCCGCGCCGCCACGCGCCTGCACCTGACGCAGCCGGCGGTGAGCCAGGCGCTCAAGCGTCTTGAAGACCAGCTCGGCCTGCAATTGATCGACCGCCAGGCCAATCCGATTGAGATCACGCGCGCGGGCGAAGAGGTTCGCCTGATTGCCGAGGAGGTCTACGGCACCATTTCGCGCCTGTCGCAGGCCAGCGGCGAAGGCGGGCACGAGATTGCCGGCATGGTGCGCGTGGCCATCGTCAGCGGGCTGGATTTTCCAGAGTACGACGCGTTTCTCGGCCGTTTCCATCGCGATTACCCGCGCATCGAACTCGAATGCCAGGAAATGCGCAGCGCCGACGTGGTGCGCAGTCTGGAATTGCGCACGGCCACGCTCGGCCTATCACCCAAACGGGCGCTGCCCAGGAAGATCGAGCACCGTTTGTTCCTGCGCCAGCGCTACGCCCTGTTCTGTGGGCAATATCACCCGCTCTTCGGCAACGCCGATGTGCAGATCGCCGACCTAGCGGGCGAAAAGTTTGTCTCGTTCACCGGCGACAAGATCGGCGATCCGCTCTCGATGCTCACGTTCTTTCGCGATGAGATGGGCCTGACCGGGCCGGTGGTAGGCTCGTCGTCGAGCATGTGGGAAGTGCGGCGGCTGATCGTGGCGGGCTTTGGCATCGGTTGCCTGCCCGAGCATGTGGCGCAGGACGACGTGGAGCAGGGCCGTTTGCAGCGCCTGCCGCCCGAAGGCGGCGTGGCCGATGTCGACATGCACCTGCTGTGGATGGCCGACCGCAAGTTCAGCGCGGCGGAAGCGGCGTTTCTGGAAGCGCTGCACCGTTTTATTGATGTGCGCTATCCCGAAACCGCTTTGCGGGCGATGGGCGGTCAGTAACCCCGCTTGATATCCACCACATTTGCGAGCGCCTCGCCATTGAGCAGGCGCCGCACGTTCTGCGCGACTTGCAAGCCGATGGTATCGGGGCTGGCGACCGATGCCATGTGCGGTGTAACGATCAGGTTGGGTGCTCGCCAAAGCGGGTCGCTTGCGGGCAGCGGCTCGTGGGGGAATACATCGATGATTGCGCCTCCGAGCTGTCCATCTTCCAGTGCTTCGAGCAGATCGGGCGCGACGAGGTGTTCGCCGCGCCCGACGTGAATCAGCTTGGCGCCGGGCTTGAGCTGCGCGAACGTGCCTGCGTTGAGCAAGCCGCGTGTGGCTTCGGTCAGCGGCAACAGGCAGATCAGGATATCGGTGCCGTCAAGGAACATCGGCAAGCCTGCCTGGCCGCAGTACACGCCGATGCCGGGCAGGTCGCGCGATTGGCGCGCCCAGCCGCGTACGGTGAAGCCGAGTCGATGCAGTTCTTCGGCCACGTGCGAACCGATTTCTCCCAGGCCCATCACGCCCACGGTGCAGGTCGACGGATGTTGCTGTGCCGGCCGCAACCATGTTGCGTAGCGCTGGTTTGCCAGCACACGGTCCAGCTGCCGATGGAAATGCAGCACGCCCCAGGTGACGAATTCCGCCATGCCGCGTGCATGCTGCGGGTCGACCACGCGGCACAGTGGGACGGCAGGCAGCGTGGGGTCGACGAGGATGTTGTCGACGCCGGCCGCGATGCTGTGCACAAGGCGCACGCGCGGCATTGCGGCGATGGCGCCTTCAGGCGGATTCCAGCAAACAGCGATTTCCGCGTCCTGCGCGGCAGGTTCCCCGTACATGCGTACATCGAACTCTGGCGCCGCGCGCAAGATGGACGGCACCAGGTGCGACATGTCGTAGTCGCGACTGACGAGGGCAAGGGTCGTCATGCGCGTCAGCTCCGGTAATCGGAGCGGGAGGTGTCGATCAAGCGCAGCGCCGCAAGCCATGCACGGCGCGCAATGACGGGGGACTCTTCCCGATTGAACTGGGCAGCCGTGCGCTGACGCACTTCTTCAGGTGGAAAGCGCAGCTGCGTGCCGCCGGCCAGCGCCTGCACCTGTGCCTGGCAAGCGCGTTCAAGAAAGTAGATCTCGTGGAACGCGTCCGCTGCCGTGGTGCCGCCGGCCAGCAAGCCGTGGTTGCGCAGGATCATCGCCTTGTGCTGGCCGAAGTCGTGCAGGAGGCGTTCGCGCTCGCCCAGGTCCAGCGCGATGCCTTCGTAGTCGTGATACGCGAGCTTGCCGTAGAACTTGAGCGCATGTTGGCTGATCGGCAGCAGACCATGCTCTTGGGCCGATACCGCAATGCCCGCGGCCGTATGCGTGTGTACCACGAAGTGCAAGTCGTCGCGCGCTGCGTGAATGGCCGAGTGGATCGTGAAACCGGCTGCGTTGACGGCGTAGTGCTCCGGGTCCGCATCGGCGCGTTCGTCGATGACATTGCCGTCCAGATCGATCTTGACGAGGTCCGACGCGCGCATCTCGCCGAACAGCACGCCGTAGCGGTTGATGAGGAACGTCGGGCTGCCGTTCTCATCCGGCAGGCGCGCGGTGATGTGTGTGTCGATCATGTCCGTCATGCGGAAATGGTCGACGAGCCGGTACAGCGCGGCCAGATCGGTACGGACCTGCCATTCGATTTCAGAGAACGCCGCAGGGCGTGGCGTGTGCAGCGAAACGTGTTGAGCTTCCATGGGAATGCGGATGGAGGTGGACATCAATTCGTGGCGAGCGCCGCCGATTCTTCAGGCTGCCTGCCGTCGCGATACCGACCCAGGCCGATGATGCCGATGAGCGAGATCGCGGAGAGCCCCGTAAAGAACAGCGCCAGCGGCAGCCATTCGCCCTTGTAGCGTTCAGCCAGCATCGTGCCGATGAGCGGGGTGGTGCCGCCCGCGATCATGGTGCAGACCTGATAGGCGATCGAGATGCCGGAGTAGCGCACGCGCGTGGGGAAAGCAGGCGTCATGAACCCGGCGATGACGGCATACACGGCAGACAGCGTGACCACCGCCAGCGTGATGCCTGCCACCATCGCCACGGGGTTTTGCGTGCTCACCAGCAGGAACATCGGATATGGCGTGAACATCGAGATGAACGCGGCCCAGGTCAGGAAACGTGTGTCGCCGTAGCGTTGCGCCAGCAATGCCGACACCGGCTGCGACGCCAACTGCAGGATCGTCACGATGAACAGGCAATCGAGAATCAGCGCCTTCGACATGCTCAGGTACGTCGTGACGTACGAAATCATGAACGTGTTGGTGAAGAAGAACCCTGCGGAGCCGATGGTGGTGGCCATGGCTGCCAGCACGATGGGGCGCCACGCCGTGCGCAGCACTTCGCCCACCGGGTTCTTGAGCACTTCGTTGTTCTTCTTCATACGCTCGAACTCGGGCGATTCCTTCACCCCCATGCGGATCGCCACGCCCACGAGCAGCAGCACGAAACTCGCCAGGAACGGCAGGCGCCAGCCCCACGTGATGAAGCTCTCATGATCGAGCGACGACACCAGGCGGAACGACAGCAACGAGAGGATCAACCCAACGGGGCTACCCATCTGCGGGAACGACGCGAAGAACACACGCTTGGCTTTCGGTGCGTGCTCGCTTGCCATCAGCACCGCGCCGCCCCATTCGCCGCCCACCGCAATGCCTTGAAGCACGCGCAGCAGCACCAGCAGGATCGGCGCCCAGACGCCGATGGTCACGTAGCCGGGCAGCAAGCCGATGCCGGTGGTGGCAATGCCCATCAGGAACATCGTCACGAGCAGCATCTTCTTGCGGCCGATGCGGTCACCCAGGTGGCCGAACACGGCGCCCGAGAGCGGTCGCGCGATAAAGCCCACGAAGAACGTCGCGAACGACGCCATCGTGCTCAGGAAATGGTTGCTGCTCGGAAAGAACACCTCACCCAGGACGAGCGCGGCGGCCGTGGCGTAGGTGTAGTAGTCATAGAACTCGACGGCGGTGCCGATGAAGGCGGCGGTGGCCGCACGCACGGGTTGGTGCGTCGCGGTGGATGGTTGCGGCGTTGACATGGGGCGTCCTCCTCTTTTGGGCGTGGTCCCGCTGCCGCGCCGCCGATGTTCGAACATCGGTCTGTGCCGTGGAAGCGGGATGTCGGTCGTCAGCCGACGCCGCCATTTATGCGCATCGATGTGGGCGGCGGCAAATTCGCATTTTTGATTCCCCGTATTAGCCGGGCTTATGCCCACGGATGGGGCGTTCACGGCGCGCTCTTGCGTCATCGAGGTGCGGAGGCGCTATCGGGTCATCACTGCATGCACGCTTCGCGCCAGTGGTATTTGCTGGATTTATAGCCCGAATAAAGATTCGCAATTTGACGCGCATTTTGCGATTGCCAGATAAAGACGGCTGAATGCGCCGAGCTGGTCGGCGTGCATGCAAAGGAATGGAGACATGTTGAAGGTCAACGGGGCGCGGCTGTGGTCGAGCCTGATGGAAATGGCAGCGGTTGGCGGCACGTCCAAGGGCGGCGTGCGGCGCTTGGCGTTGACAGAAGAGGACGCCGCTGGCCGCGCGCTGTTCACGCGCTGGTGCAAGGACGCGGGCATGACGCTCAGCACCGACCGCGTCGGCAATCTGTTCGCACACCGCGCCGGCAAGTCCGCCGAAGCTCGCCCTGTGGCGAGCGGCAGCCATCTCGACACGCAGCCCGAAGGCGGGCGCTTTGACGGCGTCTACGGCGTGCTGGCCGCGCTGGAAGTCGTGCGCACGCTCAACGACGCGGGTATCGAAACCGATAAACCCATCGAGATTGTTGTGTGGACCAACGAGGAGGGCGCGCGCTTCACGCCCGCCATGTTGGGTTCTGCTGCATTTGCGGGCGTGATGCCGCTGGAACAGGCACTGGCCTCGCGCGATGCGCAGGGCGTCTCGGTGGCCGATGCGCTGGCGGCGACGGGCTACGCGGGCGAACGTGCCGTCCCCGGGGCACCGTTCGACGCGTATTTCGAGGCGCATATCGAGCAAGGCCCGATCCTGGAAGAGAACGGCGTGCCGATTGGCGTCGTCACGGGCGGGCAGGCGATCCGCTGGCTCGATGTGCGTGTGCGGGGCCAGGCGGCACATGCGGGCACCACGCCAATGCGCTTTCGGCGCGATGCGATGTTCGCAGCCGCCGAGATGGCTGCCTCGCTGGAAACGCTGGTCGAGATGTTTGCCCCGTACGGCCTCGTGACCATTGGCGAGATCGGTATCCGCAATGCCTCACGCAACACCATCGCCGCCGATCTGACCTTCACGGTGGACTTGCGCCACCACGAAGACGCTCGCATCGCCGAGATGGAAACCGCGCTGCGAGAGCGCTTTGCCGACATTGCCGAGCGCCGTGGCCTGGCTGTGCAGATCGACCAGCACTGGGTGAGCCCGGCCACGCCATTTGACGCGACCTGCGTGAATGCGGTGGCCGATGCTGTGGAAGCACTCGACTACCCGCACCAGCGCATCGTGAGCGGCGCGGGACACGACGCCATCCACATTGCCAAGCGTTGCCCGACGGCGATGATCTTCATCCCGTGCGTCAACGGCCTGAGCCACAACGCAGCCGAAGATGCGCTACCCGAAGATGTGACGCGCGGCGCCGATGTGCTGCTGCACGCCATGTTGGCCCGGGCGCAGTGAACGAGATAGCGGGATAGCACTTTGCCCGACCCGTCAGTAGGGTCGAATCGTTGCAACTTGTTGCGGTAGCATGACGCCTGCCGGCAATCCTGCCGGTTCAGTACGTCTTCAGGGCGGGGTGGAATTCCCCACCGGCGGTATGCGGACCTTGCGTCCGTGAGCCCGCGAGCGCCTTGCATGCGCCTGCATGCAAGGGTCAGCAGATCCGGTGAGAGGCCGGGGCCGACGGTCAGAGTCCGGATGGAAGAAGATGTGCGGAACAACACGCTCGGGCTACAGGAGCGCGCCTGGCTTTGCGCCGGGCTGCGCCGCTGCATGGCTCGCGCGTGTTTGTCTGCTTGCCCTGGAACGTCTTGTCGCCAATCTTGCGAGGAGCGTTTCCATGTTGTCCACTCAGCAATCCCCTGCAGTTCACCCGCCCGCATTGCCTGCCAGCAATGTGATGCTTGACGCCATCGAGGCCCGCTTCGACCCGGCCGACATGCCCGCGCGCATGGCCGCCGCGCTCGATGCGGTGCGGCTGGGCGTGCCCGTTGTCGTGCTCGACGATGCCGACCGCGAGAACGAGGCCGACCTCATCGTCGCTGCAGACAAGCTCACGCAGGCCAGCATGGCCATGCTCATTCGCGAGTGCAGCGGCATCGTCTGCCTGTGCCTGACGGCCGAGAAGAGCGCATCGCTCGGCTTGCGGCCGATGGTGGAAGACAACCGCAGCCAGTACGGCACGGCGTTCACGGTGTCGATCGAGGCACGCACGGGCGTGAGCACCGGCGTATCTGCGGCGGACCGCATCACGACCATCCGCGCAGCCATCGCGGCAGATGCCGATACGCAATCGGTCGTCAGCCCCGGGCACGTGTTTCCGCTGGTGGCAAAGGAGGGTGGGGTGCTGGCGCGGCGCGGTCATACCGAGGGCTCGGTCGACCTGGCACGTCTGGCGGGCTTGCCGCCGGCTGCCGTGCTATGCGAACTGATGCTGCCCGATGGCACCATGGCGCGGCGGGACGACGCGGTGCGTT
Source organism: Ralstonia sp. Ralssp135 (assembly GCF_047304345.1). Taxonomy (NCBI): domain Bacteria; kingdom Pseudomonadati; phylum Pseudomonadota; class Betaproteobacteria; order Burkholderiales; family Burkholderiaceae; genus Ralstonia; species Ralstonia sp. Ralssp135. Next base: position 146,153 of record NZ_JBGLYZ010000005.1, read on the forward strand.
TCGCTGATCAGCACAACCTGCCGGTGCTGACCATTGAAGACATCGTTCAATATCGGGAGCAGATGGAGCGCGCGGTCAGCTTCGTCTAAAGCCGAAGCCGGCCGCGCGAAAGAGGTAACGCCGATTTACCGCTTGAGCGCGGCCGCTTCCTTGGCGAGCGCCGTGATGCCTGCCCAGTCGCCGGCAGCGACCTTGTCCTTGGGCACCATCCACGAGCCACCTACGCACACCACGTTGGGCAGCGCGAGGTAGTCGGGCGCGCTCTGCGGCGTGATGCCGCCGGTCGGGCAGAAACGCACGTCGCCGAACGGTCCATAGATCGACTTGAGCATCGGGATGCCGCCCGCCGCTTCAGCCGGGAAGAACTTGAGCGTGTTCAGGCCGAACTCCAGCGCCAGGATCAGCTCGGACGGAGTGGCGATGCCCGGCAGCCAGTCGAGTTCTGTCTTGGCCTGCGCCACGGCCAGCATGGGCGTAATGCCCGGCGACACCGCAAACACCGCGCCGGCATCCTTCGCCTGCTGGAAATGCTCTGGCCGCGTGAGCGTGCCGGCACCGACGATGGCATCGCTGCCCAGGTCATTCACCACCGCACGGATCACATCCAGCGCCACCGGCGTGCGCATCGTGATCTCGAACGTGCGGATACCGCCCTCGTACAGCGCGCGGCACACCTTGACGCCTTCATCGACAGATTGGAACTGCAGCACGGGGATGACCGGGCCGGCCTTGACGACGGAATCGATACCCACAACGTTCTCCTAGATCAACTTCAACAGAACAAGCTTAAACGACGGTCGCCAGCGCAAGCGTGAGCAGCAGCGCGACGATCGAGATGATGGTTTCCAGCACCGTCCACGTCTTGAAGGTCTGGGGCACGGTCAGGTTGAAGTACTCCTTCACCAGCCAGAAGCCGCCATCGTTCACGTGCGACAGGATCAGCGAACCGGCGCCGGTGGCCAGAACCATCAGCTCCGGCTTGACGGCGGCGCCCGATGCTGCGGCGATCGGGGCGACGATGCCGCAGGCGGTCGTCATGGCCACCGTGGCCGAACCCGTGGCGATACGGATCAGCACGGCCACCACCCAGCCCAGCAGTAGCGGCGACAGATGTGCATCGGTGGCGACAGCCACGATGGCCTTCGACACGCCCGAATCACGCAGGATCTGGCCGAAGCCGCCGCCTGCGCCCACCACCAGCGTGATCGTGGCGATCGGTGCCAGGCACTCGTTGGTGAACTTGAGGATGGTCTCGCGGTTGAAGCCGCGCGCCTTGCCAAACGTGTAGAAGCTCACGATGGCGGCAATCAGCAGGGCCATCACCGAGTTGCCGGCCAGCTTGAGAATGTCGTTCGCCAGTGTCTTGGGCGCGGCGATCAGGTCGGCCCAGCTGCCGATCAGCATCAGCACCACCGGCAGCAGGATCGTGAACAGCGTCACGCCAAAGCCCGGCAGTTCGCGCTTCTGGTCGGCTTCAACAAATTGCGCGGCCAGCGGGTTGTTCTCGTCCGGCTTGACGTAGCGCGAGACCAGCATTGCCCACAGCGGACCGGCCAGGATGGCCGTCGGCAGGCCGACGATCAGCGCATACATGATGGTCTTGCCGATGTCGGCCTGGTAAGCCGTCACCGCCAGCAGCGCGGCCGGGTGCGGGGGGATCAGACCATGCACCACCGACAGGCCGGCCACCATCGGCAGGCCGACCATCAGGATCGGCGTGCCCGTGCGTTTGGCCACGTTGAAGGCAATCGGGATCAACAGCACGAAACCGACTTCAAAGAACACCGGCAAACCGATGATGAACGCCACGACCATCATGGCCCAGTGCGCGTTCTTCTCGCCAAAGGCGCTGATGAGCGTTTTGGCGATGCGCTCGGCACCCCCGGATTCCGCCATCATCTTGCCGAGCATCGTCCCCAGGCCCACCACCAGCGCAATGTGGCCGAGCGTGCCGCCCACACCGGTTTCGAATGCCTTGACGATATTGCCCATCGGCATGCCGACCACCACGCCCAGCGCAAGCGAGACGACGATCAACGTGACGAACGGGTTCAGTTTCTGGACAGCAATCAGGTAGATTAGCGCGACCACCGCCAGCGCGGCGGTCAGCAATAGCGAGTTGCCTTGCATCGGGACCATCGGGTTTCCTCCTCAGGGATATTCACGGCTCTTGTTGTCGTGAGCGCTCCGTCGTGCGGGGCGCCCGTTTTGAATTGCACTTGTATTGCGCGTTACGGCTTCTTGTAGGCCACGCAATCGACTTCAACCTTGCAGTCGATCACCATGCTCGACACCACGCAGGCGCGCGCGGGCGGGTTGGCGCCGAAGTACTCCTTGAACACCTTGTTGAACGACTGGAAGTCGCGCGGATCATCCAGCCACACGCCGCATCGCACGACGTGTTCGGGGCCGTAGCCCGCTTCAGCCAGGATGGCGAGCAGGTTCTTGATGGTCTGGTGCGATTGCTCGACGATGCCGTTGCCGACCACCTCGCCGTTCACCATGGGCGTCTGGCCCGAGACAAACAGCCAGCCGTCTGCGCCGGCCGCGCGGGCAAAGGGCAGGTGCTGGCCACCGGTGCCGGTGCCGCCTTCAACGCCAATTCGGGTAATCGTCATCGCTACGTTCCTTCTTTCAAAACTCTCAAACAAACTTGGATTTCAGTGGACTTCCGCGGCCGCAACGGCTTGCGCACGTGGCCCGCGCTTAAGGAAGCGCCCGGCACGATGCGGCTGCACGGCGCCATCCTGATACGACAGACGGCCGTTGACCCACACCGCCGCAATCCCCGCAGCGGGTTGCTGCGGATCGGTAAAGGTGGCGACATCGCGCACCGTTTCGGGGTCGAACAGCACGAGATCGGCCCAGTAGCCTTCGCGCACCAGGCCGCGTTCGGTCAGGCCGAAGCGCTCGGCGGACTGGCCCGTCATCTTGCGGATGGCGGCCGAAAGCGAGAGCAACTTGCGCTCGCGGCTGTAATACCCGAGCACGCGCGGGAAGGCGCCCCACAGGCGCGGATGCGGTTTCGGGTCGTTGGGCAGGCCGTCGGAGCCGATTACCGTGGCAGGGTGGGTGATGATGCGGTCCAGATCCTGCGCCGACATGTTGTGGTACACGGCGCCGGCCGGCTGCAGGCGGCGCGCGGCGTCCGTCAGGTCGGTGCCCCACGCGGCGGCGATCTCCTTGAGCGTCTGCCCGGCCATGCCCGGCTCCGGCTCCGACCAGGTAATGAAGATGTCGAACTCGTCCGTCACCTGCTTGAGGTCCAGCGTGGACGAGCTTGCGGTGTACGGATAGCAGTCGCACCCCACCGGCTGATAGCGCTGCGCACCTTCGATGGATTCCAGCACTTCGCCCGCGCGGCCCCAGTTGGCCGCACCTGCGCACTTCAGGTGCGAGATCACGATGGGCACGCGCGCATGCTTGCCGATGCGATAAGCCTCGGCCATCGCATCCAGAATGGCGGCAAATTCGGTACGCAGATGCGTCGTGTAGATGGCGCCGGCCTCGGCCAGCGGCTCGGCCAGGCCCATCACTTCCTCGGTGGTCGACGCAAAGGCATTGGCGTAAGCCAGTCCGGTCGACAGGCCCAGCGCGCCGTGATCGAGCGCCTCGCGCAACTGTGCGCGCATGCCTTCGACTTCATCGGCGGTGGCAGGGCGGTCGAGGCGGTCCAGGTGGTTGTTGCGCAGCGCCGTGTGGCCGACCAGCGCCGCCACATTGACGGCCGGCTTGGCGAGCTCCACCGCATCGACATAGGCGGCGAAGGTCGGGTATGCAAACGCGCTGGCTGGCCCGAGCAGGTTCATCGGGTCGGGCGGTTCACCCTTGAGCGAGGCGGGCGAGGCGCTGATGCCGCAGTTCCCGACGATCACCGTCGTAATGCCCTGCGACACCTTGCACAGCATGTCGGGCGTGCGGATCACGTTGGTGTCGTCGTGCGTGTGCACGTCGATGAAGCCCGGGGCGAGGACGCGGCCCTCGCCGGCGATTTCCTCATCCCCCAGCCAAGCGGTGGAGTCCGATGTGGCGATAGCGGCGATGCGGCCGTCGGTGATGGCCACGTCGAACAGCGTGGCCTCGGGTTCGTGGCCGCTACCGTCCACAATGCGGACCTGACGGATGACGGTGTCGTACTGCTGCATGTGCTGCTCCTGCTCAATCTCCGAGCGGCTGACGATTGCCGCCGCCGCGATGCGCATCGAGCACGTACTTGATGCGCCGTAAGAGCTCCTTGCTGCGATCGGCCTGCTGCAGTGCGACCTCGGTGGCCAGCAGGTCGATCATCATCATCATGGCGTAGCGCGATGACGACGGCTTGAAGATGAAATCGGTTTCCATGGCCTGGATCGGCAGCAAGACATCGGCCAGCGCCGCCAGCGGCGAGCCGATGGCCGTGATGGCGACGATCTTGGCGCCGTATTCGCGCGCGATGGTCACGCTGTCGATCACCTCCGGCACGTGCCCGGTGACGGAGAACACGACCACCACGTCGTCCGGGCTGAGCGTGGCTGCGACCATCCGCTGCAGCATCGAATCATGATAGGTGGTGACCGGCCGTCCCAAGCGGGCAAGGCGGTAGCGCATTTCGTCGGCCATGGTGGTCGAGCCGCCACCCATGCCGAATACGGCAATCATGCGCGCCGCCACCAGCGCCACTGCCGCGGCGCGGAACGCCTCGGGCTGCACCAGCGCGCGGTTGGCTTCCAGCACATTGCTGATGTCGGCCAGGATGCCGTCGGCGCTCGAAGGTGGGCGGTCTGCGCCGCCATCCAGAAAGCGCTGGCCGACTGCGGCTGCCTGCGCTAGCTTGAGCTTGAGTTCACGCACGTCGCGGCAGCCCATCGCTTTGGCAAAACGGGTGACGCTGGCCTCACTCACACCAGCGCGCTCGGCCAGCGTCTGGATGCTGCCGGCGGCGGCCTCGGCAATGTCGCTCAAGACCGTCTGCGCGACCTTCTGCTCGGCGGGGCGCAGTTCAGCGGCACGCTGGGAGAGTCGGGTCACGATGTCCATCGGTTCACGCATGAGGTCGGGCTTAGGGTCTCGCATTCTGGCCCCGGTAGTCGTCCGGATAGCGGCTTGGAGAGTGCTTTGGTACTTTGTAACAGGCTGGCCGGGAGAATAATTTCGCCGCTATTATTGTGTCAACCCGATGTTTACCCCCAAAGGAACGCGAGTCGATTCCCATGAGTGATACAAAGTACCAAGGAGACGCCAACGCCGTCGTCAACCCGCTCGACAAGGGCTTGGGTGCGTTGGAAACCGCATGCACACCGGAACAGATTGCTGCCCAGCGCTGGAATGTGTTGAACGAAGACCTGAACCTGCCCGCGGCGGTGCTCTCGCAATCGCGTGTGGAGCACAACCTGGCGTGGATGCAGCGCTTCGTGAGCGAATACGGTGCCAAGCTCGCGCCGCACGGCAAGACGACGATGGCCCCGCGCCTGTTCCAGCGCCAACTGGCAGGCGGTGCATGGGGCATTACGTTGGCCACGGCGCACCAGACGCGCGTTGCCTATGCCCACGGCGTGCGTCGCGTGCTGATGGCCAACCAATTGGTCGGCAAGCGCAACATGGCCATCCTGGCTGAGTTGCTGGCCGACCCGACGTTCGAGTTCTTCTGCCTGGTGGATGCGGCGGATCAGGTTGATCAGCTTGCAGCCTTCTTCGGCAAGGTCGGCCGTCCGATCCAGGTTCTGATCGAACTGGGCGTGCAGGGCGGCCGCACCGGCGTGCGCGACGACGCGCAATTGCAATCGGTGCTCGACGCGCTCACGCGTGCCAATGGCGCGGTCAAGCTGGCGGGCGTTGAAGTCTATGAGGGCGTGATCAAGGAAGAGGCGGATATCCGCGCGTTCCTGCAGCGCGCCGTGAAGGTGATGGAGGATCTGGCCAAGGCGGGTCGCCTGCAGCGCACGCCGGCCGTGCTGACCGGCGCCGGGTCGGCCTGGTACGACGTGGTGGCGGAAGAGTTCGCCAAGGCCAATATCGGCCAGCCGCTGGATGTCGTGCTGCGCCCGGGCTGCTACCTGACGCACGACGTGGGCATCTACCGCGCGGCGCAGGCCCGTATCGACGCCAACAACCCGATCGCGCACAAGATGCGTTCGAGCCTGCTGCCGGCGCTCCAGCTTTGGGCCTATGTGCAATCGGTGCCTGAGGCTGAGCGCGCCATCATCGCAATGGGCAAGCGTGATGCCGCATTCGACGCCGGCCTGCCGCTGCCGGTGCTGCATTTCCGCCCGGGCGACAAGACGCCCTCAGCCACGCCCGCGCACTGGGAAGTCACCGGCATGATGGATCAGCATGCCTACCTGAAGATCGCCCCCGGCGACGACATCAAGGTTGGCGACATGATCGCCTTTGATATCTCCCACCCGTGCCTGACGTTCGACAAGTGGCGCCAGATTTCGGTGGTTGACGATGCGTACAACGTGGTCGACGTTGTGCAGACCTACTTCTGAGCGAGAGCGCCCATGGCAGACATCCTCGCCTATGGCGAAGCGCTGATCGAGTTCAACCAGGCGGATCCCGGCAGCACGTCGTGGAATTTCGGCTTCGGCGGTGATACGTCGAACTTCTGCATTGCCGCGGCACGGCAGGGCGCACGCACCGGCTATATCAGCGCGGTGGGCGCCGATCGATTCGGTCAGGCGCTGCGCGCGCTATGGCAGGACGAAGGCGTCGATCACACCTATGTGCATACCGATACGCAGGCGCCCACAGGCCTGTACTTCGTTTCGCACGATGCGCGTGGCCACCACTTCGACTACCTGCGCGCGGGCTCGGCAGCCAGCCGCTTTCAGACGACGCAACTGCCGTTGCAGGCGATTGCGGCGGCCAAGGCGTTTCACCTGTCGGGCATCAGCCTGGCGATCAGCGATACCGCGTGCGACGCGGGTTTGGCGGCGATGGCGCATGCGCGGGCGTCGGGTGTGCTCGTCTCGTTCGACACCAACCTGCGCTTGCGCCTGTGGCCGCTCGCGCGTGCCCGAGCCGTGATGCAGGAAGCGATGCGCACGTGCGATCTGTGCCTGCCGAGCTGGGACGATGTGACGGTGCTGCTCGACTGCCATGACCGTGATGGCATTGTCGATACGCTGCTCGGATGGGGCGTGAAGCTGGTGGCGCTCAAGATGGGCGCGGAAGGCTGCTATGTGGCGACACCGGAGTCCCGTACGCTGGTGCCGCGTCACACCGTCAATGCGATTGACGCGACGGGCGCGGGCGATTGCTTTGGTGGGTCGTTCGTGGCGCGGATCGTGGCGGGGGATTCGCCGGTAGAGGCGGCGCGGTATGCCAATGTGGCGGCTGCGATTTCGACGACGGGGTATAGCGCTGTGGCGCCGATTCCTCGGGCTGAGGTTGTGCGGGCGGCGTTGGCCTCGGCTCAGGCTGCTTGAATGGGCGTTGCGGGTGGGCTTCGTGTTTCATCCCCTGCCGGGGCTGACTCACTTTCTTTGTCTTGCCAAAGAAAGTAAGCAAAGAAAGGCGCGCCCGATGCGGCGAGCCCCTCCTTGAATTTATGTGACCGTGCGGGGAAGGAGGCAAACTCGCTTCGCTCAGACAGGCCTCCTTCCTTTTTCCGCACGCTCACAGAAATTCAAGGCGCCGCATAGGGCAAGGTACGGCCAAACCCTCGTGTGCCTGTGTTCATGCCAGAGTGGGTGCTTATTGGTTAAAAAAAACGCCACCGCATTGTTTGCGGTGGCGTTTCTCTTTTGCGCATCGTGTGCTTACTTCCCCGGCACCAGATGCACGCGCGACTCGGTCGCCGCCTCCACCGCCTTGCGCGAATACAGCAGCGGGAAGTATTCGCCCTTGAGCCACAGCGGTGCCAGGTCGCGGTAGTGCGGACTGTCAGGGTCGCCCGACTGGCCGGGCAGGTTGACGGCGCGCGAGTTGTCCCAGTTGCCGACGTCCACCACCGTGCGGAACGACGGGCCGTTGGTCTGCAGGAAATCGTTCGCGCGATACGTGGATTGGTTTGGCGCGTACGGGCTGCCGCCTTCGGGCGTGGGGCCGACGTTGAGCTTGGCGCGCGTCGCCTCGTCGACGATGGCAGCAAATGGATGGGCGTTCAGGTTGTGGTGCAACTGGCCCCAGTTCCACGCCTGCGGGTTCGGGCCCTGGCGCCTGACCATGTCGCTCCACGCCAGTTTCAGGCTGTTGAGCAACACGGCATCGCGCTTGGCCGCGGCCTGTTGCGGGTCTTCGCCAAACTTGCGGTTGCTGCCTTGCGGGTGTTCCAGCGTGTCGAGCATGACAGCGGTATCGGGCGCGGTCATCGCCTCGGCGCCGGCCTTGGAAAGCACGGCATTCTTGAACGCGCGGCCAAGATGATGCGTGAACCAGACCTCATGCAGCGCGGCCTGCGGAGAATCCGCCAGCATGGTTGCGTTCCAGCCCTTGAACAGATTGAGCGCGGCCTGTGTGTCGGCGTCGTTGGACGATAGCGGCGACAGCAGTGCCATTAGCCTGCGCGCCGGCATCGACACCATGTCGTTCTGCAAGCGCATCGAATCTTCGATCGACACCTTGTCGAGCTTGGCCAGCACTTCGTCGATGCGCGCATGGCGCGAGCCGTTGGTCCACTCAAAGCCCAGTTTCCGCTCGCGGTACGGGTAATCCGGCGGCAGGTTCATCTCGTTGGACGAGGTGAAGTAGCCAGACTTCGGGTTGTAGGCGCTGGGCAGTTGATCGCCGCGCCAGAAGCCGGCCCATTCGTAGCGGCCGTCACCGGGAACGGGCAGCAGGCCGTCCCAGTTCGGGCGGATCGGGGCGAGGCCGCCCGGCACCCAGCCGATGTTGCCCTTTGTGTCCGCATAGACCTGGTTTTCGGTGGGCGCGCCCCAGTTCATCATGGATTGCTTGAACTGCGCGAACGTGCGCGCGCGCATGTAGCCGACCGACCCGAAATACGGCGACATGCCCGGCGACAGCCACGCGGAGCGCACGGCATACGCCCGGTGCTTCTCGGCATCGATGTAGATGACGGGGCCGTGGCGCGTGAAGGTCAGGTCGACGGGGCGGGGCTCACCGCCGCGCACCTTCACGGCTTCGTGCAGCACGGTGAAAGGCTCCCAGCCGCCGTTGTAGCGGTATTCGCTGTTGTTGGCCGGGTTCAGCTCGTAGACGTAGAGGTCTTCCTGATCAATGTTGAAGATGGTCAGTCCGAACGCGACGTGCCCGTTATGCCCGATCGACACGGCCGGCAGCGATGGCTCTCCGGCGCCAATGATGTCGAGCGTGGGTGTGCTGACGTGGGCGATGTAGCGCAGGCTCGGTGCCGAATACGCGCGGTGCGGGTCGTTGGCCATCACGGCGCGGCCGGTGGTGGATTTGCCCGGCGCGATGACCCAGTTGTTGCTGCCCTCCATGGTCTCTTCAAGGTTGGCAGCGGCGGCCACGCGCGTGCTGTCGACATCTACGCCCTTGAGCGATTCAGGCGTGAGGCGCACGCCCTGCGTGGCGAGCGTGATGACCTTCAGCAGATCCTTTGGCAGGCACGGGTCCAGGCCTTCGGGCAACTGGGTTTGCCAGGCAGGCTGCAGGCCGAAGCGGATGGTGTCGTCGGCAAGGCTGGCCTTGCATGCCACGTTGGCGCGCGCAACTTCCGATTGCAGATTGCGCGTCAGCCCGTGGCTGCGGATGCGCACCACGTCTTCCGGCGCCCAGTGCGCGGGCGTGTAGTTCAGCTTGCGGAACTCGAACGGCATCTGCTCCGGATGCTTGGCCAGCCAGTCGACATACGCGTTGATGCCGGCAACGAAGCGCGTGGCAATGCGCTGCGCATCGGGGCTGTAATGATTCCATTCGACCTGCATGTCACCGCGATAGAGGAACAGCCGCGTCGCGCGATCCTGCTCGACATAGGCCGGTCCGAATACTTCTGAGAGTTGCCCCAGGCCTCGGCGACGCCACAAGTCGATCTGGAACAGGCGGTCTCGCGCCGCGTTGAAGCCTTGGGCGAAGAAGCCGTCGTCTTCGCTCTTGGCGTAGATGTGCGGCACGCCCCAGCGGTCGATCAGGATGTCGGCGGGTTTTGACAGGCCGGGTACGGCGATGGTCTGGGTGGCCGCCTTGGGCGCGTCTTTGGCAACGGCCTGCGCAGAAATGCCGAGCGCAACGGCAGACAACAGCATGGGAAGCGAACGGGTAAGCATGGCGATGCAGTCTCCTCTCTGAGCCCGGAATGCCAGCGCAGCCCAGACGGGCAGGGAGGATTCAGGCGTTCTTATGGATACGGCAGACAACCGCGAACGCGGTTCATGGGAAGGGCAAGCTGGCCGATCGAGTGAGCCGGTGCTGGCAACTGCTAGGGGAGAGATGCCCACCGATCGGCACAGACCGATGAGTATGCGGATGCGCCGCCACTTGCGCCAATGACTTTTGTTCGGTCAACCATTCCGTCAAGGCATGGTTGCCGATGTGTCACACCAGCGTCTCAGGCCCGGTCTTGCGATGCACATTGGCGGCCAGAACGTGGCCCAGCTCGCCCGGGAAGATCGGCTTGGTGATGACGGATTGGTAACCGGCTTCCTTCGCTGCCTTCAGGCGGATCGGGTCGGCAAACGCCGTCACGGCGATGGCGGGCATGTCGGTCAAACCGCGTTCGCGCACGGCCCGGACCAGCTGCATGCCGTCCATGCCCGGCATGGCGAGGTCGCTGACCAGCGCATCGAACGGGTAGGCGTTGGCGGCTGCTTGTTCCAGCGCATCGAGCGCGGCAGCCCCACTGGATACGGTGACAACCTCTGCGCCGTAGCGCTCCAGCATCAGCGCGATCACGCCGAGCGATTCTGGGTTGTCATCCACCGCCAGCACGCGAATGCCGTCCAGCGTCGGCATGCCCGTCCCCGCCACCAAGCCCGGCGTTCGGTTGGCCTGTTCGCCCGGTTGCGCGGCATGCAGCGGTAGCGACACGGCCATGGTGGTGCCACGGTCCGCACCGCTGCTGGCCGCGGTGATGCGGCCGTGGTGCAGCTCGACGAGTTGTTTGGCAATCGCCAGCCCCAGGCCGAGTCCGCCGTGTCGGCGCGTGCTCGACAGATCCGCCTGCTGGAAGCGGTCAAAAATATGCGGCAGGAAGGCCGGCTCGATGCCGATGCCGGTATCGCGCACGGTGGCGACCACGCCTTCGGGCGACGGGTGCACCGAGAGCCGGATGTGCCCACCCTCGGGCGTGAACTTGACGGCGTTGGCCAGCAGGTTCCAGAAAACCTGCTTCAGGCGTCCGGCATCGCCTTGCAGCATTGGCACGGGCAGGAATTCGGTATCGATGGTGATGTTCTTCTGGCGCGCCATGGGCTCGATGGTCTCGCGCGCGCGTTCCAGCACGTCGGCCAGGTCCACGGGGCCGACCTCCAGGGGCACCTTGCCCGAGAGGATGGCCGACATGTCGAGCAGATCGTCGATCAGGTGGACTTGCGTACGGGCGCTGCGCTCGATGGCTTCAATGCCGCGCTTGAACATCGCTTCATCGTAGGCGCGCATGTTCAGCAATTGCGCCCAGCCCAGCACCGCGTTGAGCGGCGTGCGCAGCTCGTGGCTGACTGTCGCCAGGAAATCGTCTTTCAGGCGGCTGGCGCGCTCGGCTTCTTCGCGGGCGCGGGATTCGGCTTCGAGCAGCTGCGTGCGGCGGGCCTCGGCCTGGCGGCGCTCGCTGATGTCGATCACGGCGTTGGTCAGACCGATGATCTCGCCCGTGTCGTCTCGCAGCGGCATGACCACCACGTCGTAGACCACGCGCTGCGTATGGCGCCGACGGAACGCGAACTCCACGCGCGTAGGGGTGCCGGTTTCGATGACGTGCTGGCCGGCTTCGGTCAGGCGCGACGCGGCGCGGCGGCCGAACACTTCGCGTACCGTCCGCCCGAGGAGTTGCTCGGGCTGCAGGCCGAACACGGGGTTGTGGACCCACGTGAAGTGCATCGTGTTGTCGACGTCGTAGAGCGAAATGGGCGAGGCCTGCAGTGCGGCCAGCAGGCGCTGCTGCGATAGGCGTTGCTGGGTTTCGGCCCGCGCGCGCCGTTCAGCCCCGGCGCGGGCCCGGCGCAACTGCTCACACAGCGCGCAGATGAGCAGCGCACCCACCCCAAACACCATCATCTGGATTGGCGTGAGCGGAATAGCGGCAGGCCAGCTTTGCAGCGCGGCCAGCCCGATGAAGAGCCCCGCATAACAGACGATGGCCAGCATCCCCGGCCAGAAGCCGCCATACCACGCGGCAATCGTCACCACCGGAAAGGCAAGATAGAACGGCAAATGGATGCCCATCGCCGATTCGAGCAGCACCCGGCCAATCGTGCCGACTGCGGCCGCACCGATCGCCACCAGCCACGCCGATGGACGAATGGCCGGTGCACCGTTGAACCCGCTGGTGCTGAAAGGCCCAGGATCCGGCAGCCGGGCAGCGCCGGCAGCGCGCGCGTCCGACGGGCGGGACGAAGAGGGCAGGATGGACGTCACAGTCAGGCGCAATACCGAGCGTGGAACAAGGCAGCCAAAGGTGACTCAGGATACGAATTGGCCACCGTCGATGCCATCGGGGTTTCGCTGACACGCTTGCAAGACACTGCCCCATTCTTGCTCAAGCCACCAGCGGCGCGGGTCTGCGGGTTTATCCCCCTGAAGAGGGGTGTCCGGTGTGCTTGTGATGCGGATCGCGCATGCGGTCGCGGTGCGTCAGGGCAGGGAACAGCCGCATCCAGGCTGCCACCACCAAGAGCGTGCCCAGGCCACCAATCACCACCGAGGCCACGGGCCCCAGCAGCCCGGCCAACATACCCGATTCGAATTCGCCCAACTGGTTGGACGCGCCTACGAACACTGAATTGACTGCGCTCACGCGCCCGCGCATGGCATCGGGCGTGTCGAGCTGCACCAGCGACGTCCGGATCACCACACTGATCATGTCCGACGCGCCCAGCAACACCAGCGCCAGCATCGACACCGGCAGCCAGCGCGACATCCCGAACACCAGCGTTGCCAGCCCAAACACCGCCACGGCGGCAAACATGACCCGGCCAACGTGCCGATCCAGCGGGCGGTGCGCCAGGAAGAGCGCCATGCCCAGCGCCCCCACCGCCGGCGCCGAGCGCAGCAGCCCCAGACCCCATGCGCCTGTGCCCAGGATGTCGCGCGCGTAGATCGGCAGCAGCGCTGTCGCCCCGCCCAGCAGCACGGCAAACAGGTCTAGCGAGATGGCGCCCAGCACCACCGGCCGCCCCTTGATGAACGCGATACCCGCGAACAGCGATTCGAGGCTCACCGGCGTGCTGACGGGCACCGCGCGCTCCATCCGCACCAGCGCCAGCAGCACGTGCGCCAACATGAACAGCCCGGCTGCCGTGGCATACACCACCGGCGCGCCGGCCACGTACAGAAAGCCACCCAGCGCCGGCCCCAGGATGACGCCGGTCTGCCCGGCCGAGCTGGACAGCGCCACCGCGCGCGGCAATGCCTGCAGTGGCACCAGCGTCGGCAATAGCGCTTGCAGCGTCGGCGTCTCGAACGCGCGCATCGCGCCAATCACCACCACGCACAAGAAGATCGGTTGCACACCGGCGTGCCCGTTGGCCGCCAAGACGGCCAGCGTGAGCGCAACCAGTGCTTCGACGGCCTGGCAGGCGCGTACGACGTATCGCCGGTCGTAGCGGTCCGCAATATGGCCGGAGGCCAGTACCAGCACCACCGACGGCAGGAACTGCGCCAGCCCCACCAGCCCCAGCACATAGGCGCTGCGCGTCAGGTCGTAGATCTGCCAGCCGACGGCCACCCCGAACATCTGATACGCGAAGGTGGTGGACAGCCGGGCGAACCAGAACAGCCTGAAGGCAGGGTAGGAGAACGGCGCATCTGACAGCGTTTGCGCGGATGCAGAAGAGGGGGCGGGAGAAAGACCGGCGTCGCCAGACACGTTGGATGTGCGCCGGAACCCGGCGATCAATGAAGGAGGCGGAAAAGAGGCGTGAAGCGTCCGTCATCGTAACGGAAGTCGCCCCTTTGTAGCCGCCCGCGCGGGTATGCGGCTTGCGGAACTGTCGGTACCTCATTACAGGAGATTTCATCATGGCCATGCACCACGCCCGGTCCAAGCCGGCGCCTGCCAAATCGAAGGCCACACCGAAGCCCCAGCGCTGGTCGCACCATGTGATGGAAACCAGTGACGCGCTGGACATCGAACCAGACATCTTCAAGTCGCGCAGCCCCGCGCGGATTGCCGCGTCGCTCAAGGCTTCGGCCGAGCACAGCCGGCGGCGCAAGGGGACGGCATTCCAGTCGGCCATGTCAATGCTGACGTTCTATATCAATCGGGCTGGGCACAACCTCAGCGCCGGGCGGCGCCAGATTCTCGAGCGTGCCAAGGATGCGCTGCGCGCCGAATTTGGCCGCCCAGCACACAGCGCGGCCAAGGGCCGGCACTGATGAAGGTTTGGAGCCGCTCAGATGGTCAGCATGACGCTGAGCAGTTGACGGGCGACCGCCTTGTAGTCGGCTTCGGCACCCTGCGGCGAATACGTGGACAGTGTCTTGCCCCGGTATTTGACCGTCACGATGCCGTTGCGGGTCGAATAGGTGGCTTCGATGCTCCGGCCGTTGCGCTCGAGATTGAAGGGGATGGTCTCTGCAACCAGTCGCGCGGTTTCCTGTGTCGCCCGCGGCGTGGGCGGCACGGCCGACAACGGCGAGTATGAGGCGGGGGCTTGTTGTTCTGGGTGGCGCATGGCGCCTCCTCTTCGGGGAAACGGGTGTGCACTCCAACGCAGGTTCCGTACCAGCCCCGTCCGGCAAGGACATGCCGTGCGACCGCCCGAAAAATGGCACCTCAACCGCCATCAGGCGTTCGTCATGCGCGCGGGTTTGACGCCACGCGTCGGTCCGCTGACGATATTTGTCAGATTTGTAAACGCAATTAACCGCCAGGATTTTTTGGCCCCGTGCAAATCCGGGCTATCAAGGCGGAGGGACAGGTGCCATTCTGGTAAGTGCAATGGCGCGCGCATCGCATGCCAGCCGCATGCATATCGCGCCTTGCAGACACCCTGCCGACGTTCCAACCATGCCAACAAGGAGGCGATATGGGTTCCCATACCTACAAGATGATCGAGCTGGTCGGTTCTTCACCCGACTCCAGCGATGCAGCCGTCCGCAACGCCATCGCGCGCGCGGGCGAGACCCTCAAGCATCTGGACTGGTTTGAGGTGCTGGAAACACGTGGCCACTTGGTCGACGGCAAAATCGCCCACTGGCAGGTGACGATCAAGGTGGGGATGCGGCTTGAAATGCTGGAGAGCGAAAAGCCCGCTGGCAAGAAGAAGGGCAAATAGCGGTTAAAGAAAAAGGCGGCCAGGATTGCTCCGGGCCGCCTTTTTTCGTGAGGACTGCGCTGCAGCGTTATTGCGCTTGCGTGAAGTCCAGCGCGTTGGTCAGGTCGCCCATCGGCTTGTTGCCGTTGGAGACGAGCGCCGCGTCACGTTGCTTGATACCCGGCAGCGTCGGCAGGTCGAAGCGGTGCGTGATCAGGCGCAGGACCGAAGCCGTGTCGTACTGGGTGTGGTCAACGAAGCCCTTCTTGGCGAACGGCGAGACGATGATCGCCGGGATACGGGTGCCCGGGCCCCAGCGGTCAGCCTTCGGCACCGTGGCGTGGTCGTAGAAGCCGCCGTTTTCGTCATACGTCACGACGATCACCATGTTCTTCCACTGCGGGCTCTTCTGCAGTTGAGCGATCACGTTGGCGATGTGCGCGTCGCCGTCAGCCACGTTGGCATAGCCCGGGTGCTGGTTCAGGTTGCCTTGCGGCTTGTAGAACGTGACAGCGGGCAGCTTGCCAGCGGCTGCGTCTTGCAGGAAGGCGGCGTCGTAGTCGCGCAGGTGGGCCGCACGCTCAGCAGCGCCGGTGGCCGTGGCCGGGTCGAAGCGGCTGAAGTAGTTGAACGGCTGGTGGTGCGGCTGGAACTGGATCGAGCCGCTGTAGATCACGCTGCGCGTGGTGTTCGGGGCGTCAGCAAGGGCTGAGTTCCAGGCACCGGCGTACCAGGCCCAGTCCACGCCACGGGCGGTCAGCAGGTCACCGATGTTGGTGCTCGACTGCTTCGGCAGGGTGGTGGCCTTGGTCGGATCGGCGTAGGCCGCGTTGCCGCTGGCCACGGCATTGCCCGACGGCTGGTACGGCGGCTGCATCGTGTTGACGGCGTACGCGTTGCCGTCCTTGTCGACCGGCGTCAGGTTGCCGTCCTTGGTCGCGTTGCCATCATCGGCGGCGCCGGCGTACGACGTCGGTGCGCCCGCCATCACGGAGCTCGCTGCGGGAATCAGCGTCGGGCTGCCATCTGCATTCGTCTTGACGTTGGCAATGCTGTTGGCCGCCGGCGACGCCTTTGCGTTCGGATAGATCGGTGCGCACGCGCAGATCAGGTATTGGTGGTTCAGGAACGAACCGCCGAAAGCGCCCATGAAGAAGTTGTCGGCCAGCGTGTATTGCTTGGCGATGTTCCACATGGCCATCTTGCTGCCGTCGTAGTAGCCCATGGTCAGGCCGCCGGCATCGGCAAAGGCGGCGAACTTGTCATTCTTGCCGCCGTTGATCTGCATCTGGTTCTGGTAGAAGCGGTGCCAGAGGTCGCGCGTGATGACGTTCTGGCCGACCACCGTGCCCGTGCTGCCGAAGCCCGACGGGCTGTCGATCTGGAACATCTGGTTGGGCATGTTGGCCGTGGAGGCCTGCGTGATCTGCACGCTTTGACCGGCTGCGGTCACGCCACCCCAGGTGGGCGGCAGCGTCGGCAGCACGGAGCCGTCGAAGTCCTTCTGCGCAACGGCAGTGCCCGTCGAACTCTGGTTCACACCGGGAATGCCATTGGCGCCGGGGAACAGGCCGTACAGGTTATCGAAGCCGCGGTTTTCTGCGTAGATCACCACGATCGTCTTGACGTTGCTGGCCAGCGCCATGCGCTTGGCAACGCCGTCGCGCAGGCTCTTGCCGATGTCGCCGCCATTGGCAACGGCGTCGGCAATCAGGGCGATGGCCTGGTCGATTTCAGCCTGCAGCGCAGCCTTGGTGCCAGCGTCGGTTTCCTTGTTGTGGTCTTCCAGCAGCTTGTCGATCGTCACGCCAAGGCGGGCGGCGAGCGCGGTCTTGGCGGCATTGATGTCGCCGCCGTTGCTGTCCATCAGCACTGCCAGTTCGGTCGAGATGGCGCTGACAACGGCATTGGCGCCAGCCGGTGCGCGAAACACCAGCGGCTGCGTGATAGCTGTGTGCGCGCCGGTGTCCGGATCGTTGCGGAAGGCGTCCGTACCGATTTCAACGGTGATGGGGCCCGTGCCCGACAGCGTGTAGGCACCGTTCTTGTCGGTGCGCGTGCTGGTTTCACCGGCATCGCACTTGCCATTGTTGTTGGCGTCGATACAGACCTTGGCATTCTCGAAGTAGCTGCCCGTCACGACGCCCGACGTGGACGCGGAGGCATTGCTGCTCGAATCACTGCCACCACAGGCAGACATGCTGGCCGCAACCAACGCGGTCAGCGGCAAAAGACGAAGCGCTCGGCTCATGATTTCCCTGGATTGTTGTGTGGGGGACGAAAGCGAGCGGGAGTCTGTGCTTCGTGTGTGACAAGTTGATGATGAAAACGCAGGCGTAGCGCCGATTTCGCCCCAGTTCAGCGTGATGACCATCATCAGGATGAGCAGGGGCGCCACCGAACGTTTGAAGACATTTGCCACCATGGGACCTCTCCAAGGGCTGACGTGACACACGTTTGACGACATCAAAGTGTCATGGGAGCCATGCTAACTTGCAAGGCTCCCAAAATTTCGCCTATCGCCAATGCGCCGCCTTCTGCCTGTTGCAACTCATCGCGTGATCGCCGTTTCTGCGCTTGTGCTTGTTGGACTGGCTGCCGGATTGGGCGGTTGCGGCCGCGGCGAAGCAGCGGTGGCCCATGCCGCAACCGTGGGAGCTTCGGCACCGGCAGCGGCGGCTGCTGCGGCAACACCCGCCAAGCCCGCAGCGGCGCCGGCGTATGAAAAAGCCTTCTACACAATGATGGCCACGCGCCGCCCGTCGGTACCCGCAATGACGGCGCTGGGCAAGGCGCTGTTTTTTGATCCTGCCCTGTCTGCTTCGGGCAAGCAGTCCTGCGCAAGCTGCCATAGCCCGACGCATGCTTATGGCCCGTCGAACGATCTGTCAGTGCAACTGGGTGGCGCAGACATGCACAAGACCGGCGTACGTGCCGCGCCGTCATTGCGCTATATCCAGAACGTGCCTGCGTTCACCGAGCATTTCTACGAGAGCGACGGCAACGACTCAGAAGATCAAGGCCCGACCGGCGGCTACACCTGGGACGGCCGCGTGTCTTCCACGCACGATCAGGCACGCATCCCGCTGTTGTCTGCGCACGAGATGGCCAACGGCACGCAGGCCGCCGTGGTGGCCAAGCTGCGCAATGGCCGTCATGCGCAGGCCTTCCGCCAAGTGTTTGGCAACGACATCCTGGACAACGAAGACACAGCCTTCCGTGCGGCGCTGATGGTGCTGGAGGTCTTCCAGCAGACGCCGTCCGAGTTCTATCCGTATGACAGCAAGTACGACGCGTTTTTGCGCAAGCAGGTGAAGCTGTCGCCGCAGGAAATGCGTGGCCTGCAGGCCTTTGCCGATCCGGCCAAGGGTAACTGCGCCTCGTGCCACGTGAGCGCCATCAAGCAGGACGGGGCGTTCCCGGCCTTCACCGATTTCGGCCACATTGCCGTGGGCGTTCCGCGCAACCGCACGCTGGCGGCCAATGCTGACCCGAAGTTCTTCGATCTGGGCCTGTGCGGGCCCGATCGGATCGACCTGAAAGACCGCGCGGACTACTGCGGCCGCTTCCGCACGCCCTCGCTGCGCAACGTGGCACTACGCAAGACGTTCTTCCACAACGGCGCGATCCATTCGCTGGAAGACGCGGTGCGCTTCTACGCCCAGCGCGACACGCAACCGCAGAAGTGGTATCCGCGCAAGGCAGACGGCACGGTCGACAAGTTCGACGACCTGCCGCCCCAATACCGTGCCAATGTCAACATGGAGCCGCCGTTTGGCGGCAAGCCCGGAGGCAAGCCCGTGCTGTCCGAGGCCGATGTGCGCGACATCGTTGCCTTCCTCAAGACGCTCACCGACGGCTACCGCCCCGTGCGGACGACGCAGTCCAGCGCCCAAGGCGGCAGCCGGGTTGCGCAGCGCTGAACTGCCGGCTTCAAGCCCCGCGGCCCGTTTGTTGCAACACCCAACGCGGGATTCGCGCAAGGCCGTGCGTGCGCTGCGGTTATCATCGGCGGATCGTCTTTTTGCAGTCTTCCATTTCCCGCTATGACCTGGCTTGCTGACCCGTCCATCTGGATCGGCCTGTTCACCCTGGTGGTGCTCGAGATTGTTCTCGGCATCGACAACCTCGTTTTCATCGCCATCCTGGTCAACAAGCTGCCGCCAGCGCTGCGCGACCGTGCCCGGGTGATCGGGCTAGGCCTCGCCCTGCTGATGCGCATGGTGCTGCTGGCCGCTATGTCGTGGCTGATCGGGCTCACCAAGCCCCTGCTCACGCTTGGGCCGGTCGATCTGTCGGGCCGGTCAATCATCCTGCTGCTGGGCGGTTTCTTCCTGCTGTTCAAGGCCACGTCCGAGCTGCATGAGCGTCTGGACGGCGAGCCGCAGGACGAAAGCCATGGCACCGGTCACGGCAAGTTCTGGAATGTGATCGCGCAGGTGGTGATTCTCGATGCGGTGTTCTCCATCGACTCCGTCATCACCGCCGTGGGCATGGTCAACGATTTGCCGGTGATGATGACGGCCGTGGTGATTGCCATGGGCGCCATGCTGTTTGCCTCGCGCCCGCTGACGGAGTTCGTCAACGCGCATCGCACGGTGGTGGTGTTGTGCCTGAGCTTCCTGCTGATGATCGGCTTCTCGCTCGTTGCCGAGGGCCTGGGCTTTCATATTCCGAAGGGCTATCTGTATGCGGCGATCGGCTTCTCGATCCTGATCGAGTTCTTCAACCAGGTAGCCCAGCACAATACCGTGCGCTACGATCGCCGCCGCCCGCTGCGCGAGCGCACTGCCGATGCGGTGCTGAGCCTGCTGGGCGACCGCCGTGGCGCGCCGGCAGAGTCCGAATCGCACGAGGCCGCCTCGCACGACGCTGGCCAGCCCGTGCCCGAGACCGTGTTCCGCCCCGAAGAGCGCAGCATGGTCAGCGGCGTGCTGGACCTGGCCGAGCGCTCGGTGCGCTCGATCATGACGCCGCGCCACGATATTTCGTGGGTGGATCTCGATGCCGACGTGTCCATCACGCGCAAGCTGTTGCTGGCTGTGCCGCATAACCAGTTTCCGGTGTGCCGCGGCGGGTTGGATGACCTGGTTGGCGTGGCGCGCGCCAAAGACTTGATGGGCGACCTCGACACGCGCGGTGCCATCGACGTGGAGCGCAGCGTCAAGCCTGCGCTCAAGGTGTCGGACAACGTCGGCATCCTGCGCCTGATGGACAAGCTCAAGCGCGCACGCGGCCGCATGATGTTGGTGACGGATTCGCTGGATGTCGTGCAGGGCGTGGTGACGCCCATTGACGTGCTCGAAGCCATTGCCGGTGAATTCCCCGATGAAGACGAACGGCCGGGCGTGGTGGAAGTCAGCGATGGCTGCTGGGAAGTCGCCGGCGAGGCTGACCTGCGCCGTCTCGAAGATGTGCTGCATGTCGACTGGCTGCTCGACGAAGGCGGCAGCGCCACGAGTCTGGGCGGCTACCTCTTCAATCAATGGGACCGCCTGCCCGAAGTGGGCGACACACTGGTACGCCACGACCTGCGTTTCGTGATCCTTGAAGCCGGCAGCCGCCGCATCGTGCGCGTGCGCATCGAGCGTATGGAAGATGTGACGGCACCCGAGGCGGAAGCCTAAGACGTCGTCGATATTGCTGGCCGTGGCGCACGCGCCAAGCCAAGGCTGAGCACCGCTGCCAGCACGCAAGCAATGCCACCCACCTGGCGCGTGCTGACGGCCTCGCCGAGCAGCGTTGCTGCAAATACCATGGCTGCCACAGGTGCCAGCGCAGTAAACAACGATGCCTCCGCACCGCTCATGCGCGCGGCCCCGGCATACCAGAGCACAAAACCACCCACGGTCGGAGCGATGGCGTAATACGCCACGGCCATCAGCGCGTGCGTTGCCTGCGCCGATGCGTGCAACTGCCACGGCGCTTCCCACAGCGCGGGCAGCAGCGCAGTCAGCAAACCGAATGCACTCATCAATGCCGACAGCGCAAGCGGTGGCACCGGCGTGCGCAACCGCTTGTTGAGCAGGATGAAGAGCCCTTCGCACACCACTGCGCCCATCACCAGCAGATTGCCCAGCAGCGGATGGGTCGCGTCGCCGCGCGGCTGCAGGGCGATGGCCAGCACGCCGGCGGTGGCCAGCCCAATCGCCCCCAGCACCGCGCGCCCGGGCCGTTCGCCCAGCAGCACGATGGCGATCAGCGCCGACATCACTGGCAGCGTGCCGATGATGACCCCCGCATCTGCCGCTGACGTGTGCCGTAGCCCCGAAATGAGCAGCGTCGTATAGCCCACGCTGCCGGCAGCCGCCTGCACGAAAAGCAGGGCCCAATCCCGGCGTGCGAGCACGGGCCAGCGTGTGCGCGTCATGCGCATGATGAACAGGAACAGCGGCAGCGCCATCGCAAAGCGCAACGCTGTCGCCGTAAATGGCGGCAGGCCCGCCGCGATGATCTTGCTGGCCGCAACGGTGCTGCCCACCAGCACCATTGCCAGGGCGAGGTAAAGACAACCTTGGAGTCGTTTGGACATATCGCATCCTGCGTGTGTGGAAGCCGCAGGATGGGCCCGCGCGATGTGCGCGTCTTGAACGAAATTGCAGCGGGGGGAGGGTGGGGGGAGGATGCCGCTAGCGCGCCGCCGCCACCATGCCCGGCGACACGCCGTACTTGCGCACGAACTGCCGCGTCATGTGGCTTTGATCGGCAAAGCCACAAGCGGCGGCCACTTCCGCCAAGGGCTGGCCTTGGGCGATGAGCCGGCGTGCCAGGGCCACGCGACGCTGCACTTGATAGGCGTGGGGCGTGAGACCGGTCACGCGAGTAAAACCGCGCAATACCTGGAAGCGGCTCAGGCCTGTTTCCTGTGCGAGGTCGAGCAGGGAGATGGCCGCCGCGGGGTCGTCATCGATGCGGGTGCGGGCAAGCCGGATGGCGTCCGGGGCGGCGTCGGCGTAGTTGCTGGCGCGGTCGTTGGCGGCGTGCAGCGCGTCTGCCAATACGGACAGCAGCAGCTGTTCGCGCAGCAATGCATCACTTTGTGCGGCGGGCACCGTCATCTGCGCAAACAGCAGGCGCATGCGGGGAGCGAGGTCTGCGTCGTGGATGACCGGGCGGTCAAATTCAGCGTCGCCGCAGTGGCCGGGGTGCAGGTCCGTCGCCAACTCTGCGACCACGCCGGGGTCGAGGTAAAGCATGCGCCATGCGCGGCCGGCATCGCCGATGGGTGTTCCATCGTGCACTTCAAACGGATTGACCGTGATGACGTCGCCTGCGCCGGCTTCTACCGTGCCGCGTCCGCTGAAGGATCTCTGGGCCCCGCGGTCAACGATGCCGATGCCGAACTGGCCATGCGTGTGGCGCGGGAAGGTGTGGCCGGAGTCTGCGGCGACGGCTTCCACGCCGCGCATGGCGCAGCGATGCATCGAAAACGCGAGGTTGGCCGACCGGCTGGGCAAGGGCGGTTCCTTGTGAGGGGACGCGAATCTACGGGTGTGCAGCGTGGCAGCAGCATACGCTTTCTTCGCATTTCGCTCATTTTTTGCCCACAGGCGGTTGGTATGCTGGGGCTTTCTGCGGCAGCGCGCCCGGTAAGATGAGGCCGTGCCTGCTGCCGGGCAGCGCGGCAACCGCTCCCGCCGGCGGCGTCCGGCAGCCCCTGACTGATCCATGCGCCCGTCTTTCGGTATTACCTCGAAGCTGTTCGTTGCGTTGTTCACGCTGAGCATCGTTGTTGCGCTCGCCATGGGCGCGGCGGTGCGCTGGCGCTTTGATGCCAACTTTCTCGACTACGTGAACGCGCGCGAGTCCGAGCGCATGGCCGTGCTCGCGCAGGGCGTGGAAGCCGCCTACACGCAGCACGGCAACTGGGATTTCCTGCGCAACGATCGCATGGCGTGGTTCCGCCTGCTGCGCCGCGAAGGCGCCCGGGCCCGAGCCAATGGCATGGGCGGCGACCGCTTCGACCTCCCGCCGGGCCACCGCTTCGATCCGCTCCCGCCCGGACCGGACCGCGGCATCGACAGAGACATGCCGCCTGGCCCGCCTCCCGCAGGGAGCCTGCCGCCGCACCCACCCGGCGAGCCGCCGATCCCGCACTCACCGATCTGGCTGCTTGATGCGCAGCGCAACGTCATCATTGGCGACGGGCCGCCGCTCGGGCCGAACGCCCGATGGCAGGAGCTGCGCCACAACGGCCAGACCGTTGGTTGGCTGGCCATGCCGCCGCGCGTGCGGGTGCCCGAAGGCGCCGACCAGGCCTTCCAAGCGCAGCAGTTGCGTGCCACGTGGATCATCGCGGGCCTGTCTGTCCTGCTGGCGGCGTTGGTGGCGGTGCTGCTCGCACGCGGCTTGCTGGCCCCGATGCGCCGGCTCACGGATGCCGCACGCCGCATGGCCGATGGGGACTACGCTACCCGTGTCGACGTGCATTCGCGCGATGAACTCGGCGGGCTCGCGGCGGATTTCAACCACCTTGCCGCGTCGCTGGAGGCCAACCAGAAGATGCGGCGTCAGCTCACGGCCGACATCTCGCACGAACTGCGCACGCCCCTGGCCGTGCTGCGCGGTGAACTGGAAGCATTGGAAGACGGCGTGCGCCCGCTGACGGCCACCTCGCTCGCCTCATTGCAGGCGGAGGTGTCGACGCTCAGCAAGCTCATCGACGACTTGTACGAACTCTCGCTGGCGGATGTGGGCGCGCTCGCCTTCCACATGGAGCCGCTCGACCTGGCCGATACCGTGTGCGGCGCCGTGCAGGGCTTCACGCCCCGCCTGATGGAAAAGGGCATCGCGTTGCAATTGGACATGCCGGAGGCACCGTCGCATGCAACGAGGGTCAAGGGCGACGCGCAGCGCCTGCGGCAGGTCATGCAGAACCTGTTGGAGAACACGCTGCGCTACACCGATGCCGGCGGCACGCTGCGCGTGCATGTCCACCAGGAAGGTGACTGGCACCAGATCGACGTGCAGGACAGCGCGCCGGGCGTGCCCGAGGCGATGCTGCCGCGCATCTTCGATCGCCTATTCCGCGTGGATGCTTCGCGCAGCCGGGCGCAGGGCGGGGCTGGCCTGGGCCTGAGCCTGTGCCAGACCATCGTCGCTGCACACGGAGGCACCATTGAAGCCAGACCTTCGCCGTTGGGCGGGCTGTGGATCGCCATTCGCCTGCCTGTTCTTGATGTGCTTGATCCGCTAGCCGACCATGATTCTGATCATTGAAGACGAACCCAAGCTGGCCGCATTGATGACCGACTATCTGCGCGCCGCTCACTACGAGACCGAGTGGCTGGCCGATGGCACGCATGCCACGCAGCGCGTTCGCGAAACCTCACCCGAACTCGTGCTGCTCGACCTGATGCTGCCCGGCAAGGACGGGCTGGAGATCTGCCGCGAGGTGCGCGCCTTCAGCGAGGTGCCCATTGTCATGGTGACGGCGCGCGTGGAAGAAATCGATCGCCTGCTCGGCCTCGAGCTTGGCGCTGACGACTACGTCTGCAAGCCCTTCAGCCCGCGCGAACTGGTGGCGCGCATCAAGACCATCCTGCGCCGCGTACAGCGCGCTGGCGGCCTGCCGGAGAGCGCCTTGCAGATCGACGGCGCCGCCTATGCCGCCACGCTGCGCGGCCAGCGCCTCGACCTCACGCCGGTGGAGTTTCGCCTGCTGGCCGCACTGGCGGGCGCACCGGGGCGCATTCTGTCGCGCTCGAACCTGCTCGAGCAGATCTACGACGACCACCGCATCGTGACCGACCGCACGGTCGATACCCACATCAAGAACCTGCGCCGCAAGATGGAGCAGGTGAACCCGGGCACCGACATGATCCATTCCGTCTACGGCGTGGGTTACCGACTCGACGCCTGAGGTTCAAGAAAACTCCTCTGTTTGCCCACCTTTTGTGCAGGGTCGATGGCTACAGTGAACGTATGGCCGGCATGCTCGGCCGACGATCTCATGAGGAGCTTCAACATGACCGCAGTGACTTCCCGCGTGGCAGGTTTTGCCGCCGGACTTTTGCTTTCGTGCGCCGCGCTGGCCCAGACCGCCGGGCCCGGCGCTGTTCCGCTCTCGCCCATGCCACCCATGTCACCACATGGCCCGGGCATGATGGAGCGCGGGCCAGGCATGGGCCCCGGCGGCCCGCGTGGCATGGGCCCGCATCATGGTGGCGCGCCCTTTCTGCGTGGCCTGAGGCTGAGCGAAGAACAGCGCGACAAGATTTTCGCCATCGAATATGCGCAGATGCCCCAAGCGCGAGAGCAGCGCAAGGCTATCGAGCATGCCCGCCGCGATCTGCATCAGATGGTGGCGTCAGGCCAGTATGACGAGGCGCGTGCGCGTGCCCTGACTGAATCGCTCGGCCGCGCCGTTGCCCGCGAAGCGCAATTGCGCGCGCAGGCCGGCGCCAAGATCATGCAGGTGCTTACGCCGGAACAGCGCAAGCAGGTGGGCGAGCGTGACGCCCAGCGCGTGGCGGAACTCGAGTCCGGCGAAGGCGGGCCGGAACCGGTGCCGATGATGTAATTCGCGGCTGCCCAAAGATGGAATCGATTCTCGGTCCGCAGCGGAGCCCGAGAACGGATTTCTAGCGGTAGACCACCACCGGCACGTGCGCGTAGGTCAGCACCTTGCGCGTCTCGTTGCCGATCAACAGTCGCCCCATCAGGCTGCGGTGCCCGTGCGATGCCATGAAAATGACGTCGCACGCGTGCCGCTTTGCCGCATCGAGGATGCCCAGATAGGGCTCGGCAAACTGCGACACATCGCTGTCGAACTGCACGCCTTCTTCCCGCGCACGCTCTGCAATGCGGTCGATGCAGTCCTTCGCGTAGCCCTGCACCGTTTCCATGTAATGCGCATGCGGACACTCGCCCACGCCGGCCGAATAGGCCATGTTGGGGAATTCTTCAATGCACGTGTAGGCGGTGAGACGGCAACCGGTTGCGTGCGCCAGCTTAAGCGCGCCGTCGATGGCCTTGCGGCACTGCTCGGAGCCGTCGGTCGGCAGGAGGATATGGGTAAACATGGCGGTCTCCATGGGGAACCCATCTCAACGTTACTGCGCCCACCGATGCGCCTCTATCGTGGAAAACGCTAGTCCAGCGCAGCTTTTCGGCCGATATGGACGACCAGGACAACCAAACGATCGCAATGCACGGTCGTTCGCATATTGACTTGGCAGATTGCGGGCTAGCCCCGTTGCCACGCCTGCCGGTAGCGCGACGGCGACGCGCCAAGCTGCAGCGCAAATCGCCGGCTGAAATGGCTGGCGCTGGCAAAGCCGCAGCGCTCGGCAATCGTCGCCAGCGCAAGGGTGGTTGTGCGCAGCAGCGTTTGCGCGCGCGCCATGCGTTGCTGCATCACCCACTCATGCGGCGCCGCCCCGAAAGACGCCCGAAACATCCGCGCGAAATGGAATTCCGACAGATTCGCTTCTGCCGCCAATTGCCCGAGTGACAGCGGCAGGTGCAGTTCGGCGTCGATGCGCGCGGCAATGCGCCGGCACACGTGTGGCGCCAGCCCGCCGCGCACAGCCAGCGCCCGTGTGCGGCCCTGGGTCTGCACGAGATACGACAGCGTGTCGTTAGCCAGCGCGTTGGCGAGCATGCGCGCGTCCAGGTCGGTCCAATCGAGCTTGGCGATGTTCGCACAGGCTTGTGCGAGATGAGCGTCTTCGATGAAGGTGCGGTCGTGCAGCGTGAACAAGCGGGGCTCTGCGTCGAGCAGGCGTACAGCGTGTCCGGCCAGCGCATCGGGCGTGAAATACAGGTGAACGAAGCGCATCGGCTGCTCGATCACCCAGCTCGACTGGTGTTCGGCCGGCAGCATGCACACGCGGCCCGGCGCGCCGAACAGGTGCGGTAGATCTTGCCGGTGCGTGGTGTAGCCGCCTTGCAGATAGACCGACAGCGTGTGGTGCTCGGGCTGGATGTAGCGCGCCTCGTCGTGCTCGTTGCGCCAGATGGCGGCGGTCACGCCGTCGCCCAGATTCGTCACGCGCTCAAGCGACGCGCGCGAGCCGCGTGCAAGCGTGCCGAAGACGCTTGCGTCTGCGGTTACGCGAGGGTCGGCAGGTTGAAGCGAAGGGGACTTGGGAGCGGGGCGCACGCGTCGATGTTACCAACGATGGCACCGCGATGCGACGCAAGAAGCCAGGACGCTATCCGCTGCAGAGCTGGCGCGCCACCTCGCCGGCCAGGCCGACGGCGTCTACGCGTTGCCAGCCCGCATCGTTGGCGAGTTGCCTTTCGCTGACGGTCAGCGCGCCTTGATACAGCTTGGCTTGCGAGACCGAGAACTGTCGGCTGCGGCAATCGACGGTGTACAGAAAATCGGCCATGTCGCCGCGAAAGGCGCCGAACATGCGCTGCAGCGAACGCATGCCCGCACGGTTGGACGCTTCTACACGCACCCATGCACTGACCGGGCCGCTGGGCATGCGCTGGATGCTGCCGACGTCAAGCGATGCGTAGCTGTCCGGTTGATCGGGCAGCTGGATCCAGCGCTCCGCACCGGCCACCGGCACGGACAGCGCCGCCAGCGCTGCCAGCATGCCGGCCATGGCGCGGTGTGCGAAGGCGAAGGATGTCATCGGGGCTTGCCGCCCGGTACGGGGATGGCAATCGAGTCGGAATGGCTGCAGGCCATCATCACGCCTGCCTTGTCGACGTCGATCATCACGGTGCCGGGCTTGTCGGCTGTGCTGGGCGTGGCCGCCAAGCTGCCGGACAGGCGCTGCATGATCGCCTGGCAGGTCGGGGCCGTGGAGGCAACAGTCGTGGTTTTGGCTGTCTTGGCGGCCGGAATCGGGGTGGGCGCGGCGGCAGCAACAGCTGGTCGGGTCGGGGCAGGCGCGGCGCCGGCCGTAGGTGGCGTAAAAGCGTGCGCGCGGGGCAACGCAACAAGTGCGGCCAGCACGCTCACGGCAATCAACAACCGCGTGGTGCGCCGTGAAAGCGATCGATTGGGGGGAGACAGAGACGGCATGACAGTCCAGACACGTGCATCCAATTTGCGCCTGCTAGGTCACGGGGCAGACGCGCTCTTTCGACCACTAACGGCACGCCGCGCCCGAACTTGACGCGGCAATCTGCCTCATGGGTCACTCAAGCGTGATTTTGCCTGCGCAAAATACTTCATGTGAACGACATAATCGGGCGGGTTGGAACATTCTCACCAATGTAGCGACCAACCAATATGCCGGGGAGATTTTTTCCGGCATCGTCGCATCGTGAAACGAACCGCACATAAGGCTCGCACATGCAGGCGATGTAAGCAGACGGGACAAGCAGCAACGGGGTTCGTGCAGTGCCAAAACAAATGG
The DNA here is from genome assembly GCF_047304345.1 of Ralstonia sp. Ralssp135. Lineage (NCBI taxonomy): Bacteria > Pseudomonadati > Pseudomonadota > Betaproteobacteria > Burkholderiales > Burkholderiaceae > Ralstonia > Ralstonia sp. Ralssp135. The sequence goes on from NZ_JBGLYZ010000005.1 coordinate 174,789, forward strand.
GTCGGCGGAAATGAAAATGCGATGGAATATCCGGTCTTTTCCGTCCTTTGTTTTTCCAAGGGGGCCACTATGATTCCTAACATGGTGATGCGATGGAGCTTTGCGTCGCTTGCCTCACGGGTCGGTTCTCCTCTCTGGAACAGATCGACACGGTCCAGAGATTTCAACCCGCGCCTCGTCAACTGAGCGCGGGTTTTTTCTTGGGTCATGCCAACGTAGGGTGGCCACCACACGCCCCTCAGGGGTATCACACGCTGAACCCTTCAGTTTTCCACCGGCGCGCCGTTGTGGTTAGGGGCGAGACACGTGTAGTCTGCCTCTCGCTTTCCCATTGCCGTCGCTGTTGCTGCTATCGCTCAAGCCATCGCATTGCCCATGACCCAGTTTCTTCCGGCGCAGGCCGGAGCCTCTCCTACAGACGTTGCGCCGCGCTCCGAAGCCGCGCAACGTCCGGTGGCGGCCATGGCGGGTGCGATGACTGATATGCGCGGTACCGATTTCGACGCGCTGTCCCGGCTGTCGTCCGACGCGGTATTGCTGACCGTGGACGGGCGGCTGGTGCGAGCCAACCCGGCGGCCGCCCGCTTGCTGGGCGCGCAGGATCCCGCGCAACTGACGGGCCTGCAACTCGCCGGCCTGATTCATCCCGATGACGTTGCCCAGGTGATTCCGCGCCTGGCAGGCATGGTGAGCAGCGGCCTTTCTGCCCAGCCGGTCGAACACCGTCTGGTGCGCGCCGACTACACGCACGTGCTGGTTGCCAGCGAAGCCGCTGCGTGCGAGCACGAAGGTCAGCCCGCCGTCATGCTCGTGCTGCGCGAGGCCGTGTCGCGCCATGCGTTGGAGCGCCATGCCGTACAGGCTCGCGCCGAAGCGCTGCATGCGCGCCGTCTGCTCGCTTCGGAGAACGCCGTGCTTGCGCAACTTGCCTCCAATGCGACGCTGTCGACTGTGCTGCGCCACCTGTGCCTGTACGTCGAGCAGGTCTATCCGAATGCCATGTCGGCGCTGTTGTTGCTGGACGCCGACTCCCAGACCATGAGTGTGGCCGCTGCGCCGACGCTACCTGCGGGCTATGCCGCCACGCTGGAGAGCACGCCCGTCGGTCCCGACGCTGGCGCATGCGGCTGTGCCGTGTATCTGGGTGAGGCCGTTTTCATCGACAACATTGCGACCGACCCGCGCTGGCAACACGAGCGCACGGCAGCATTGGCAGCGGGCTTTGTTTCCGCATGGGCTTTGCCGATTCGCTCATCGCGCGGCGACAAGCTTGGCGTGCTCGGGCTGTTCTATCGGCAATCGTGCATGCCTGTGGAAGAAGAACAGCATTTCCTCGACGACGTCACGCACCTGGCAGGCGTTGCCATTCAGAAAGACAACGTCGAACGGGGCCTGGCCGAAAGCGAGGAGCGCTATCGGCTGGCGATCTCGAACCTGCACGAAGGCGTCGTGATCATGTCGCCGGACGGCGTGGTGCAGGCTGCCAACGCCAGCGCCGAGCGCATCTTGCGCGTGCGCCCGGGGCAGCTTGTCGGGCGCAATCGGCTCGACCCGATTCAACGCGTGGTGGATGAAGACGGCAAGGAAGTTGGTTCGACCATGATGCCGTCCGGGATGGTGCTGCGCACCGGCGAACCCATCTTCGGTCGCGTGTACGGGCTGTTGCTCAAGACCGGTGAGCTGATGTGGGTGCGGCAGAACATCATCCCCATCCGTCGCCATGCTGAGCCGGCACCAAGCAGCGTGATGTTGTCGTTTGCCGATATCACCGATATCAAGCGCGCCGAGCAGCGCCTGCGCCATCTCGCCGCGCACGATGCGCTCACGGGGTTGACCAACCGCAGCTTCTTCATCGCGCACCTCGAAAGCACCATTGAGAGCGCCCGCGACGAGAGCCGTGAGCTGGCGTTGTTCTTCCTCGATCTCGACCGCTTCAAGAGCGTGAACGATACCGCCGGCCATGCTTGCGGCGACACGCTGCTGCAAAGCGCCGCCGCACGCCTGACCGATTGCATCGGCCCCGGTGACGTGATCGCCCGCCTGGGCGGCGACGAGTTCGTCATCCTGATCGACCAGCGTGTCGAAGGAAAGCGCATTGCGTTGCTGGCTGAACGATTGCTTCAAGCCATGCGCGAGCCGTTCGATACCGTCAACGGGCGTTACTACCTGGGCGTGTCGATTGGTGTGGCGCTGTATCCGCATGACGGCATTTCGGGTTCCGACCTGCTGCGTTCGGCCGACGCCGCCATGTACCGCGCCAAGCAGAACGGCCGCAACCGTGCGCAGTTCTACACGGCTGAGCTCAACGCCCGGCTGCAACGCCGCTACATGCTGGAAAACGCGCTGCGCGATGCGCGCGAGAACAACGAACTGCAGCTCGTCTATCAACCCAAGTACGACCTGGCCAGCCATCGTATCGTCGGGGCCGAGGCGCTGCTGCGCTGGAACAGCGCCAAGCTTGGGGCGATCTCGCCGGTGGAGTTCATCCCGGTGGCGGAAGAGACCGGTCTGATCGTGCCGATTGGCGCATGGGTCTTACGGCGCGCGTGCGAACAGGCCGTGATCTGGTACGAGGCGCTGGGCTATGACTTCCGTATGGCGGTCAACCTGTCGGCGCGCCAGTTCCAGGCCGGGGACGTGGTCCCCATGATCGAACAGACGCTGGCCGACACCGGCCTGCCGCCTACCGCGCTCGAAGTCGAAATTACCGAAAGCCTGCTGATGGGCGGTGCGGATGAGGTCCGACCGATGTTCGATGCGCTCACCGCGCAGGGCATCCGGATCTCGATCGACGATTTCGGCACCGGTTATTCATCGCTGTCGTATCTGCAGCGCTTCCCGATCAGCAACGTGAAGATCGACCGCTCGTTCATCACCGGCATTCCGGGCGATCCGGATTCCGTGGCGTTGACGGAGGCCATCGTCGCCATGGCGCGCGCGCTGGGCATGACCGTCACCGCCGAAGGCGTGGAAGACGCCGACCAGGTGGAGTTTCTCGCCAAGGCGGGCTGTCAGGAAATCCAGGGTTATTACATCGGCAAGCCGGTCACGGCCGAAGGTTTCGACCGTTTGCTGCGTGCGCACCTGTCGGTGGTGGATGCCGGCGTGCGCGCCGCGCTGGGCTGACAGCGCGGCTAGCTGTACGGCTGGCTGAGCCGTTCACACCGGCGTATCTGCCGTTCGTCGCAATCCGCTCCCGCGTGCGGGGGCCGGCACCTAAGCTGGCGTCATTCCAACAGGGAGACCGCCATGCTCGAATCGATCGCCTCCATCGTGTCGCATACGCCCACCTGGGTGTTCGTGGTGTTTGCCGTGCTGATCGCCATCGGGGTGCGTCAGATGCAGCCCCGCATCGTCTCGCGCCGCCGCCTGATCGTGCTGCCGCTGGTGGTGGCCGCGTATTCACTCTACGGTGTGTCGATGGCAAGCCATGGCAGCCCGCTTGCGCTCACGATGTGGCTGGTGGCGGTTCTGGTGGCGTTTCTGCTGACGTACATGTCACCGCCCAACGGCGCCGTGTCTGAAACGGCCCGCACCGTTCGGGTGCCCGGAAGCTGGGTGCCGATGGTGGTGATCGTGGGCCTGTTCGCCGCCCGCTATGCCTACAACGTGATGCTGGCGATGCACCCGGAGGTCTCGCACTCTGCCAGCTTCATGGCGATGTTCAGCGCGCTGTTCGGCTTCCTGGGCGGTCTGCTGCTCTCGCGCTCGGTGCTGCTGCATGTGCGTACGCCGCGCCTGGCGGCGGCTTGAGTCGACCAATCAGCGTTAACATCTTGCATGTTGCAATCTCCATCCAAGACGAGACGACATGCTGGAACTCGACGGCACCATCTGGCTGCGCGCCGGTGAAGACAATTGGGGCGGGCGCGGCCGGATCGAACTGCTGGCTGCCATCGGGCAGACCGGCTCCATCACCGCAGGCGCGAAAGCTGTGGGTCTTTCCTACAAGGCCGCGTGGGACGCCATCGACACCATGAACAACCTGGCCGGCGAGCCGCTGGTCGTGCGCACCACGGGCGGCAAGGGCGGTGGCGGCAGTGTGCTGACGCCGCGCGCGCAACGGCTGATCGAGAGCTTCCGCGTGCTGGAAGCGGAGCACCGTCGCTTTGTCGAGCGCCTGGATGCCGCCGCGCACGCTGCCAGCGAAGACGTCACCCTGCTGCGCCGCCTCATGCTGCGCACGAGCGCGCGCAACGCGCTGTTCGGCACGGTGGAATCGGTCGCATCAGGCGCCGTCAATGATGTGGTGACGCTGCGCCTGCCCGGCGGTCAGGCTGTTGCCGCCACCATCACCCAGGAAAGCACGCGCGTGCTGGGGCTGGCGCCGGGCGTGCAGGCCGTCGCGCTCATCAAGGCGCCTGCCGTGATGCTGATGCGCGGCGCCGGCGAGTGGCGCGTCTCGGCTGAAAACCAGTTGCCGTGCGTGGTCACGGAAATCCGCGATGGCGCGGTGCAGGCCGAAGTGCGCCTGCGCCTGCTGGATGCGAGTGCCGCATCGGCCGGGGAAACCGTGCTTGTGGCCATGCTCTCGCGCACGGCTGTGGAAACACTGGCACTGGCCGAAGGCGTGGAAGCCGTGGCGGTGTTTGAAGCGTCGAGCGTGATCTTGGGATTGGCCTAAGCCCCCATGACGCTCAAAACCCTGCTGATCGTCTACCACTCGATGACAGGCGGTGCGCGCCAGATGGCCGAGGCCGCGCAGGCAGGCGCCGCAGAAGAGGGCGGTGTTGCCGCGCGGTTGCTGCACGCGGCGCAGGCTGGCCCCGACGATGTGCTGGCGGCGGACGGCTATCTCTTCGCGACACCGGAAAACCTCGCCGCCATCAGCGGACAGATCAAGGATTTTTTCGACCGCTGCTATTACCCGGTGCTCGACCGTATCAACGGCCGGCCATACGCGTGCCTGATCTGTGCCGGCAGCGATGGCCAGAACGCGGTGCGCCAGATTGAGCGCATTGCCACCGGCTGGCGGCTCAAGCCCGTGGCCGAGCCGATCATCGTCTGCACGCAAGCGCAAACACCCGAAGCCATCCTGGCCCCCAAGCAGATTGGCGCAGACGAGCTGGAGCGCTGCCGCACCCTGGGGCAGGCCATGGCCACGGGGCTCGCGTTGGGCGTTTTCTAGCGCTTCACCACAGCCGTCAGATGTGGATACGGCGACAGCGGTGCCGCATCGGGTGCGCGCACCGCATCGGCCACCACGCGGCCATCGCGCAACTCGAACACGTGGTCTCCGAAGATCTCCACATCGGCCGGGTCGTGCGTGATCATCAGCATGGGTATCTGCAGCCGCGCTTGCAGGGCGGACAGCTCGGAACGCATGCGCGTGCGCAGTGCCGGGTCCAGTGCGGCAAAAGGCTCGTCGAGCAGCAGCATCGATGGCTCGGCGATCAGCGCGCGAGCCAGCGCCACACGCTGGCGCTGCCCGCCGGAAATCTGCGACGGGTAATTGGCGGCGACGGCGCCCAGCTCGAACGTGTCGATCCACTGCTGCACGCGCGGGTCGCGTGTGCGGCGCGGCGGGTTGAACCACCCGCGCTTGAGCCCGAACGCGATGTTCTGCGCCACCGTCAGGTGGTTGAAGAGCGCGTAGTCCTGGAAGAGGTAGCCGACGCGGCGTTCCTGCGCGCTCAGGTTGATGCTCTCGGCGTGGTCGAACAGCGTGCGGCCGTTCAGCACGATGCGGCCGCGCTCGGGCGTCATGAGGCCCGCAATGCTGCGCAACGTGAGGCTCTTGCCGGCGCCCGACGGGCCGTACAGCACCACGCGCCGGCTCTCCGAGCGCACGGCAACGTCGAGCGAGAACACGCGCGCTGCGCTGGTGAGCGTTTTCTGCACGACGAGATCGATCATGCCGCCGCTCATGCCAGTTGCTCCTGCAGGCTCGGCGCGCGTGCCTGCAGCAGGCGGCTGGCCACCACCAGCACCACGATGCAGGTGAGCGAGGTGATCAACACCAACGTGTTGGCCGTGGCGTCGTCGCCGGCCTGCACGGCTTCGTAGATGGCGACGGAAAGCGTCTGCGTACGGCCGGGCAGGTTGCCGGCAATCATGAGCGTGGCGCCAAATTCTCCCAATGCGCGCGCAAACGCCAGCAGAACGCCGGCGGCGATGCCGCGTGCGGCCAGCGGCAGCGTGACGCGAAAGAAGACTGCGGCCTCCGGCAAGCCCAGCACGCGCGCCGCGCTTTCCAGTTGATGATCCACACCTTCAAAGGCGGCGCGCGCGGACTTCATGACCAGCGGAAACGCCACCACGGTGGAGGCGATCACCGCGCCCTGCCACGTAAAGACGAGCTGGATACCCATGCTGTCTAGCCATCCGCCGACCGTGCCGCGCCGGCCCAGCAGCACCAGCAGGTAATAACCGAGCACCGTTGGTGGCAGCACCAGGGGCAGGGTCAGGACGGAATCGATGACGTCGCGCAGGCGGCTGCGCGTGCGAGCGAGCGTGTAGGCTGCGCCCACGCCCAGCACGAGGTTCAGGACGGTCGCCCAGCCGGCCACCTTGAGTGAAAGCAGCAGAGGCGTCCAGATGGATGTGGACATGCGAATAGTGAGCGAAGGTGCCATCGGCCGGCCGAGTGATTCTCGCGAACCGAGAGGTGACGCGTTGGGTGCCGGCGACAGATTGGAAGAGTTATCCGCAATATAGGGTTGGATATAACGCACGGTCAATCCTGACACAGTGATGCCCGGCATGCGGCAAGGGGCATGGACGCGCGGCCCCACAGCCATTGTCAGAGGCATGGTTCGCTGCATTGCGACATAAGCCGCGTCGATGGTGGGGCACTAAAAAGTTTTGTTGGACAACGTTGCCACCGGCTTGCAACAATGCGCCAAAACGTAGGCCGGACGTCGCTTTTCACGATCTGTGCCCAGCGGTGCTCAGGGTCACCGCGCAGCAATGTCATCCCCCGGGGGGGAAACAGCCTTGGCGATGGCCGGAAGCATTCCGGCGGCCAAGCAGGTGTTTCCAACGTGACCGGAGGACGGCAATGGCCGCCGCACATCGCTCAGATGGTCTGCAGGCAGTACGTTTCCCCCGCGCCGAAGACCTGGCGCTGCTGATGGACATGCGCACCGCGCTCAAGGCGGCGGGCGCGCAGTCTGGCGTTTCCACCCACGCAAGCACTTCCGTCCAGCTTGACCTGGATGCGCTATCCGCGAAGGCGGACACTGCGCCGCTGCCGGGGCACGCCGATTCCCTGGCCGCGCGCACTGCCGCGGACGATGCCGCCAATGGCGACCGCTTTTTCGTACCGCTGCCGCCGGGGACGGACATGGTTTCGGTGGACGAGCACGCGCTGCTGTTCGAGCCCGCTCCCGCACAGCCGGGTCGACTGCGCTTGGCTGCCGAGCTGCAGGCCGCACGCGGGGTGGCTGAGCGTGCGCGCATCGTGTCCGGGCTGATGGGGTTGATGGGTTTTTCTTCGCTCACCTACGCGCTGACCGAACACCACGAAAACGCGCCGCCCACGGTGGCCATGCTCAAGAATTACGTGGCGCCACGGTTCCTGCAGCGCTACTGCGACGAGCGCCTCTTCACCGTCGACCCGCGCCTGCCTGCGGTGTTTGCCACGGGCATGCCGCTGGTGTGGGATCTGGCATCGCTCGCGCGGGGCCAGGCGCGCATGGAACCAGCGATGCGCGCGCTGCTGCAGACGATGGACGAACACGGCTTGCGCAGCGGCGTGATGTTCAGCCTGGGTGCGGGCAAGGGCATGAACCATGCGATTGTCAGCCTCAGTTCGCCGCATGCGGGGCGGGAATGGATCAGCGACAGCGTGCTTGGCCAGTCGATCCTCTTTGGCATGGCGCTGCATCAGGTCTGGCGGGCGCCGCTGCAAACGTTCACGCGCAACACGCGCGTATCTGGTGAAGACGCACCGCTCACCGTCATGCAAAGCCGAGTGCTGACGTGCCTGGCTGCCGGCATGAGCGACAAGGAAATCGCCATCAAGCTGCACACCACGGCGCACAACGTTGATTACCACCTACGCCTGATTCGCCGTCGCTACGGCGCGACCAACCGCGCTCAGTTGGCCTACATTGCGGGCCGCCTGAACCTGATCTGACCGGGATGGGGATGTGGAAGCTGCCGCGCGGCGTTCAGCGCGGCAGCGCCACGCAGCGCAGGCACGATGTGCCGTCGGCGCGATTACATGCAAGGATCATCACCTGCCGGCCGGTCTGGCCGGTGCATGTGCTGCCGGTCAGCACTCGTGGCTGCGCGGGCGCAGATACCGGGCGTGGCGCCCTGGGAGCGGGCGTACCGCCGCCGGCGGGCACGACAGGAATTGGCTCGATCCGTCCACGGGCGGCGTCGGGCACGATGGCCGGCACGTCGCCCGCATTGGCGACAACCTTCTGCACATAGCCGTGGCGGAAGCCGGTCTCGAAATTGCCGCTGTAATAGCACGACAGCGCCGCGCGCAACGCCTGTTGCTGATCTCCATAGCGCGGCAATGAGCGTGCAAAGCATTCAGCCAGGATGGTGCCGCCTGCGCGCAGGTTGCGGCAGGCATCGAACGCGGTTTCCAGCGTCTCGCCAAAGCGTGCGAGGTTGTAGCGGTTGACCTGCCCGAGCCCCACGCTGAAGTTGTAGCCCTGGCGTTCCAGCGAATGCGCAGTTGCCACGGCTTCTTCCAGCGTGGCGGGCTGGCGCTCGAGCCTGCCGCCCACCACGCCGATCGCATAGGGGTTGTAGGCAGACTCTGTACGCACCAGCGCTTCGAGCGTGACGCGGTCAACGCGCGGCGCGCACGTGGCTGCCAGCGTGGCGAAGGCTCGTGCATCAATACGCGGGCCTGCCACGGCAGACGTGGTTGCCATGCAAGCGCCAAATGCCATGGCGGCAATGATCAAAGCACTGGCACGCATGGTCGCTACCTCTATCGATAAGACAGCACGAGCCCGTGCACGAGCACCGACCAGCCATCGAGCATCACGAACAGCAGCAGCTTGAACGGCACCGAGATGGTGGTCGGCGCAATCATCTGCATGCCCAACGCCAGCAACAGGTTGGCCACCACCAGGTCGACCACCACGAAGATGATGTAGAGCACAAAGCCCACCTGGAACGCCTTGATCAGCTCGGTGAGGGTGAAGCTCGGCACGAGCACCGTCAGGTCGTCGTTCTTCAGGCCGGCCGCCCGCTCCTTGGGCCAGATGCTCGTTGCCGATTTGACGAAGAAGTTGCGCTCCGATTCCAGCGTGTGTGTCTGAAGGAATTTCTTCACCGGCGGCTGCGCCGCATCGAGGATGGCGATCACGTCATCCACGCTCATCTGGCTGCTCAGGTTGAAGTTGCGCCCGCGCAGGTTGTCGACCATGTCCATGCCGACCGGCGCCATGATGAACACCGTCAGGATCAGCGCGATGCCGTTGAGCACGATGTTGGGCGGCACCTGCTGAATGCCCAGCGCCGAGCGCAGCAGGCCAAACACCACCACCAGCTTGGTGTAGCTCGTGACCATGAGCGCGGCAAAGGGCGCGATGCCCAGCGCCGCCACCACGGCGATCATCGCTACGGGATTGGGCAGGTTTCCCATGGGGCGTGTCGAGTGTGTCGATGCGTTGTTCTTGTTGAGGGGAGGGCTGGGCGTTATGCCTGCCCCGGTGCCGCCTGACCGATGAAGCGCGATACGCGCACACCAAGCCGGTTGCCGACAGCAATCAGGTGGCCTTCGCCCACCGGCATGCCATTGGCCAGGATGCGGATGACAGCCTGGTTGAGTGGCTGCGCCAGCTCCATGACCGTGCCGGGCCGCAACGCACGCAGTTCGGCCAACGACAGGCGCCGCTCTTCCAACTCGAAGGTGGTGACGAGTTCGATGTCGTCCAGGCTGTCGGTGGGAAGCGGGCGCGCCGTGGGCTCGGTGCCGGATGCAGCGGTGTTCGGGGCTGGGTTCTCGGTTGTCATTGGCTTTTCCTCCACGTTTTCCACGACGATGCGCGTGCCTTGCACTTGTCCGAACACACGCAGGTGCAGCCGCCCGCGCACACGGGCCACGCAGCGCAATGCATCGCCCGCAGGCAGCCATTTTTCGATGCGCACGATGTCGCCCAGCGCAATGCCGGCAAAGTCCCGGCGCGACAGAAAGGTGGCGCCCAGCTCGAAGCGCAGCGGCACGTGCGTGCCCATGAAGGCGGCCAGCGGAAGGGGCTCCGCAGTCAGCTCGGTCGGGCACAGTTCGGGCAGGACGTTGGGCGCGTCGAACAGCAGTCCGGCGCGCGCCAGCCATGGCGCGGCACCGTCTTCGATGGGTGCGTCATCGTGGCGGCTGATCATCATCTGCAGGACGTCTGGCCGGTCCAGCAGGACCTCTGGCGAGGCGGCCTCCGGCAACCATGTAAGCGCACGTCCGCTGCGTTGTTCGATACCGCGTGCGAGTGGCGCCAAGGCATCGGCCAGCACCGCGCAGCGCAGGGCTTGCGGCACGTGCGCATCTGCGGCGTCGGCCAGCCATGCATGCTCAGCGGCGGCATCGAGCAGCAGCCAGCCCGGTGCATCGCCCAGCGTGAAGCGGTAGGCCTGTGCCGCAGCCTGCACGGCATGGGCTTCGCAACGCGCTTCGTAGGGCGTGTTCCCTACGGAAAACGGTAGTGCCGCGCGCGCCAGGTAAAGGCGCGACAGCGTACGTGCCAGTGTCTGGTCCACAGCCGAGAGCATGCGGGCGTCGAGCGTATTCATGTCATGAACATGCGCCCGGCCATATAGGCCAGCTGCACGCGGTTCTGCGCACCGTATTTCTTCTTGAGCTGACGCAGGTGATAGTCGACGTTGTGCGGCGACATGTTGAGCTGCTCGGCAATCGCCTTGTCCGATAACCCGCTGGTGATGAACTCCAGAATTTGCCGTTGCACCTGCGTGAGCGCGCGCGCGTGCGTGTCTTCATGCAATGGCTTGGCGTGCTGCATAAGAAATTCATGCAGGCCCAGCCCCACGGCATAGGCTTGGCCGACCACGTTGTCGGCAATCCAGCCCTTGGCGTTGTTGCCCGATCCAAAGCAGATGACGCTGTGCTCCAGGCTGCGCGGGCTGACGACACCAAAGCTGATGCCGCTGCGCAGGCCGGCGCGTTCGGCGTCTTGCAGCAGGCGGTGCAGGCGATCCGCATCTGCCGGAGCGGTGAGTGCGGCGCCCAGGTCGGCCAGATCCCACACAAGTGGCCATTCGTAGCGCAGCGCGAAGGCCAGCCGCGGGTCGACTTCAAAGTAGCGTTCGTCGACGTAGCGCTTGGGCCAGTTCGGCGGGGAATACGCACGGAAGTACAGCACGCGCGTAATCGATTCCCCAATGCGTGTCAGCCGGTAGTAGCAGAGCCAGTCGAAGCCGATGCTGCGCAAGACTGCGCGCAGCAGCAATTGTCGTTCCTGAGCACCGTGCGCGGCCCGCAGGTCCTGCGCGGTTTCAGAGAAGGACTCTGCGCGCGCCGTCGCACCCAGGCGGATCGATTCCGCATCGACCACGATGTGCTCTTCGCCAAACAGGATCGGCGCGCGGACATCGCCGGCACCCACATTCGAAGCATTCAACCGTGGCCTCTCGCGTGGCAAGTGAATGCACTTACTGTAGTGGCGCGCACACGCTGCGATGAACTACCGAAAAACGTAGTCGACCCCGAAACTTCGTCAGAGATTGGCTGCACGACTACGAGTTTCAGCGTTGAGCGGACAGGCCCCCCACTTCTACACTTTTCGCAAGGGAAGCGGGTGCTGAACGGCGCCGGTCTTCTACGGACATTCGTGGGCTATGCCCACACGGCCCAAAGGCGCTCCATGGCAAAGCCTCGCAATCTTGCTGCAGTGTTGGACGTTCCGCTCTCCGGCTTGCGCTGGGCGCGGCTGGTGAACTACGACATTGCGATTGCCGTGTTTGTGGTGGCGGTCGTCGCGCTCTTTGTACTGCCGCTGCCGACCGTCGTGTTGGACGGGCTCATCTCGCTCAATCTGGCGGCCAGCATCGTGCTGCTGTGCGTGTCGATCTATCTGCCGTCAGCACTTGCGTTCTCGTCATTTCCGGCCGTGCTGCTGTTCACGACGTTGTTCCGGCTGTCGCTGAACATCGCGTCGTGCAAGCTGATCCTGCTGCAGGCCAATGCAGGCCACGTGATCGACACGTTCGGCAAGCTGGTGGTCGGCAACAACTTCGTCGTGGGCGGCGTGGTGTTCCTGGTGATTGCGGTGGTGCAGTTCATCGTGATCGCCAAGGGCTCGGAGCGCGTGGCGGAGGTCGGTGCGCGATTTTCGCTGGATGCCATGCCCGGCAAGCAGATGAGTATCGACGCGGATCTGCGCGCCGGCATCATCACGTCGGACGAAGCCAAGCGCCGCCGCGAAGCGCTGGAGCAGGAATCGCAGCTGCACGGCGCGATGGACGGCGCGATGAAGTTCGTCAAGGGCGACGCCATCGCGGGCATCATCATCGCGGTCATCAACATCCTGGCTGGCATTGCCGTGGGTGCGCTCATGCACGGCATGTCGATTGGCGATGCGCTGCACCGTTACGCGATCCTGACGGTCGGCGACGGCATGGCCTCGCAGATTCCGTCGCTGCTGGTGTCGATTGCAGCCGGTATCGTCACTACCCGCGTGGCGACGCGGGATCGTGAAGCACGCCACCTTGGTCAGCAGATCGGCGCGCAGATCACCGCCCACCCGCGCGGCATGCTGATGGCCAGCGGTGTGCTGCTGGCGTTTCTGCTGGTGCCTGGGTTTCCGAAGTGGTCGTTCCTGCTGTTGGCGATCGGCACCGCGGCCGCGGCGTTCCTGCGCATGCGCCAGCGCCGGCAGGCCCCGCCGCTCGATCTGCTGGTGCTCGGCCCCGACGCACGGCGGTTGACCGAGCCCGAAGCTGGCTCGCCCGCAGAAGGCATTGCGGCACCCATTGCGGTGCGCCTGTCTGAAGACCTGCGCGGCGAGATCGAACTCGTTGCCTTGCAGACCCGCCTGGCCGAAGCCAAATCGCGCGTGCAGCGCAGGCTCGGCGCGGTGTTCCCGCGTGTGCAACTGAACTGGGATGCGGCGTTGCCCGCCCACGGTTACGCGCTGCTTGTGCAGGACGTGCTGGCCGCCGAAGGCACGCTGCCGGAGCGCGATGCGATTTCGGACGCCGCCGTGCCCTCCGAAGACCGCCTCGCGGCCGAAGTCGAAACGCTCATCGAGCGCAATGCCGCGTCGCTCATCGGCATTCAGGAAACGCAGAACCTCATCCAGATCATGCGCCGCGAACACGGCGAGCTGGTGGCCGAACTCACACGCCTGGTGCCTCCGCAGCGCATTACGGAAGTGCTGCGCCGGCTGGTGCAGGAGGGCGTGTCGATTCGCAACCTGCGCGCCATTTTCGAGAGCCTGATCACGTGGTCGCCCAAGGAGCCCGAAGACGTGATCGGCCTCGTGGAACTGGTGCGCGTGGATTTGCACCGCCAGATCACCGAGCAGTTCTGCGGCACCAGCCGCGTGCTCGATGTAGTGCTGTTCGAGCAGTCCTTGCAGGAGCGCATCGAGCAGGCCGTCGTGCACACCAAGCAGGGCAGCGTGTTGAGCCTCACGCGTGAGGCCAAGCAGGCGATTACCGACCAGGTGGTGAAGATCCTTGGCGGCACACGCCCGCTGGAGAAAGACCGGCATGGCCGCCCGCTGGCGGTGATGGTGTCGCTCAATTGCAGGCGCTACGTCAAGACGATGTTGCAACCGGTGTTTGGCGATCTGCCGGTGCTGTCGTACCAGGAGATCGACGAAGCCATTGAACTCAACACGGTGGGCTGGGTGACCAACCCCGCCTGAACAAACAGAACGCACGGACCGCACGGACCGCACGGACCGCACAAGGAGACAGGCCCATGAACATGAGCGCCACCATTCTTGAAGCCACACGCCAGGGCTTGCTGCTGGTGCTGCTGGTCTCGTTGCCGGTGGTGGCCGTGGCGACGGTATCGGCGTTGCTGATTGCCATCGCGCAGGCAGTGACGCAGATCCAGGATCAGAGCATCGGCCTGTCGGTGCGGCTGATTGCAGTGATGGTGACCATCGTGGTGCTGGCGGGGTGGGGCGGACGCGAAGTGCTGCGTTTTGCCCGCATGGCACTCGATCAGGTGTTTTACGGCGGTGTGGCGCCTTTCTAGCGAGGGGATCGCGAGATGGCGCCGAACAAACAACAACATAACCGAGCGAGAACACGCGTGAACAAACGCTATCGATTCCTGCGGTGGAGTGCATCGGCGGCCTGTCTGTGGCTGCTGACGACTGCGGCCATGGTGCAGGCGGCTGAGCTGCGCTGGCGCAACCGGTCTTACACGCTGGTGGCGGAAGGTAAGAAGGTGGGCGATTTCATCCGCGAGCTGGCGGCATCCCAAGGCGTGACGGCGGTCGTCGACCCGAAGGTGGAGGGCACCATCAACGGCAAGTTCTCGGGCCCGCCGGCCAGCACGCTCAACACGGTGTGCGCCACCTACGGGCTCACGTGGTACTACGACGGTTCGCTCATCTACGTGGACCGCGCAGACGATTCACAGACGCAGGTCTTCCCGATTCCGAAGGGCAGCGGGCCAGAGCTTGCGCAGATCCTGCGTGCCATGCAGATCACCGATCAGCGCTTTCCTCTGGTTGTGAGCGACAAGGAAAACACGGTCTACGCGTCTGGCCCGAAGCGCTATGTGGAACTGGTGCGCCAGGCCATTGCATCGATTGCCGATCCGGCGCGCGGCATGGATCGCGCAGAGATTCGCGCGTTCCCACTCAAGTACGCCTGGGCGGGCGATGTGGAGATCAATCGGTCTGGCAAGCCCGTGACGATTCCAGGCATTGCCACCATGATGCGTCGCCTGCTAGGCGCACCCAACCCGGGTGCCAGCAGCCCCGGCATGTCGCCTACGCGCGCCATGCGGCTGACTGGGCCGACGCGGCAGATGAAGCTCAGTTCCGGCGACAGCATCAACGTGCCGCGCATCGAGATTCCGCTGGCGGGCGCGCAAGGCGATTCCGGCTACGGCGTGCAGGCACCGGTAGCATCGGGCGGTGGTGCGCCGCCTGACCTGCCGCGCATCGAGGCCGACGCCGGCATCAACGCCGTGCTCATCCGCGATGTGCCCGAGCACATGGCGCAATACGAGCGCCTGATTGCCTCGCTTGATACCAAGCCGCGGCTGGTGGAGATCAACCTCACCATCATCGACATCAGCACCGATTCGCTCGACAGCCTGGGCGTTGACTGGCGCCTGCATACCACGCACGGCGATTTCCAATCCGGCAACGGCAACAATCCGCCGCTCACATTCAACCTCGGCACCACCGAAGACGGCCAGACCGGCGCCACCACGCCGATCGGCATGGCGCTCACCGCATCGATTGGCGGCAGCTTGCGCAACTACCTGCTGGCGCGCATCAATGCGCTCACGCAGAGCGGCAATGCGCAATTGCAAGCCAAGCCGAAGGTGCTGGCGCTGGACAACACCGAGGCCATCCTTGAAAACCTCATCCACTTCTACGTGCCGGTGTCGGGCTTTCAGGATGCATCGCTGTACGGCATCACGACGGGCACGAGCGTGAAGGTCACGCCGCTCATCGTCAACGAGGCCGGGCAGATGAGCGTGATGATGTCGATCGACATTGATGACGGCAACCTGACCAACGACCGCGTCTCGCAACTGCCCGTGGTGCAGGAGCGTTCGATCGTGACCAAGGCGATGATCGAAGAAGGCAAGAGCCTGCTGATTGCCGGCTTCAACTCCGACAGCCTGAACAACACCAAGTCGGGCATTCCGTTCCTGTCAGACGTGCCCTTCATCGGCAATCTGTTCAAGTACACCAACAAGACCGGCCAGCACATGGAGCGTTTCTATCTGCTGACCCCGCGCATCCTGACCGCCGCCAGCACCAACCCGAACGACGTGCCCGCCGTGTCGATTCCGGGTGTTGGTATGCCGGTGCCGGGATCGACCGATTGGAAACCGGGCCCGTTGCCCAACACGCCGGCACCCAACCAGCCGCCGGCCAGTGTCGGTACCTTGCCCACGCCGCCTGTTTCACGACTGCATGAACCAGCCAGCCATACAACCCTCGCCGCACTCGGATAAATCGCCCTGGAAGCTGTGCTTCCTGAGCGGCCCGCTGTACGGCAGATCGATTCCGCTGCGGATGGGCGCCAACGTGGTCGGTTCGGCGCCCAGCTGCGAAATCATCGTGCCCGACAGCAGCGTCGCCGCGCGCGAGTTGATGTTCGAGGTGGGCGGCATTGCCGTCTCTGCCCGCCGGCTGGACGACGCCGAGCCAACGCTCAACGGCCAGCCCTTCGGCCAGACGCGCCGCAGCGTGGTGCCGGGCGATGTGATTGCCATGGGCGACATCCGCGTCGGCATCGAGAAGGTCGGGACGATCCGCATGCCGGCCGCTGCGGTGGAAGGTGGGGGTGCTGCGGTGCTGGCAGAGCGCGTGCCGTCGTGGCTGCCGCTGGCCGCCGCGGTGTGGCTGTCTCGGGTGTCCACCAAGGCCGGGCGCGGGCGGACGTGGCTGATAGCCGGCATCGGCCTGTGGCTTGCGGTGCTGCTGGCCGGTGGCGTGGTGGCGTTTGCCGGGCACGACGGCTGGTCGCTCTGGGGGCGCGACCCAGCAGCGCGTGCAGCGCAGGTCCGTCACGCGTTGGGTGATCCGGCGGAGATTGTGGTGACGCCGGCGTCGGACGGCACGTCGCGCGTGTCCGGCTACGTGCCGACCGAGGCAGACCATCAGGCGCTGCTGAGCCGCGCGCGCGGGTTGTCCGATGTGTCGATTGGCGAGGTGTATGTGGTGAGCGATCTGCTGGCCGCTGCGCAGCAGTACTTCAGCGCGGGCGGCACAAGCGGTACGGCCGCGCTGAACGTGGCCTACGACGGACATGGCCGCATCGTGGTGAGCGGCACGGCCGATCGGGCGCAGGCATGGCAGCGCATCCGCAACTACGCGCGCGACGCCAAGCCGGCCGTCGAGGTGATCGACCGCGTGGCGTGGGATGGCCCGCCGCCGCCGAACATCGTGGCGGAAGCGCCGCGCGCCGACGGCCTGCCCGCCATCGTGAGCACGTATGAAGACGAAGACGGCACGCGCTTTGTGCAGACACGCGATGGCCAGTTGTATTTCGAGGGCGCCCGGCTCAAGGGCGGCCTCCAGGTGAAGAGCATCGCTTCAGATGGTGTGGTGCTCGACCGCGGCGGGCAATCGGTCACGTGGCCGATCCAGCCGCAAACACCGTAGCGCAGCGGGTCCCCCTTTCCCGCGCGTGAGGTGTGTCGTACGGAGGTCGCCGGCAGATGCGAGGCCGGCAGCCCCCGCCAGGCAGTTGGTAGTTCCGGTAGTTCCGGTAGTTCCGTTTGATCCTTTTGACCCTTTTGACTGACATCCAGGAGAGCACCATGGCAGGTACACCCACCACCGGCGTTGACGGCGCCATCGGCAGCATCAACCAGTCCGGCGATGACCAACTGAAGATCGCCACGGCAGTGCAGGCAGCCGCAGCCAAGGGCGCCGCAGCCAGCGGCATCATCGGCGCGGCCCAATCGCTGAGCAATACGGCGGCTTCGGCAGCCTGCAC